>VGAG01000005.1 GCA_016870835.1 Actinomycetota bacterium | reverse complement strand
TTATAAGCGTTTTTGAGCGATTTTTCGGCGTGTTGGGCTTAGCCCTTTTACTTAACCCTCTTGATTCGCCTTCTTTGCCTTTGAGGTAAGTCGCGAGCGCTCATTTTGATCAAGAACAACTTTGCGTATCCGCACATTAATTGGGGTTACTTCAACGCACTCATCTTCGCGGCAATATTCAAGGGCTTGTTCTAGATTCAAAATCTTCGGCGGGATGAGCCGCTCATTTTCATCAGAGCCGGCAGCGCGCATATTGGTTAACTTCTTCTCGCGCACGATATTTACATCCATATCTTCCGGACGGGAATTCTCACCAATCACCATTCCCTCATAAACATCCGAACCAACTTCAGAGAAAATTGTGCCACGCTCCTGTAGCGCGAAGATTGCATATGAGGTTGCAGTTCCAGAGCGATCAGAAACTAGAGAACCAGTTGGTCGCGTGCGAAGTTCACCGTTCCAAGGTTCATATCCATCAAAGACATGGTGCAAAAGTCCGGTACCACGAGTCTCAGTTAAGAACTCAGTTCTAAATCCAATTAATCCGCGGGATGGGACTTTGAAATCCATTCGAATCCAACCGGTTCCATGATTGACCATCTGTTCCATACGTCCCTTACGAAGCGCCATGAGTTGGGTGATTACACCTAGATAATCTTCTGGGGCATCAATCGTGAGGCGCTCCATCGGTTCATTTAATTTGCCATCAATCATCTTTGTAACTACTTGTGGCTTTCCAACGGTTAACTCAAATCCTTCGCGGCGCATCATCTCTACGAGAACTGCTAGTTGTAATTCTCCGCGGCCTTGAACTTCCCAAGTATCTGGGCGTTCGGTATTTAATACTCGAAGTGAAACATTTCCAACAAGCTCGCTATCAAGGCGATTTTTGACAAGGCGGGCGGTCAATTTCTTACCTACTCGGCCAGCTAGAGGAGAGGTATTTATACCGATAGTCATCGAAATACTTGGCTCATCAACTGTGATTAAGGGCAGGGCATGAGCGTTTTCAATGTCAGCCAAGGTCTCACCTAGAGTGATGGTTTCAATACCTGCAACAGCGATTATGTCGCCTGGGCCAGCTTGAGTTACGGGGATGCGCTCAAGGCCCTCGGTCATCATTAACTCTGAGATCTTCACCTTCTCTTGTGAGCCATCAGTCTTCATCCAAGTAACCATCTGGCCTTTTTTAATTGTGCCTTCATGTACGCGACAGAGCGCGAGGCGACCGAGGTATGGGGATGAATCAAGATTTGTGACGTGTGCTTGTAGTGGCGCGCCTTCGTGGAACTTGGGCGCCGGAATCGTTTTAAAAATTACATCAAAAAGTACATCGAGATTTTCAGTATCTGGCATACCGCCATCACTTGGACGATTTAGCGATGCTCGGCCAGCTTTTGCTGAGGTATAGACAATTGGAAAATCAATTTGATCTTCAGTTGCATCAAGATCTAAGAACAACTCATAGGTCTCATCGACAACTGCTGCGATACGCGCATCAGGGCGATCGACTTTATTGATAATCAAAATAACTGGAAGATTCTTTTGCAGCGCTTTGCGAAGTACGAAACGAGTTTGAGGTAATGGACCTTCAGAGGCATCAACAAGAAGCGCAACGCCATCAACCATCTCAAGTCCGCGCTCGACTTCGCCACCAAAGTCAGCATGGCCTGGGGTATCGATAATGTTTACGATTGTTGTGCCACGCTTAACGGCGGTGTTCTTCGCAAGAATCGTAATTCCCTTTTCGCGTTCAAGATCCATCGAATCCATAACGCGATCTTGAGTTTCAGATTGCTCCTTGTGGGCCGCAAAGGCGCCGGATTGCCATAACATCGCATCAACCAAAGTTGTCTTGCCATGATCTACGTGGGCGATGATTGCGATATTGCGAAGTTCGGCCCGCTCTTTCTCAGCAAGACCGGCCAAATGTGTCGATTTTGAATGGTTTTTAGACATTAAATCGGAACTCCACAACATCTCCAACTTGCATTACGTAATCCTTTCCTTCCATGCGGACCTTTCCGCGCGAGCGAGCTTCGCTCATCGAACCGGCAGCGACCAACTCATCGAAAGAGATGATCTCTGCCTTGATAAAACCTTTTTGAAAATCTGTATGAATGACTCCGGCGGCCATCGGAGCGGTATCGCCCTTATGGATTGTCCAAGCGCGAGCTTCCTTCTCACCCGCCGTTAGATAAGTCTGTAGCCCCAAGGTATTGAAGCCGACTCGAGCAAGGGTACTCAAACCTGGCTCTTCTAGCCCAATTGACTTGAGCAATTCCAAGGATTCAGCATCATCTAACTCAGCAAGTTCGGCCTCAGTCTTAGCATCAAGAAAGATCGCTTCGGCCGGAGCAACTAGCGCTTGTAATTTCTTTCTTAGTTCTAGATCGCCCAATTCAGCCGCATCGACATTAAAGACATATAAGAAAGGCTTTGCGGTCAGAAGTCCTAATTCTTTAAGAACTTCGAGATCAAGATTTGAGCCGAATAGCAATTTGCCATCTGCTAACACTTTCTCTGCGGCTTTGATCGCCTCAAGAAATACAGCGCGCTCTTTGTTTTGGCGGGCCTCTTTCTCAACCCGCGGAATCGCTTTTTCAATAGTTTGGAGATCGGCTAATTGAAGTTCGGTATTGATCGTCTCGATATCACTAGATGGGTTTACCGAGCCATCGACATGGACAACATCAGGATCGCTAAAGACGCGAATTACCTGACAGATTGCATCGCTCTCGCGGATATTTGCAAGGAACTTATTTCCAAGGCCAGCACCTTCTGATGCCCCTTTTACGATTCCGGCGATATCGACGAAGGAGACGGAGGCTGGTATTACCCGCTCAGAATTGAAGATTTTGGCTAGGACTCTTAGACGCTCATCTGGGACGCCGACGACGCCGACATTGGGCTCGATTGTGGCGAAGGGGTAATTCGCAGCGAGGACATTGTTCTTAGTCAGCGCATTAAAGAGGGTCGATTTTCCAACATTTGGAAGGCCGACGATTCCGATTGAAAGGCTCACGAGGGGTAGAGCCTAACCGGCAATGTCAGTCCCTCCTGCCACGATTGGCATATGAACGGTGCGATATTCCTCATCATCGGCTTGGCGATTGGCCTTGCTATCGGATTTCTCTTTGCCTCACTACGTGTAAACGCAGAAAAGGGAAAGGTAGCGATACTTAATACACAACTAGAAGAACTTCGCCGTGAAGAAGCTCGCTTAACAACTCTTAATGAACAACTTCGCGCTGTTACAACTGGGATGACCCAACTAACTACCCAAGCGCAAGAAGCTGAAGTAAAGCGCGCACGGGCTGAAAGTGAGATGCGCTCCCAAATCGAAACAATGCGACTTGGAAATGAGAATCTGCTCCGCGAGACAACAAAACTTGCTGGCGCACTATCTAACTCCCAAACTCGCGGTAAATATGGTGAAGCCCAACTAGAAACTCTCCTTGAAAATGCCGGGCTACTAGAGAACGAACACTTCTTTAAACAGGATTACCGAACAACTGGAACTGAAATTTCAAAGCCAGATATAAAGATCTCTGTCCCCGGTGGAAGTGAAATTTTTATCGACTCCAAATTCCCCTTTGATCGCTTTCTTGAAGCGGTCGTTGAGAAAGATCCAATTAAGCGGAAAGAGTTAATGCAACAGCATGCGAAGGATCTGCTTGGTCATGTAAATGCACTAGCAAAACGGGGCTATCAAGAGAAGGGCAACTCCCCTGATTACGTAGTTCTTTTCGCGCCTTTTGAATCAATTCTCTCTGAGGCCCTTGATGTTGAGCCACAACTGCTCCATAAAGCTTTCGAGAAGAATGTAACTATCGCCACCCCAACTACGATGATGGCGCTTCTTCGCACCGTTGCCTATGTCTTTAGCCGTAGCGACCTTGCAAAGAACGCCCAAGAAATTACTGATCTCGCTGGGGAATTATTAAAGCGAATCGGAAAAGTACATTCAAAGATCGAGACCCTTGGTGATCGCATTAAATCAACAGAGCGAGCCTTTAACGATCTAATTAAGAGCGCTGAAGAGAATGTTCTAAAGCCAGCTCGAAAGATGGTCAAGCTTGGTGCCCCATCCTCAAGTAAGTTAAAAGCAATTGAAGATGTTGATGACGAGGTAAGGCTTATTGCTCCAAAGGAGCTTGAGGCGCCGGATTTAGCGGCTGAAGATATTGACCTTGATGACTCTGATGAAAGTGATAGTGATGACAAATAACCTTCCCAAACCACCAATAAAGAGCCCAGTCAAAGGCGCCGGTTTAACTAAACCAGGAATAGTGATTCTGCAATTCGCACTGATTGGTTTTGTTGCACTGGTTGAAATCTTCTTCCGCTCTAATGTCGGATTTATAACTGGTATTGCAATCTGGATTTCTTATTACGGAGCTTTGATTTACGGGCGTAAAGGCACTACATACGTTGCAGTAGTAAACCCACCAATCGCCTTTGCCATCGCAACTCTCTTGCTCCTTCCAACCGTTGGAGGTATCTCACTTAGCTTTACTCGAATTGGGATTGATCTAATAACGGGCCTTGCAAGCGTTGCGCCCTTTTTAATTAGCGGATCGTTATTTGGTTGGTGGTATTACTTCAAAGAGCGGAAGCAACTACTTTCCAGCAGCCTTTAGGTCTTTCCGTAACTCTGGTGGAAGGGCAAATAAGAGGCTCTCTTCCATCGCTCTTACCTCTTGCACATCGCTAAAACCACGGCGGGCTAGCACTTCTAAGAGATCCTTAACAAGTAACTCTGGGACTGAGGCGCCGCTAGTTACACCTATTGTCTCAACGCCCTCAAACCATTCATCTTTTATCTCACTTGCATAATCAATTAGGTAAGCCGCCTTTGCGCCGTATTCCTTAGCTACTTCTACCAAGCGGACTGAATTTGAAGAGTTGGTTGATCCCACAACAAGTACCAACTCGGTCTGGGGAGCGATCTGCTTTATTGCTACTTGGCGATTCTGGGTCGCGTAACAGATGTCATCTGATGGTGGATCTTGAAGATTTGGAAAACGCTCTTTAAGAATTCTAACCGTGTCTAGTGTTTCATCAACGCTAAGTGTTGTCTGTGAGAGCCAGGCAACTGGGCGATTTGGATCAATTTCAATACTGCGCGCTTGCTCTAGCCCATCCACTAATTTGATGTGATCTGGGGCTTCACCAGCGGTGCCTTCGACCTCTTCATGGCCATGATGGCCGATAAGGAGAATTTGTAGGTCATCTGCGGCAAACCGACGTGCTTCTTGGTGCACCTTCGTAACGAGCGGACAGGTCGCATCAATTGTTTTTAGTTGGCGGGTTGCAGCTTCTTGGTGAACTTGAGGTGAAACTCCATGTGCCGAGAAGACAACTAGCGCCCCCTCAGGAATTTCATCGGTATTCTCAACAAATATTGCGCCCTTCTTTTCCAGGGATTCAACAACATGTTTATTATGAACAATCTGCTTTCTTACATAGACCGGGGCGCCATAGAGATCTAACGCTTTTTCGACGGTAATAACCGCGCGATCTACTCCGGCGCAATAACCGCGAGGCGCAGCTAGAAGAACTCGCTTCGTCATGCGCGCATCCTATTAGTATCGCGCCATGCTCGAAACTTCAGCGGAGAAGCCAGTTCCGGTACGCGTCGTTTCAGAAGCAATTAGCGATTACATTAATCGACTTGGCCAAATCTGGGTTGAAGGTGAGATTGCTCAACTAAATGATCGCGCTGGTTCCGGAATGGTTTACATGCGCCTCCGTGATCCCAGCGTTGATATGTACTTAGAAGTGACCTGTCCGCGCTCTGTTTTTAAAGCAGTTGCTCCACTTACTGATAACGCCCGCGTTGTCATCAACTCAAAAGTGAATTTCTACACCCCAACCGGTCGGCTTTCGTTAAATGCAAAAGAGATTCGCCAGGTTGGCGTTGGTGAATTATTAGCGCGCCTTGAGGCGCTAAAGAAGATGCTCGCCGCCGAAGGTTTATTCGCATCCGAGCGTAAGAAGCCGCTTCCCTTTCTGCCGCGAAAGATTGGATTAATTTGTGGCCGGGCTAGTGCAGCTGAGAAAGATGTGAAAGAGAATGCCAAACGTAGATGGCCAGCTGTTCTATTCGAGACCCGCGAAGTCGCAGTCCAAGGCGCGGATGCGGTAATCCAAGTATCTGCAGCCCTTAAAGAGCTCGATGCCGACCCTGAAATTGATGTCATCATCATTACCCGCGGTGGCGGTTCCTTCGAAGATTTGTTGCCCTTCTCCGATGAAGGACTAGTGCGCCTTGCGGCAAGTTGCAAAAAGCCCATCGTTAGCGCAATCGGTCACGAACAAGATACTCCACTGTTGGACCTTGTGGCGGACTTAAGAGCCTCAACACCTACAGATGCAGCAAAGCGAGTAGTTCCTGATATTAAAGAGGAATATGAACGCATCAAACAATTAAGAGAGCGGGCTGATCGAAAAATAAATGATCGAGTCGTATTAGAGATGACCAAAGTCGTTGGCTTGATGCAACGCTCATTTGCCGGAATCAATTCACGACTTATTCGATCAACAGAAGAGTTAACTCATCTCATCGCGCGAGTTCGTACGCTCTCACCACAAGCAACGCTTGATCGCGGTTATGCGGTAGTCCAAAGAAGTGATGGTTCAATCCTTCGCTCACCTAAGAGTCTCGATAAAGGTGAACGGTTAAGACTTCGTCTTGCCGAAGGTGTGGCGATTGCAACAGCCACAGGCGAAGTTGAGAGTGATTCAACCTCTCGCGCGATGAAAGGCGAGTAGATTACGAATATGGCCGAGATGAGTTATGAAGCTGCGCGTGATGAATTGGCTAAAGTCGTGGCAACTCTTGAATCAGGTGGTCTTGGTCTTGAGGATTCGTTAAAACTTTGGGAGCGGGGCGAAGAGTTAGCAGCAATCTGCCAAGAGTGGCTCGATGGCGCGAAGGCAAAACTTGAGGCCGCAAGCAAAATAAGTGGCGTTGAAGCGAGAGAGAATTCGAAGGAAAAGTAATGCCGGAATTCATCTATGAGGATCTCTTGCCGATTGGTGAGGATGAGACCGAGTATCGATTAGTTTCAAAAGAGGGCGTATCTACCTTTGAAGCGGATGGTCGAACCTTCTTAAAAGTAAGCCCAGAAGCAATTCGCAATTTAACTGAAGTTGCTATGCACGATATCTCGCATTATCTAAGAAGCGATCATTTAGCCCAGTTAGCGAAGATCCTAAAAGACCCAGAGAGCTCACCTAACGATCGATTCGTAGCCCTTGATCTGTTAAAGAATGCCAATATCTCAGCCGGTGGAATCCTGCCCATGTGCCAAGACACTGGAACTGCAATCATCATGGGAAAGAAGGGGCAACAAGTTCTAACCTCTGAGCGCGATGAGGTAACAATCTCACGCGGTGTTTATGATGCATTTACAAAGTTAAATCTGCGGTATTCACAATTAGCTCCCGTGACGATGTGGGAAGAGAAGAACACTGGAAATAATCTTCCCGCCCAAGTTGAGATCTACTCTGACTTTGATCACCCAGATGAATACAACTTCTTATTCATCGCAAAGGGTGGCGGAAGTGCCAACAAGTCATTTCTTTATCAAGAAACAAAGGCAATCCTTAACCCTAAGACTTTCTTGATCTGGCTAGAAGAGAAGTTGCGCTCCCTTGGAACTGCCGCTTGTCCTCCCTATCACCTGGCAATCGTGATTGGCGGAACGAGCGCTGAATTCACCGCGAAAACAGCGAAGCTAGCCTCAACCAGATACTTAGATTCGCTACCAACTACTGGAAATGCCAAAACCGGAAGGGCTTTTCGCGACCCGGAGCTAGAAAAGCAGGTTTTTGAGTTAACCCAGAAGCTCGGTATTGGCGCTCAATTCGGTGGCAAATACTTCTGTCACGATGTACGGGTAATTCGCCTACCTCGCCACGGTGCGTCACTTCCAATTTCAATCGCCGTCTCTTGTTCAGCCGATCGCCAAGCAAAAGCGAAGATCACTAAAGAGGGCGTCTTTATTGAGAAATTAGAGACTGATCCAGCCCACTTCTTACCTGAGACAACAGATGAGCATCTCGACGATAACGTGGTTCGGATTGAATTGAATCGCCCGATGGCTGAGATCAATAAAGAACTCTCTAAGTACCCTGTAAAAACAAGGCTTTCTCTAACTGGAACCTTGGTTGTGGCGCGCGATCTTGCCCATGCAAAAATAAAAGAGGTGATTGACTCAGGAAAGCCAATGCCAGAATATTTCAAACAGTATCCGGTCTATTACGCGGGTCCGGCAAAGACTCCCGAAGGCTATATATCCGGATCATTTGGCCCAACTACAGCTGGGCGAATGGATTCTTATGTCGAACAATTCCAAGCACTTGGTGGTTCGCTAGTTATGCTGGCAAAAGGAAATCGCTCAAAGCAAGTTACTGAGGCTTGTAAGAAATTTGGTGGTTTCTATCTTGGCTCTGTTGGTGGCCCTGCTGCTCGCCTTGCCCAAGATTGCATCAAGAAGGTAGAAGTTCTTGATTATGAAGAATTAGGTATGGAAGCAGTCTGGAAGATTGAAGTTCAAGATTTTCCGGCATTTATTGTGGTTGACGATAAAGGAAATGATTTCTTTGCCGAAACTTCTAAACCGTTAACTATTGGTGCTCGCCCAATCTAAAAATTAGTAATAACGGGAGCGCTTGAATTTTGCGAGCGCTCGGCAAGGTGTTTCATAGCGGACATCTATGTAATGAAGTCCCCAGCGGATCTGAGTGATTGGATTGGTCCGCCAATCCGTCGAGATTACATCCATCTTTGCAGCAGGAAGGGCTTGTGGAATTCCATGTGCGCCGGTACGTGGATTGCGAGCCCGGTAATTCCAATGACTTTCTTTTGTCCAGAGAGTATTTAGGCAAGAGAACTGGTAGCTGCCCCAGCCATACTTTTCCTTGGCGATACCTTGGGCAATCTTCCGTGCGCCCTTTGGGGTACGCGCCTTTTCGACCTGTTCAACCATCTGGGAGACCATCAACATATCCATCGATGCCACTGCGCGGCGCTCACTAATTACCACCGAGGTTGGGCGCAGAGGCTGTGGAAGATCGGGGACATCAACAACCAAGTTGGCGCTCCTTTCAGAGCTCTCAACTTCTGCCTGCTCGGCCGATGCGCCACTTACAACCGCCAATTCAAGGGTGGCGAAGAGAGAGAAGGCGGCGATAGCCGATGCCGCAAAGGGCGCTAGCGCTCGCTTTCGCATGCTTCTACCTCCTCTTTCGAGGTCATATAAGGGGGAAGGTGGTCGGTTAGGTTGGAAATCCGACCTGAAGGGTGACAAAGGGTGAAGCCACCCGCAAATCAAAACAGGCGCGTGGCGGAAAAAAGTAAAATCTCACAGGAAATGTGGATAATAAAAGCCCAGTTCGTATGCGAAACTGTCTGATTTATACCTTATGAAGCAAAATCCCTTATTTTCGGGCTTTAGGCAAAGAGTTGGACTGGATCCTCAAGTAGCTCAGTCACAAGGGCTGCGATCTGGGAACGCTCGGAGCGGGTAAGGGTCACATGAGCAAAGAGCGGATGGCCTTTGAGCGACTCGATTACGGCGACAACTCCGTCATGGCGACCGACCCGAAGGTTGTCGCGCTGGGCGACATCATGGGTAAGGACAACTCTTGAGCCTTGGCCAATTCTGGAGAGCACCGTTAAGAGAACCCCGCGCTCAAGGGATTGGGCTTCATCAACAATTACAAATGCATCATGAAGTGAGCGGCCGCGGATGTGAGTAAGTGGAAGGACCTCAATTAGCCCTCGATCCATAATCTCTTCGATAACTTGGTTTGAGACCAACGCTCCAAGAGTGTCAAAGACGGCTTGGGCCCAAGGAGACATCTTCTCCCCTTCAGTTCCAGGAAGGTAGCCAAGTTCTTGTCCGCCAACGGGATAGAGCGGGCGAAAGACCACAACTTTCTTATGGAGTCTTCGCTCCATTACCGCCTCTAGTCCAGCGCAGAGCGCTAGAGCAGATTTACCTGTTCCAGCTCTTCCGCCAAGAGAGACAATTCCAACTTCATTATCAAGTAATAGATCAAGAGCGACTCTCTGTTCTGCGGAACGACCATGGATTCCAAAAGCGCTGCGATCGCCGCGGACTAGAACTAAAGATTTATCTGCAGTAACCCGGGCAAGAGCGCTTCCTTTTTCCGAGTGCAAGACGACTCCGGTATGACAAGGAAGGTCTTTCGCGAGCGGATCGCTAACTTTCTCACCGGCATAGAGGGCATCAATCAATTTACTTCCAACGCTCTCTTCGACCATTCCGGTCCAACCGCTACTTGGGACCAACTCAGCGCGATACTCCTCAGCAACGATTCCAACCGAAGATGCCTTAACGCGAAGAGGTAGGTCTTTCGTTACGAGGATGACATCTTTTCCTTCACCAACAAGATTTCGGGCAATCGCCAAGATCCGCGAATCATTTGTGCCATCGCGCAAAAAGCCATGTGGAAGTGCGGAGGTATCTGTGTGATTTAGCTCGACCGAGAGAGTGCCGCCTTGGGCATTTATCTTTAGTGGTTTATCGAGCCGGCCATGAGCCACCCGAAGGTCGTCTAGGGCGCGCAGAGCTGCCCTTGCAAAATAGCCCAACTCAGGGTGATCGCGCTTAGTTTCTAACTCGCCAATTACAGCGATTGGGATGATTATTTCGTGCTCTTCGAAGCGAAACAGGGCGGTGGGGTCGGCTAGCAAGACGCTGGTATCAAGAACGTAGGTCTTAAGAACTTCGGAGCTACGACGGGCCAATTGGCTCCTCTTCCTGCACTTTTATTCTGTTGTCTCGCACTAACAGCTTCGTTAGTGAGGGAAATTATTTACTGGAAAACGGTAAATCCTGAGAGCCCTGCTAGTCATGCGACACGCTCAAAGTTTTTTTCTACTAACTAACTATTTACCTAATCTTCTCTCTCTTAATGAATATGAGCGAAGTGCGCGGAGAAAATCCACCTTACGAAAGTCTGGCCAGTAAGCCTCGCAGAAGTAGAACTCAGATTGGTGGCTCTGCCAGAGTAAGAATCCGCCGAGGCGTTGCTCACCTGAAGTACGTATGACCAACTCTGGATCCGGTTGGCCGGCGGTGTAAAGATATTGATCGACCTTCTCGGCCGAGAGCGCCTCGCTTATCTCAGCCGCACTCTTTCCAAAAGAGGCCGACTCGGCAATGTAACGACGCACCGCATCGATAATCTCAAGGCGGCCGCCATACCCAATCGCCACATTTACCGTTATACCTTCAATATTTGCAGTACTTGCTTCGATTTCTTTAAGAGTTTTCTGTAATGATTCCGGAAGTAAATCAAATGAACCAACGGGGCGAATTTTCCAACGGCCGGTTGAACGCAATCTCTCAACCGCGTCATTAATAATGCCAAGTAGAGATTGGACTTCATCACTAGGGCGCTTGAAATTATCACTTGAGAGCAACCAGAGCGTTACAACTTTGATATCAGTTTCTTCACACCAATCTAGAAGTTCAATAATTTTCTCTGCGCCCGCAATATGTCCGCGGCGAGCTGAGGTATCTCCGGTTGGCGATGGATTTTCCTTTGACCACCTGCGATTGCCATCAAGGATCACTCCGATGTGATTTGGGGTGTTTGCTAAATCTAAGCGGCGAAGTAACCGTCGCTCATAAATTGGATAGAGAGCGGACTTGATGATTGCTTTAATTTTCAATTTTCTCTATTTCTATAGCTCTAGAACTTGTACTCGCGAGAGACCCTTCGCTCTGCGATAAATGAGAGGACAGGCAAAGTTCCAGCGAGGATGAAGAGAATCATTCGCTTAATAGTGAAGCGGGCCTTTGCGGTGAAGTGAATTGCAGTTAATACATAAACTGCATATACGTAGCCGTGAACAAAGGGAATCCACTTCACCTTTGCTTCAAGTTCTGGTGCATCTAGTAGATAGACAACGGGAAGCTCAACAAACCAGAGAAGTAGAGACATAACCCCGGCAAGTAGCGCCATGACTCGAAAGCGTTGAACTACGCCCTTCATTTATGGGTTCCTCTCTCGCCAGCGGCCATATAACGGTAAGAAAAGTACTACGAGAGCCATGAGCCACCAAATAACCACATATGCGATGTGTTGCCAGTAGTACCTCGGGATGCTCGGCTCGGCTGGTTCGAGAATCACTCGCGGAACAGATAGCTCCATGCCATCTCGAATCTCGTTATTGGCGGCAACAAATCCGTCGTAGTAATCACCAGGATATTGGGCAACGAGCAAAGATGGATCTAGTCGACTTAGCTTTCCTGCTTCTCGTTCACTTATATCTTCATATTGCCTTGGAAAAATTCTTCCGGTGACTTTGATGTCGCCTCTAGGCAGATCACTTTGTACACCGCTTCTAAGAACAAGAAGATATCCACCACCATCTACTTCCATCAAGGCGACTAGCCAATCTGATTTTCTTCCGGCGCTATCGACCTGGTTTGGCGCATCAAACTGTGCGACATAAACACCTGAAAACTCAACAATTCTGTTTACCGATTCGCCACTCAAGTTGCTATTTGGTCTCGCTACTTCAGATAAAGGAACAATCGGCTGTTCTTGATATGGCTTCTGTAATTCTTTTACTTCTCCTGCCCGATCAAGCTGCCAAAAACCTAACCAGATAAATGCGCTAATTAGAATTAAAGCTAGAAGTGAATTGCCTGCTTTTTTTAAAAGGCCTCTACTTTGACTCATCTTCAATCCGTCGTTGCTCCATCCGTTTGTATCTCTTATAGAAACTGCGGAGCAGGAGTACGGTTGCCAAAGTTAGAGTGATCATTGTTATTGATCCAGCAATACCTTGGTCTAGATAGCCACTTTCCATGCCAGAATCATCCCATGAACCAAGAGTTACCTAGGGAGACTAAGGAGCTTTTAGAAGCTCGCTACGGTAAGTCTGAAGCTGGTCTATGGAAATATCTAGCAATCGCGATTTTGGTGATTGGACTTCCGTGGTTGATGTGGAGCGCTTGGTATCACTCCAATCCGCCTGCTCGCGTTACTTTAGTGAGTTTTAAACCAATTGATGAGCGAGCCATCGAGATTACTTTTGAGTTAGATCGAAGTGATCCAAAAATCGCTCAAAGTTGCACCCTCGTTGCTAGAGATCTTGATAAAAACATCGTTGGCGAGATCGATCTTGAAGTAGCTTCAAGTAGCTCTAACCCCGTGAAAATCACAGCGGTAATACCCACTCGGCTCGCGGCTGTGAACGCAGGCGTGCTCGAATGTCGCATAAAACCATAGCGATTTAGAGATTTAGAAAACTCATGCGAAAGTCGCAATAATCTCTCCCTTATGAGCGCAAAGACCTGGTTGACCCAAGAGGCTGCAGATCGCCTCCAGTCAGAACTCTCTCAACTTGAGTCAACTGGTAGAGCTGAGGTTGTGAAGAAGATTGAAGCAGCCCGCGCTGAGGGTGATCTAAAAGAAAATGGCGGTTATCACGCCGCACGTGAAGAGCAAGGAAAGTTAGAGGCGCGAATTAGACAACTTAAAGCCCTCCTTGAAAATGCAGAGATCGGTACCCCGAGTGGCGAGGCTGGAAAAGTTGGACCGGGGATGAAAGTCGGCGTTGAGATTATGGGAAAGGAGATGGAATTCCTTCTCGGTTCAAGAGAGATTGCAAGTGGTGAGCTTGATGTTTATAGCGAGCAATCCCCGTTGGGCGCTGCGGTTATGGGCGCAAGCGTTGGCGATGAACGGAGCTACACCGCGCCTAATGGCAAATCAATTACAGTAAAAATTCTCGCTGCAGATTTCTTCGCGTAACTTTATTTAGTTGCGGTATTGATGTACTTGCGAATACTTAAGGGAACAAAAACTGCCATTAACAAGACTATATAGATTAATGACATCGCAAGTGGATTTTGGCTTGGCCAGGAATTCGCTGTAACCCCAAAAATATTTTGCAGGCCAAAGAGTTCGCGACAAGCGGCAACCATTGTTGATACCGGATTCCACTCTGCAAAGTATTGGAGCGCTCTCGGCATTCCGGTTGTTGGGGCAAAAGCATTGGATAAAAAGGTGAGCGGAAAGACTGCAATGAAAACGGCCGCGTTTGCGACTCGAGCAGAGCGGACTGATAGCCCAATTAAGATACCAATCCATGCCATCGAGAAACCAAAAAAGAGAAGAAAGAGAAACCCGAGTAATACCTTGAAGATTCCAGAATCGGGTCGCCACCCAACAACATAACCAGCTATCCCCATTACAAATAAAACGACAATATTTAAAAGTCCATCACCAAGTGCTCGGCCAAAGACAACCGCTCCCCTTGAAATAGGAAGTGAACGGAAGCGATCAATCAGCCCTTTCTGCATATCTTCTGCGAGACCAACGGCTGTACCGGCAAGAGTAAATGCGACTGTTTGTACGAAGATGCCCGGCATCAAAAGTTGTACATAATCAACGCCAGGAATTCCGGTGGAGATAGAGCCGCCGAATACATAACGAAAGAGCAGAACAAACATCACCGGCTGGATAGTTGAAAAGATGAGGACCTCAGGAACTCGAATTAACTGGAGCCATTGACGCTTCGTAACGACTAAGGCATCAGAAATTGCGTGCGACATCTACTTTTTCCTCCTGCGCTTCTTGCCGGCTTCGCCATCTTCTTCCACTTTCGGCTCCTCGGCTACATGGCCAGTTAGTGAAATAAAAACATCATCGAGTGAAGGTCGTTTAAGCCCAATATCTAACGGGTGGATACCAAGGTCATCTAACTCGCGCGCCGCTTCAATCAAAGCCTTCGAACCTGTAGTCACAGGGGCCGAAACTTGGCGGAGCCCTTCATCAACATTTATATGCGCACCTGAAACTCTACTTAAAATCTCTTTAGCGCTATTCAAATCTTTTGCCTCCACGACGACTTCAAGGCGTTCGCCACCTACTTGTCGCTTTAGCTGATCTGAAGTTCCGCGAGCAATTACCTTTCCGTGATCTACAACGACGATGTCATCGGCAAGATGATCGGCTTCTTCCAAATATTGCGTTGTGAGAAGCAAGGTTGTGCCGCCAGCAACTAAGCCTTTTATAACGCCCCACATCTCTTGTCTGCCCCGTGGATCGAGTCCAGTTGTTGGTTCATCTAAGAAAAGAATCTTTGGTTTCACGATTAGTGATGCTGATAAATCAAGCCTTCTGCGCATTCCGCCTGAATATGTTCGAATTGGGCGCTTTGCTGCATCAGTAAGGCTGAATTGTTCTAACAATTCTTCAGCGCGCACCTTCGCAGCTTTTGCGGAGAGGTGATAAAGCCGGCCAAACATAATCAAGTTATCCCAGCCGGTTAATGTCTCATCGACAGCTGCGTATTGGCCCGATAAACCAATTACTTCGCGCACTTTCTCTGGGTGCTTTATTACATCAATACCTGCAACCGTAGCTCTCCCTGAATCTGGAATCAGTAGAGTTGTGAGCACACGAACAGTTGTTGTTTTTCCAGCGCCGTTAGGGCCAAGGACTCCAAGGACTGTGCCTTCACTCACATCTAGGCTTAAACCATCGAGCGCACGCACCTTGCCGCGGTCATAAGTTTTTACTAAATCTTCTGCAACTACGCTCTTCACGCGGTTGAGGGTAGTAGCCTTACGGCAGAGAACAAAATCAATATGACAAAACCACTAACTCACCGCGAAATCATGATCATCATGGGAAGCCTCATGACTGGTCTGCTCTTAGCTGCACTTGATCAGACCATTGTCTCTACGGCGCTTAAGATGATTGTGGAAGATTTCAATGGACTGAATCACTACTCATGGGTTGTCACTGCATATTTATTGACGTCTACGGCTTCAACGCCACTTTACGGAAAAATCTCGGATTTATATGGGCGCCGACCGGTTTATCAATTTGCAATTGTTGTTTTCTTAATCGGATCATTTCTTGCAGGCGCTGCAACCTCAATGGATCAGCTGATTATCTTCCGTGCTATTCAGGGCCTGGGCGCCGGCGGTTTGATGGCGCTTACCTTTGTGATTGTGGGCGACATCGTCTCACCTCGAGAGCGCGGAAAATATCAAGGTTTATTTGGCGCAGTCTGGGGCCTTTCATCTGTGGCCGGTCCACTTCTTGGTGGCTTCTTCTCAGATCGAGCAGAGATACTAGGCATAACTGGTTGGCGTTGGATTTTCTATATAAATCTCCCCTTTGGAATTCTCGCTCTGGTTGTAACGACGATGGTTCTTCATATTCCTAAAGTAAAGCGGGAGCATAAAATCGATTATTTAGGGGCGCTTTTGATAGTCGCTTCGGTTGTATCAATTCTGATTGCGCTCTCAGTCCTTGGACCTGAAAATGGCTGGAGCGATCCTCGCACCGTCGCAGCGCTATCACTTGGCGTTGTGATCGTAATTATCTACATGCTCTGGGAGAAGCGTGTGAGCGAGCCAATTCTTCCGCTCTCGCTCTTTAAAAACCATACATTTAGCCTTACTTCAATTATTGGCTTCATCATCGGCGCTGGAATGTTCGGCGCAATCATCATGCTCCCGCTCTATCTTCAAATAGTCCAAGGTTCGAGCGCGACTGAGGCCGGATTGAAACTGATACCTCTAATGATTGGGATTCTTGCTGTAACAATCACAAGCGGTCGCATCATCACAAAGACTGGTAAGTACAAGATTTTCCCAATTCTGGGAACAATCGCTATGAGTATCGGACTACTTCTGATGACACAACTAGAAGTTGATACTCCGTATTGGCAACTTTCAATTTACTCAATCATTCTTGGTGCTGGCCTTGGTGCATCAATGCAGACAATTGTGATTGCGCTACAAAATGCCGTTGATTTCAAAGATCTCGGTATCGCAACCTCCTCAAATACCTTTTTCCGCTCACTTGGTGGCGCTTTTGGTACTGCAATTTTTGGCACAATTTTGAGTCAACAAATCGGTAAGAATCTTGAAAGTGGATTTAAAGAATTAGCGCTAACAAATCCTGAGGCAATTTCAAAACTTGATCCCTCCGTAGTCGACGCCCTGCAAAACAACACTGAGGTGATTTCAACACTTCCCGTTGAAGCCCAGAACACGGTACTCGACGCCTTTATGAATTCATTCCAAGTCGTATTCTGGGTAGCGGTCCCAGTTATGGTGATTGGATTCTTCTTTGCACTTTTCCTTCGAGAGAAACCACTTCAAGATAGCCAGGCGCATGCAACAGCGCGTCAAGATGCTGCTGGAGAATCTCTAAGTTGAAATTCCGCTCACCCTTTCAGGGACTTCCGCGTGAAGTTTCGATTTTAACCTCAATCTCATTTCTTGTTGCCATCGGTTTTGGGGTGATAATTCCAGCAATTCCAATTTTTGCTAAGAGTTTTAACGTCTCGAATACCTTAATCGGTTTGGTAATTTCTAGTTTTGCGATTATGCGCTTTGTTTCAGGGCTCTTCTCCGGAAAGCTCGTAGATAGATTCGGCGAGCGGATTGTCCTTGGCTTTGGATTGTTGATGGTTGCCTTCTTTACTCTTGTTGCTGGTCTGGCACAGAGTTATAGCCAACTCCTTTTCTTCCGCTCAGCCGGTGGACTGGGTTCTTCCATGTTCACTATCGCAGCTGGAGCGCTTCTGCTTCGAGTGGTTAGTGACAGTCAACGCGGGCGCGCTCAATCTCTTTACAACGGAGGCTTTATTGCAGGCGGAGTTGCCGGCCCTGCATTCGGCGGCGCGCTCCTTGCGATCTCCCCGAGAGCGCCCTTCTTTATTTACTCAGGACTCTTAGTTATCGCTGGCATTTTTGCAATTACATTTCTTCATGAAAAACGCCTTGGGAAATCAGAGAACCCACAAGAGAGTAATACGCAAGTCATGACAATCAAGGAAGCGTTACAACTCCGCGCTTATCGCTACTCGCTCATTCTTGCATTCCTAGGAACTTGGGTCTTTTTTGGTATGCGCTCCTCAATTCTTCCGCTATTTGCAATCGAAGATATTGGAGTGACAACATCAATTGTGGGACTTAGCTTTACCCTGGCATTAATTTCCCAAGGTTTAGTCATGGTCCGAGCTGGAAAATACTCAGATAAGAACGGAAGAAAACCAGTAATCTTGGTTGGATTCGTTATCACTCTGCTCTCCCTATTTCTTCTGACTATCTCAACCAATGTTGTTATGTATCTAATTGCCATGCTCATTCTTGGTTTAGGCGCTGGTTTTGCGACAGCTGCCGGTGCGATTGTTGGCGATGTAATTAAAGGAAGAAGCGGAAAGGTCTATGCGCTCTGGCAGATGGCTGGAGATGCCGGAATGATGGTTGGCCCACTAGTTCTCGGACTTATCGCAGATCTATTCTCTTATCGAAGCGCGATGTTAGTTAGCGCGATTGTTTTCTCGCTTGCACTCCTTATTGCAATAAGAATCCCCGAGACGAATTCTGCTCGCCTCGGGGATTCTGAGAAACCGCGCCTACAAGAGGGTTAGTCGTTACCTCGCAAAATCGCGATTAAGCGAAGTACCTCTAGGTATAGCCAGACGATAGTCATTACTAGACCAAAACCAGCGCGCCATGACTCTTCTTGGGGTAGTCCCAAACGAACGCCCTTCTCTGCTTGATCAAAGTCCAAAATCAAGAAGAAGCTAGCGATTGCAACGCCGGCAATTGCAAGCATTGGTCCAAAGAGACTTAGTGAGTAAAGACTTCCGCCACCTAGCATCACGCTAATTAAGCTACCGAGTGCAAGAAGGATGTAACCAAAAGCTGCGCCAATCAAAACCTTTGTAAATTTTGGAGTCGCACGGAGTCTTCCACTCTTATACATAAATAGCATTCCCACGAACGCTGCGACAGTCGCTACGACTGCTTGCTGAACTATTCCGGGGTAGAAGAGTTCAAAAGTTTTACTAAGAATTCCGAGGAAGAGTCCTTGGAAGGCTGCGTAAGTTAGATAAAGAGCAGGTCGAACCGTTCGGCTAAAGGCGCCAATAAGTCCGGTAACAAGACCGCCTATCAAACCAACAAATAGAAGTGATGGTGGAAAATTTAGATACCAGGCAGCCGCACCAACAAGTACGACTATTCCCAATAGCGTTCCGGTACGAGCGACGACATCATCCATCGTCATCCG
Source organism: Actinomycetota bacterium (assembly GCA_016870835.1). GTDB lineage: Bacteria > Actinomycetota > Actinomycetes > Nanopelagicales > Nanopelagicaceae > MAG-120802. Next base: position 32,063 of record VGAG01000005.1, on the reverse strand, counting down.
TCCAGTGCGAAGTGAAGAAGCAGCTGGGGCGTTATACGTATCCTCAAGATTGTCTTGGGGAAGCGTTCCCATCGCTGCGTACCCGCGTTGACCGTATGCACGGTTAAGAATCGGATTCGAACTGTTCATTGCTCTCCTTGTTTTAGTTTTTCGTTATTAAGTTTTTTTTGATTTTTTGTGGTGCCCCCGGTGGGGGTCGAACCCACACTTGGACGATTTTAAGTCGTCTGCCTCTGCCATTGGGCTACAGGGGCTTACCAGCGTGGGCAAATCTACCTGCCTTACGTACAACAGAATCTAGCTGGGATCGCGTCAACTTTCCCGTGAAAGTGTTCTGCTGACTCGGGTGATAACTACCAATGACCATCCTAGTATTCCCATCACTTCCTTGAAACTTGAAACTGGCGCCGTGGCTGAACTTTGGGCGCTTTCTAGGCAATTCCTCACCTATCTCAATCAGGGCCTTCTGGGTCGCCTTCCATGCAACCCCTCCAAGCGCCAAGTAGGCGCGCGTGGTGGCAAAGAGCGAGTCCAACTCCAAATTAAGCCATTCGCCACATCTCTCGATTTCTTTGGTCGACGGCTTGTTATCTGGTGGCGCACAGTGAACCGCGCAAGTAATTCGAGTATCGAATAGTTCTTGTCCATCATCTCTACTCTTGCTCGTCTCTTGCTTTGCTAAACCGGCTCTATGAAGTGCGCGATACAACCAATCCCCCGAACTATCTCCAGTAAAGATTCGCCCAGTTCTATTTGCACCGTGAGCACCAGGTGCCAGACCAATAATTAATACCTTTGCATCACTTGGTCCAAATCCTGTAACAGGTCGCCCCCAATATTTCTCATCGCGATATGACTTTCTCTTTGTGATCGCGACCTCTTCGCGCCACTTAACAAGACGTGGGCAGGCAGAACACTTAACAATTTTCTTATCAATTACCGCAAGGCTAGTTGGCAAGTGACCAGGCAATTCCATCGAGAATATCTGATTCAGATGCCACAAACTCTGATAATCCAACGGCTTTCATGATTCGATCTAGAACTAGCGCGCCAGCAGCAATCACATCAACTCTACCTGGGTGCATATAACCAAGCGCCGCTAACTCTTCCCGCTTCATCTCTAAAAAGTGTTTTGAAATTTCTGCGACTTTTTGAGAGGAGATTCTTGATTGATGGATTGAGTAGCGGTCATAGCTCTCAAGTTCGAGGGCTGCTGCTGCAACAGTTGTCGCAGTTCCTGCTACGGCGACCAGAGTCCGTGCACTTTTAAGAGGTACATATCTTCCAGCCTCATCTATTGCCCGATCGATATCAATAATCGCGCGCTCAATATCTTCTTCTGCGACTGGGGCAGATTTGAAATGACGCTCACTCATTCGAACGCACCCGATATTTACGCTCTTTGCTGCACTCACCTTGCTATCGCCATAGACAAATTCGGTTGACCCGCCGCCGATATCAACAACTAGAAAAGGCGCATCAGATGGATGAATTTCTCTAACCGCTCCCATAAAAGAAAGGCGAGCTTCCTCATCGCCGCTAATGACTTCTGGTTCAATCCCAAGTATCTGCTTCACGCCATCGACAAAGAGCGCCCTATTCTCAGCATCTCTAGTAGCGCTTGTCGCACAAAAGCGAATCGCACTTGCTCCTCTTCGCTTTATCTCCTCGCTAAATTCACTTACCGCGTTAAGGGTTCGCTCGATTGCTTTGGGGTCAAAGCGCTTATTCTTATCAACGCCTTCACCTAGTCGAACAATCTCCATGGTTCGAGTTATCTCACGAAAGTTACCGTCTGAGATATCGGCGATTAATAATCGGATTGAGTTGGTGCCACAATCAATCGCAGCTACCCGACTCAACTCTCCCTCCGCTCTAAGCAATTTCCGTTTTGCCACCACTCGCCCAACTTTTCAAGGGCTTGATCGCCAAGTGGATTTACTCCGGGACCTGCTGAGAGCGAGTGAGCGATGAGTGAATGGAGGCACTTAACGCGTTCTGGCATTCCACCTGCAGAAATTCCTGCGACTTCTGGGACATCTATGCCGAGGGCGCTTCGCGCTGCGATGTAATCATCATGGGCAGCGTGATACTCACCTGCAAGCTGGGCATCAATAGCAAGGCGGCGATTCATTTCTTCCATTAAATCTGAGTTTTCCAAGGTAGAAATTGCAGCGGTTAGATTAGGGCAAGTCGCATAATAAAAAGTTGGAAATGGCGTTCCATCACTTAGCCGTGGTGGCGTCTCAATTACCGCTGGATTACCACAAGGGCATCGATAGGAAACCTTATGTACATCGCGAGCGGGTCTACCAAGTTGGATTTCTAGTGCGCGCAGATCCTCAGGCGTAGCTTTTTCGCCTTGCATTTATGGATTTCCGCTGCCAACGCCGACTGAAGTTATTGAGGAGATAATCCTTGAATACCAAGGAACTCCGAGTGGGAAATCTTCATTTATTGGGGCTGCGCCTTCATTCTCTGAGGTGACTTCATTTCCAATTCCCAGGATGATGTATTGCCGCTCGCCTGGAAGCACAAAATGCAATCGCGTTCTTGCTTGAGAGCGGATGTACTCGGGGTCGCGCCATCTCTCTAATTCCGCACGCGCCTCCTCAAGTTTCTTCTTATTTGATTCAACGCTTGACTCAAGAGCGCTTATCTGGGCTCTTTGAGCAAAATAATGTTGAGTTGGTGGGGCAAGCGTTACTGCAACTGCAAAGAGCACAATAAAGAGAACCAAGAGTCGAGTAGAGATTCCGCGGCGCTCGGCAAAATTTCGAAAGGCGCCGCGTAGTGAAACTCGAGCTTTCATAGCCACCTATTACTTAAATCTGGGAAATGTGCTGCGGCCCGCGTACTTTGCCCGCTGACCCAACTCTTCCTCAATTCTTAGCAACTGATTGTACTTTGCTACTCGTTCGCTTCTTGCGGGAGCGCCGGTCTTGATCTGGCCACATGATGCAGCAACTGCCAGGTCGGCAATTGTGGTGTCTTCAGTTTCACCAGAGCGATGACTCATCATCGACTTATAGCCAGCTTTATGCGCCATCTCTACCGCGTCGAGTGTTTCAGTAAGTGTTCCAATTTGATTTACCTTAACGAGAAGGGCATTTGCAGTCTTAGCCTCTATGCCTCGAGCAAGGCGAGTTGGATTAGTGACAAATAAATCGTCTCCAACTAGTTGTACCCGTTCACCAAGCGCCGTTGTGATTGATGCCCATCCACCCCAATCATCTTCCGATAATGGATCTTCGATCGAGACTAGTGGATAAGAGTCAACTAGCTCTTTGTAATAGCTAATCATCTCTTCGGCAGAGAGTGATTTACCTTCAAAGTTATAACGACCACTATCGTGAAACTCAGTTGCTGCAACATCCATAGCTAGAGCAATCTGTGAGCCTAGTTTGTAGCCAGCCTTTGAAACTGCCTCTGCGATTAAATCAAGGGCTGCTCTATTGCTCTCAAGATTTGGGGCAAAGCCACCCTCATCGCCAATGCTAGTCGCAAGGCCACGCTTCTTCAAGACGGATTTAAGGCTGTGATAAATCTCTGCGCCCCATCTAAGTGACTCGCTAAAACTATCTGCGCCAATTGGGGCGATCATAAACTCTTGAATATCAACATTGGTATCTGCATGCGCACCACCATTGAGGATATTCATCATTGGTACTGGGAGAAGTGAAGCGCTTTCGCCGCCAATGTATGAATAGAAAGGAAGTTGCTTCGAATTTGATGCAGCTTTTGCAACTGCTAGTGAAACACCGAGAATTGTATTTGCACCTAACTTTGATTTATTTGCTGTTCCATCAAGTTCCAGCATTGTCTTATCAATGACCCGTTGCTCAAAGGGATTTTTTCCAATTAGCGGCGGAGCGATTATCTTCTTGATATTTGAAACGGCTGTAGCTACGCCTTTACCCAAATATCTTGAACCACCATCGCGCAATTCGACCGCTTCAAAGGCTCCGGTTGAGGCACCGCTTGGAACTGCGGCTCTTCCCTGGGAGCCATCGGCAAGGGATACATCTACTTCGACTGTTGGGTTTCCACGTGAATCAAGGATTTCACGAGCGATAATTGATTTGATTGTAGTCACGGGCGCGGAGTCTATCGGGCTTCTTTGATTGAATCGCGATAACGAAGCGCTGCTTTACGAAGTGCAGATTCAGGGTCTAATTCCGCCTCGATGGCCCAGGAAATCAGAGCGAGTAGCGCATCACCAAGAGCAACTTCTTTATCAAGAGCGCTCGAAGTCGGAGCAGTTGCTTCAGGTTTATTAAGTCCATTTTTCTCAGCACGCAAAATCAGTTTTGCAGCAAGAGCTAGCGCCGGCTGAGCAAGTGGTACACCCTCATCAAATTGGGTTCGACCTTTCTCTTCATTCTTTATCCGCTCCCAATTTGCGTGCACTTCCTTCGATGAGTTGACCTTAACCTCGCCAAAGACATGAGGGTGACGCGAAATTAATTTATCGGCCACGCCCTTTGCTACATCATCGATATTAAAAGGATCCTCCGGGTGTTCTTGCGCTATCCGTGAGTGGAAATAGATTTGTAGTAATAAGTCACCCAACTCTTCCCGCATATCTGCGCGGTCGCCCTTTTCAACTGCTTCTATATATTCGTATGACTCTTCTAATTGGTATTTAAGCAGGCTCTCGTGAGTCTGTTCCGCATCCCACGGACAGCCATCTTTTGAACGAAGTCGATCCATTACCTCGACTAGGCGAATCAGGTTCGGGTAGGACATATCGCCCTACTTATCAGTTACCGCGTCGCCTGCTGGGTCTTTTGCAACGACCGCAAATGAATTTGAATCCCAAACTCCATACCTAGGATTAATAACAATCTTCAATTCACTAGCCTTCTTCGTGACAGCAGTTTGAACCAATTCATTCACAGCCGCATCATCAGCGCCAGCATCTTTTGCTCCCGCGGTGAGCTTGCGCAGAATCAAATCGCGACGAAGAACGCTATCTAGCGACTCTGGAGCGATAGCAGCGTTAACGAGAACGCTCGGAAGCATCTCTTCGCCACCAATGCTTTGGAAAATCTCTTGCTTGTAGAGCTCAAGGTCAGTCGTATTCACTTTAATTCCAGCTTCTTTACTAACCTCATCAATAACTAAATTTGCGATTAGGAAAGTCAATTGATCACGAGTTAGCGCTTCACCGGTTTCTAGTTGCATCTGGGAGGTATCAACGCCCTTGCGAGCCTCAAGGATTGAATCTACTTGGGCTTGGAGCAGCTTTACGGTGATCTCTTCTTCACCCACGGTAGCCGCGCTATTCATCTGGGAGCAGCCAGTTAAGAACAATCCAACGCTTGCAAGTAACGCAACAAGTATCCGCTTCACTTCTTTACCTCTTCGCTCGAAATGTTCTTTTGCTTATCGCCACCAGTGACTACTGCGAGCGCTTCGCTCACCCAGCCAAGGAGCGCAGTATCTCCTATTGCGCCACTATCTTGGTAATCCTGATCCTCCCAAGCAGCCGCTACTGGTCTTGCGATCATGAGCGTCTCAGTTACTGATTTCACAATGGAGCCTGGATAAAGTCGCTGAACTCTCATCTCCATGGATTCAGTTAACTTGATTGGCGAGATCTTCAAATACTTTACTTGTACAGCCAAGTCTTGAATACCAAATGACTTAACTTTGATTCGCAATTTAGCAATCTCAATCAAACGTTCGGTCTCCTCGGGTAGCGCGCCAAAGCGATCTTGTAGCTCTTCTGAAATTCCATCAATATCGCTATCACTCTTGGCATCGGCAAGCCTTCGATATAAATCAAGTCGAAGTCGATCTGAGGGAACGTATTGCGTTGAAAGATGCGCCGTTACCGGAATCTCAACTTTGCACTCTTTTTCCAACTCATCTTGAGTGACTATGCCGCGCTTAAATTCTGTTACAGCCTCTCCAACCATCCTCATGTATAAATCAAAGCCAACTTCAGCAATATGGCCTGATTGCTCTCCGCCCAATAAATTCCCCGCACCGCGAATCTCAAGGTCTTTAAGCGCTACTTGCATCCCTGCACCTAACTCTGAATTTCTCGCAATCGTCGTCAATCGCTCCATCGCAATCTCGGTTAATGGTTTATCGCCGGGATATAAGAAATAGGCATAAGCGCGCTCCCGGCTTCGACCGACGCGGCCTCGTAATTGATGTAATTGGGAAAGGCCAAACTTATCGGCCCGATCCACAATTAAAGTATTTGCATTCGCCACATCAATCCCGTTCTCCACAATCGTGGTACATACAAGGATGTCAAACTCTCGATTCCAAAATGCAATTACAACTTGCTCTAGCGCAGACTCATTCATCTGGCCATGAGCAATTGCTATTCGTGCTTCGGGAACCAGTCGACGAAGATTAGATGCAACATCATCGATGCTCTCGACGCGATTATGAATATAGAAGATTTGCCCATCACGCAATAGCTCTCGATGAATAGCTGCAACGATTTGTTTTTCATCATATGCGCCCACATAAGTGAGAACTGGATGGCGTTCCTCAGGCGGAGTTGCAATTGTGGACATCTCTCGAATCCCAGTTATCGCCATCTCCAGCGTGCGCGGAATAGGAGTCGCTGACATAGCCAGAACATCCACAGTCGTTCGAAGTTTCTTTAACTTCTCCTTATGCTCAACGCCAAAGCGCTGCTCTTCATCCACAATTATTAGACCGAGGTCGCGGAATTTCACATCCTCAGAGAGCAATCGATGCGTCCCAATAACCACATCAAAGGTTCCACTTGTGAGCCCCGTTAGCGTCTCGTTAATTTCCTTTGTGGTGTTAAAACGGGAAAGCGCTCGGATTCGTAACGGAAAACCGGCGTATCTCTCTGAAAAAGTTGCAAAGTGCTGTTGTGCCAAGAGAGTGGTGGGAACTAGAACCGCGACTTGCTTTCCATCTTGAACTGCTTTAAATGCAGCTCGAATTGCGATCTCGGTCTTGCCGTAACCAACATCGCCGCAAACAATTCGGTCCATCGGATAAGACCGCTCCATATCTGCCTTAACTTCATTAATGGTTACTAATTGATCGGGGGTCTCTACATATTCGAAAGATTCCTCGAGCTCTCGTTGCCAAGTCGTATCGGGTGAGAAGGCAAAGCCAGGAAGACTTGTTCGTGCCGCATAGAGTCGAATTAACTCACCAGCGATTTCCTTTACCGCTTTTCGCGCCCGTGATTTTGCTTTTACCCAATCTCCGCCACCAATTTTATGAATGGCAGGTGTATCTCCTCCAACATATCTAGTGACTAACTCAAGTGAATCAGTAGGAACATAGATTCGATCTGCTGGTTGACCACGCTTTGAAGCGGCATATTCGATAACCACATATTCACGTTCCACGCCGCCCACACTCCGTTTAATGAGCTCTTGATATCTGCCAACGCCATGAATTTCATGAACTACATAATCGCCCCGGCGAAGTTCAAGTGGATCAATTGCTTTCTTACGACGAGTGGGCATCTTGCCTGATGCAGCGCGACGATCTTTTATTCCGGTGATATCTGATTCAGCCAGGAGAATCACTTTGTTCTCTTTATCTTCAAAACCACTAGTGATATTTGCAGTCAGTAGATAGACCGTAGTGCGGGACAAATTTTGCTCAAGTCGCTCCGTTATTCGAGCCGGTATATCTACTTCGCTCAATAGTTGGTGATAGCGCTCGGCCAGACCATGGCCTCTAAAAGTAAGCGCGACTAAGTGCCCACTTGCTAGCCAAGCCTTCAAATCAACCATCAATCGTTCAATATCGCCTCGATAGGGCGAAATCTCACCGAACTGTTCAAGCGCGGAATCATCAACATCACCAAAGAGATTTATCGAACGCCAATTAATTCCTAATTCTTCAGCGCGCTCTGCGACTTCACCCAATGTCAGATATCCACCACGTTGCAATTCATTTTTCAACGGGGCACCTGAACCTTGAGCTGAATTTGACCAAGCCGCCTCAAGAAATTCCTCACTAGTTTTGATTAGATCAAGGTTTCTGTTTCTGATTCGCTCTTCTTCAATAAGTACAACCTCGAAGTCACTGGGAAGAAACTCTAGGAATTGCTTCATTTCTGGATGTAGCGCCCCAATTAGGGATTCCATTCCCTCTGCATAAATGCCCTGGGTAACTTTGTTTAGAAGTTCAATCATTTCTGGATACTTCGTGCGAAGACTTTCAGCTCGCTCAATTACTTCATCATCTATTAAGAGTTCTCGACAGGGAAGCAGGTTTAAAGCATCAGCGCTTTCGCCATAAGTTCGCTGACTTCCTAATTCAAACTTTCTAATCTCCTCTAACTCATCGCCGAAGAAATCAAGTCGAACTGGATAATCCGAATCTGGTGGAAAAATATCTATTATTCCCCCGCGCACCGCGAACTCACCTCGTCGTTCAACTAAATCAACTCTCAAATAGGCAAGCTTGATAAGTTCTCTTATTAGTGGGTCAAATCCAAGTTCGCTCTTCACCTTTATCTCTAAGGGTGGATTCTTTATGACATCTGAATTAATTGGCTGAACAAGTGCGCGGATCGGAACAATTACCACTCGAGCTTTCTCAAGGTTATACAAGGCTCCAATTCGCTTGGCGACGGTGTCGCTATTGGGACTTAACTTCTCATGCGGCAAGGTCTCCCATGCCGGAAACTCAGTTACATCGCCCATTAGCGAACTTAGCTCGCTCGCCAATTCACTTGCCCGCTTACTCGAGTGGGTAACTAGAACAAGGCGGCGCTGCTTCGCTAACTCAGCGATTAGAAATGGGTGAGTAGGTGAAGGCGAAATGAGTGATCTCGATTCCGCCAAGATCTTGCTATTTGTTTCAGATAGCGAGATGAAACCGAGTAACGAGGTATCCACTCTCGCCTCCAATCTCAAGTATCACTAATTTGCATCTGGGAATAGCCGAATGGCCCCGCTTCCAAAAAGGAGGGGGCTACTTCGTAATACGAGCGAAATCTTATCGTGAGATTATTCGCTAATGACCGAGAGCGATAATTCAGCGCTGCGAAGCGATGTACGAACTCTCGGAGACCTGCTTGGCCAATCCCTTGTTCGACAAGATGGTCAGGCGCTACTTAATCTCGTTGAATCGGTCCGCAAATCAGTTCGAGAAGGCGGCGGAGAAGAGCTACTTCAATCTGTTTCTACTGCAGATGCTGTTAAGTTAGTTAGAGCCTTTAATGTCTATTTCAATCTTGCAAATATCGCAGAACAGGTACATCGCTCGCGCCAATTAAATGAGGAGCGCGAAGCAAAAGGTTCTTGGATCTCACGTGCAGTTGATCGAATAATTGCCGCAAAAGATGCGGGCAAGAGTTTTACTGATGCCGATATCGCAAAGTGGCTTACCTCTTTTGAAGTGCGCCCAGTTTTTACCGCTCATCCAACCGAAGCTGCCCGGCGCTCGGTCTTAAGTAAATTGGGAACAATTGCAGATCTGCTCGATGAGAAAAATTCTAAGCAGCGCGAGCGCCAATTAGCTGAAGCAGTTGATCTGCTCTGGCAGACCGATGAACTACGTCTCGGCAGGCCTGAACCGCTAGATGAAGCAATTAATGCGCTTTATTACTTAGATGACCTGTTGCGTTTCACGATGCCGGATGTGTTGGATGACTTTGCCCGCGAGTTGAAGCGGTTAAAGATAGATCTTGCACCAACCGCAACCCCCTTTACCTTAGGCTCTTGGATTGGTGGAGATAGAGATGGCAATCCCAACATCAATCCTGAAGTTACAAAGCAAGCAATCGTTCTTCAGATGGGCCATGCAATAAGAGTCCTAACCATCGCAATCGATGAAATCCGCCAGGCGCTCTCAGTATCAACAAAGCTAGCTGGAACTTCACCTGCCTTACTTGAATCTGTAGCTAAAGATATTGAGCGAATCCCAGAAATCGAACCTAGGTTTAAGCGGATTAATGTCGAGGAGCCATATCGTCTAAAAGCAACAGCAATTCGTCACAGATTGAATCTCACACGCGAGCGACATGCAAAAGGTACGCCACATGAACCAGGTCGTGATTACGCCAGCACAAATGAGTTGCTAGATGACCTTATGTTGATGCATAAATCATTGATTGCAAATCGCGGCGAATTGATAGCTCATGGCTTGCTTGAGCGCACAATTCGCGCAGTTGCTGCTTTTGGCCTATTCCACGCAACTATGGATGTTCGTGAGCATTCTGCAGCGCATGAGAAAGCAATCCAGCAGCTATTTCCCGCTAGCAATTATGTAAAGCTCTCCCCTCGGGAAAAGTGTGATTTCTTATCTAGAGAATTTGCAAATGAAAATCCAAAAGTTTCAAATTTAGATGCTGATACCAGCAAGACTCTCAATACCTTTATAGCAATAGCTGATGCGCAAAATATATTTGATCCAGATGTAATAGAAACCTACATAATCTCAATGACTCGTGGTGCTGAGGATGTCCTTGCCGCAGCCTTGCTTGCAAAGATTGCTGGTTTGATCTCAGTTGAAAAGGAGAGTTTTGCGCGTATCAATATCGTGCCACTGTTGGAGACGGTTACCGAGCTCCGCTCTGCTGATGAAATCCTTGAAACGCTTCTCGCTAACCCGGCTTATCGCAAAATTGTTGAACTAAGAGGAAATATTCAAGAGGTCATGCTTGGCTATTCAGATTCCAATAAAGATGCTGGAATCGCTACAAGCCAATGGGAGATCCATCAAGCACAACGACGGCTCCGCGATGTGGCTAAGAAATACAACATTCAACTTCGAATCTTTCACGGTCGAGGTGGTTCAGTAGGACGCGGCGGTGGCCCAACCTACGATGCGATCATTGCTCTTCCCTGGGGGACGCTTGATGGCCATATAAAGATGACCGAACAAGGTGAAGTTATCTCGGATAAATATGCAATACCCGCACTTGCTCGTGAAAATGTCGAGTTAACTCTTGCCGCAGCGCTGGAAGCAACTATTTTGAATCGTTCCGCTCGACAATCCGATTCTGATTTGAAGAGTTGGAATAGCGCTATGGATTCGATAAGTGAAAGCGCATTTAAGAGTTATCGCTCACTCGTCGACCACCCCGATCTTGCTGATTACTACTACCAATCAACCCCGGTAGAACAACTTGGAAATCTCTTCTTGGGTTCTCGCCCATCGCGAAGACCAGATGCCGGAAATGATCTCTCCTCACTTCGAGCAATTCCCTGGGTATTTGGTTGGACCCAATCACGCCAGATTGTTCCAGGTTGGTATGGAGTCGGAAGTGGATTGAAGGCAGCGCGCGAAGCTGGACATGGCGAAGTTATGCGCAAAATGTTAAGTGATTGGCATTTCTTTAGTACTTTCATCAGCAATGTTGAGATGACTATTGCAAAGACGGATTTGAAGACAGCCCAGAAATATGTAGAAGCGCTAGTTGAGCCGAAGCTTCACCACATGTTTGAAATGATAAGAAGTGAATATGAGTTGACGATAAGTGAAATCTTGGCGCTAACAGGCAAGACCGAAATCCTCGGCGATCAAGAGATTCTCGCGCGTACTCTTCAAATCAGAGATAACTATCTTGCACCTTTACACCTCCTTCAAGTATCACTACTAAAGAAGGTGCGCGCGCAAGAAGAAATCGATCCTCTTATCTCAAGGGCGTTATTGCTCACAATTAATGGCGTTGCCACCGGGCTAAGAAATACTGGTTGAGAGCAAACGTTTTAAGAATTAAAGTCGGCTTGAGCTCGCTCAAGTCCATTAACTATGAGCGCTTCTACGGCATCTGCGCCCATATCGATAAAGAGTTCTAAGTTCTTTCGCTCGCCGGAACTAAATGGCTTTAGCACGAAATCTGCTGGATCCTGATTGCCCATCGGCCTGCCAATACCCATCCGTAATCGAAAATAATCTGGGCCCAATACTTTTGTGATGCTTTTTAAACCGTTATGGCCGTTATCGCCGCCACCTTGCTTCAACCTAATCGCTTCAAATGGGATATCTAATTCATCATGAATCACAATCAAGTGATCATTACTTGATTTATAGAAGTCAATTAGCGATTTAGTTGGTCCGCCAGATTCATTCATGTATGAGCGCAGCGTGGCAACCGAGATTGAATCGCCTGTTTCCAATTTGTACTCAGCCAAATTTGCGCGCGACTTGTGAGAAGTTAGCTTCTTTCCAGATCTCTTGGCGAGTTGGGCTACGACCATAGCTCCGATGTTATGGCGGGTGCGTTCATATTCTTGACCAGGGTTTCCAAGGCCAATAACTATCCAACGCGCCTTCCTATTTAAAAACATATCGGAAGGTTAGTAGGGCTTACTTGCTCTTTGCTTCACCTTCAGCAGGAGCGGGAGCAGCGGCTTCGCCTTCAGCAGGAGCAGCAGCGGCTTCACCTTCAGCAGGAGCAGCGACTGGTACCACCTCTTCAATAGCGGCGCGGACCGAGACGTGTGCAACAACCATTTTTGGATCGCTCTTAAGAGTCAAGCCTTCAGGCAGAACTACATCCTCGGCAAGCTTTGAATCTCCGGCCATCAAGCCAGTTATATCTAACTCGAGGAATTGTGGAATCGAAGTAACATCAACTTCAACTTCAATTGAATTGTGGACGTGCTCAAGAATTCCTTCAGGATCATGCTTACCAGTTGTGTGGACTGGGACGTGAACGACAACGCGCTCACCACGACGGACGATAATTAAATCTATATGTTCAAGCGTGCCCTTTAGCGGGTTACGAACAATTGACTTAGGTAGGACGAGCTCTTGTTTCTCGCCTAGATCAATATTTAGTAGGACGTTTGAAGTCTTAATTGCGATTCCAACTTCACGAGCTGGAAGTGAGATATGAGTTGGCTTCTCGCCATGTCCATAGATAACTGCGGGAACTAATCCATCCCGGCGGATTCTGCGTGATGCGCCTTTTCCGAATTCATTACGGAGCGCGCCTTTAATTCCTACTTCAGCCATTTTCTTGCCTTTCGTCGATTACGGGGTTTACCCCTCGCCTTAAGTGGAGGAAGGCTACCGAGCGGCTCTTTAAACTACAAATCCCGAGATTACCGGCGACGAATCCTACGTGTAATCCGCCAACCTATTAACGCCACTAGCGCAATTACTACATAGTGCCAGAATCCAAGTGGGAAGCGAGCGTGGTCAGCAAGCGCCGGATCTTGAACGCTCACACCTCGCGGAATTTCGATAGTTGCCACAACGCCGGCATGATCTGATGCAAAACACTTCTTATCGCCACAGTCCCAGATTGAAGTTCCATCTGGATAAATGTTGCCAATCATTTTTGAGGAAATATTTGCATAAACGCTCTTAGTAAAGATGTAGTCGAGCCGATCGGTAAAGCCATATTGATTTCCATATTCAGCTGCAATCTTCGCGCGCTTTGGATCTGGACCATCTAGAAGTGCGCCTGAACCCCATGAGAAATGTTTGGGATCTTTCGCATCCGGTGATGCATTAGCAAAACCAGCTTCGATCATCGTTGTATAGGCATTGCACTTTGCAGCCCCAGGGGTTGGACAACTTTCACTAACTTCAGGTTGCTCACCCGGATTTGGAGCGTCCTTTGCTCGCGGGTCGCGATAGTCAGCGTTGAAGTCACCCATAACAATGAGTGGCATTTTTGCTGACTTTAGATCATCAACTAATTGGGCGGCTTGCAGCGCTGAGTTAGGAATCTTGTCCTCATCCCAGATCGATTCGAGATGAGTAGAGATAACCCTTACTAGTGAATCTTTAACTTGGTAATCAACCCAGGTATATCCACGGTAAATCGTCATCAAAGTTGGAACGATTGAATAGGTAGCGTCATATTCAGTATTTCCGACCTGCTTTATATTCCCAGCTAAATCATCTCGAACCAAGATTGCATCCCCAATTGTGAAGCCGCAAGATGCGCTCTCGCTACCAAATGTCGCTGGGAAAGTCTCAGGATCCTTCACCTTAGTTAGATAAGGAATCGCCGCAATTGAATAGCCGGGATTAAATGCCGAAACTCCCCCAAATCTAGCTAGTGAATAACCAGTTCCCGTGGCTTTTGTAGATTCAATAAATTGATCAAGGAAATTAAATACCTCGACCTTCTCGCTCCATGCATTTTTTCGGCAATACCAAATTGTTGCCTCTTGAACTCCAATCAGATCAGGCTTATCTAGGGCTGCCTCGCCCGCTAATTTCTTTGCTCGCTTGGGAAAATCAGTGGCTTTAACTTGATCCCACATAAATTGAGCAGCAGCTGGAAAATTTGGAATTAGCTCTAGGGCTACTCCAACATCAGCTCCAAGATAAAGATTCCTAGACATCACCGTAACTTGATAAGGCTCAGCAGCCTCAACTTTACTTACTGGAATTAAAAGTGAAACTAAGAGAAAAAGAGAGAGCCGGCGCACTCTTAAGAATGACCATCGAAGAGGCTCGTGACTGAACCATCTTCGAAGACCTCCTTGATTGCCCTTGCGATTAGCGGAGCGATTGAAAGTACAGTCAGGTTCGGGAACCGATTCTCTTCAGGGATTGGAAGAGTATTTGCAACAACTACTTCACTTACCTTTGAATTCATCAAGCGTTCTGCAGCAGGTCCCGAGAAGACTGGGTGGGTAGCGGCGACGATTACGTCCTTAGCCCCGGCGTTGTATAGAGCATCAACTGCCTTGGCGATGGTGCCACCGGTATCGATCATGTCATCGATAACCACGCAAGTTTGGCCTTCTACCTCACCGACAACGCGACCGGTGATTGCTTCATTGGGAACTCGTGAATCTCTCGTCTTATGGATAAATGCGATCTGGGTTCCGCCCAAGATATCACTCCAACGCTCAGCAACTCTTACTCGACCAGAATCTGGTGAGACCACAGTTAATCTCTTGCGATCAACTTTTGAACCAACATAATTGGCAAGAAGTGGAAGTGCAAAGAGGTGATCGACCGGTCCATCGAAAAAGCCTTGAATTTGAGATGAGTGAAGATCAACAGTCATCAAACGATCAGCGCCAGCTGTCTTAAATAAATCAGCCATCAATCGAGCTGAGATCGGCTCGCGGCCGCGGTGCTTTTTATCTTGGCGGGCGTAGGCGTAGAAAGGTGCGATCACGGTAATTCTTTTTGCAGAAGCGCGCTTTAGCGCATCGACCATGATTAATTGCTCCATGATCTGTTTATTAACCGGTTCGCAATGACTCTGGATTACGAAAGCATCACAACCGCGAACGCTCTCTTCAAAGCGAACAAAAATTTCGCCATTGGCAAAGTCATATGCAGATGTTGGAGTTATTGTGACTCCAAGTTCTGCTGCAACCTCTTCCGCTAATTCGGGATAACCGCGACCAGTAAAGATCCGAAGTCGCTTCTCAGAACCGAGACGGAGTTCGTTGCTCACTTTGATCCCTCTTTCTTCTCGGCCGCTTCCGCGGATTTAGTTCCTTTGCGCTTCTTCAACACCCAGCCAAGAATATTGACCTGACGGGCTCTTGCGATACCAAGCGCGCCCGGCGGAACATCTTCATTGATGATTGAGCCCGCTGCCGTGTAGGCGCCATCCCCAATTTCAACTGGGGCAATCAACATCGAATCACTTCCGATTCGAACATGGTCACCGACTTTTGTCTCATGCTTTGATACGCCGTCGTAATTGACGAAGATAGTTGCAGCGCCGATATTGCTCTCGCGCCCGATCTTTGCATCTCCTACATAGGAAAGGTGCGGAACTTTTGAACCTTCGCCCAGAGTTGAATTCTTCATCTCAACAAAGGAGCCAACTTTTACTTCATCAGCGAGCACAGTTCCGCCGCGAAGGTGGGCATAAGGTCCAACTTTGGCGCGCGCACCGATCTTGCTGGACTCGCAGTGTGACTCAATAACACTAGCTCCGGCTCCAACCTCACAATCAATAAGGGTGGTGCGCGGTCCTAGCTTTGCGCCGGTTTGAATTTTTGAGCCACCTTTTATTGCAACGCCCGGCTCAATATGTACATCGGCATCAATCTCAACGCTTACATCTATCCAAACACTTGCCGGATCTTCAATCGTGACACCGCTTCGCATCAAGGCATCATTTATTCGATCGCGCATCATCGCTGAAACATCAGATAGTTGGGCCCGATCATTAATCCCAAGGATTTCGGTGAAATCCTCCGCTTGGTGGGTTGCAACCTTTACACCTTCAGCTTTCAAAATAGCGATTACATCAGTTAAATACTCTTCGCCTTGGGAATTTGATTTGCCAATCTTTCCCAGCGCCTTATTAAGAGCTTCAATTTCAAAGAGGTAAACACCTGAATTAATCTCCGGGATTTCTTTAACGGCCTCGGAGGCATCGCGCTCTTCCACAATTGAATCGAGTTCGCCTGTGCTGTCACGCAAGATTCGCCCGTATCCAAAGGGATCGGGAAGTTCAGTTGTTAAAACGGTAGCGATTGCGCCAGCGCTCTCATGTACTTCAATTAAAGAACTTAAGGTTGCGCTGGTTAAAAGTGGGGTATCTCCGGCACAAATCAATACCCGCCCCTTACTCGCTGCTCCTTCAAGTGCAAGGCGCGTTGCATGGCCGGTACCGCCGCGTACTTCTTGGATTATTTGTTTTGCTTTAGGGGTAATTTCCTTTAATTCTTCGCTTACTAATTCTTTTCCAGCTCCAATAACAACCCGGAGTTCACCAGCTTCTAATTTGGAAGTTGCGCTTAATACATGGGCAAGAATTGAGCGACCTGCGATTTGATGTAGGACTTTAGGGGTAGAGGACTTCATCCGTTTTCCATCGCCTGCGGCGAGGACGATCACTAGATCGAGCCGGCTCAACACCCCACCTTTCGTGATGTTCTAATTCTATTGGCTCGCGTATTGGCTCCTCCACCAGGTATCGATCCTGGACCCTGGGCTTCAAAGGCCCATGTGCTAGCCACTACACAATGGAGGAACCTGAATTCTATTGGGTATTAGGCATTGGTAATAACGCGAGCGCCCGGAACCGGCCCGGCAACACGAATTACATTTCCAACTACGCCACTTGAAGTAAGGGCAACAACGAGATCCAAGGCGTGATCCTCATGCTCTGCAAGGAACGCCACCGTTGGACCAGAACCGGAAACAATGCCACCAAGTGCTCCGTAATCAAGTCCAACATCAAGAATTAATCGAAGTGCGGGCTTAAGTGAACATGCAGCAGGTTGCAGATCATTTGAAAGTGATTTACCAAGTGCTTTCGCATCGCCATGACTTAGCGCTTGTAAGAGCGTCTCACTTACAAATGGTTTTGAGATATCAAGTCCTTCTCTTAATCGATCACACTCTTTATAAACTGATGGCGTCGATAAGCCGGAACTTGATAATGCCAGAACCCAGTTATATGTGCCGCGAGAAAGAACGGGCGCAATCTGATCGCCTCTTCCAGTTCCAATCGCAGTTCCACCCAAGATAGTGCATGGAACATCTGCTCCAAGTTTTCCACCAATTCGCTCCATTTCGTCACGTTTTAGACCAAGAGAAAATAACGAATCAATCGCCACAATTGTCCCCCCCGCATCAGCGCTTCCGCCGGCCATTCCTCCGGCAATTGGAATCTCTTTCCTTATTTTTATTGAAAGACCACTCTTAATTTCAAATTTCTTACGCATAAGCTCTGCTGCTTGATAGGCAAGGTTCTCCTTTCCAAGCGGAATCGCCAACTTCGAATCATCTTTAATCTCAATACCTTCATCGATCTCTGAAATGGTTATCTCATCAAAGAGTGATACTGATTGAAAGACTGTTGCTAACTCGTGATAGCCATCGCGCTGAAGTGGACCGACCGATAGTTGCAAATTGATCTTGCCCGGAACTCGGACAGATACCTGATCGGTCATACCGCGAGCGTATTACTTACTTGCTTGCCACGCCTTCGCAATCTCTGCGAACTGAGTTATATCCAGGGACTCACCACGCGCCGTTGGGTCAATCCCGGCCTTAGCTAAAACTGCCTCGGCTTTCGCCGATGATCCAATCAGCCCTGCAAGCGCTGCCCGCAACATCTTTCTCCGTTTTCCAAATGCGGCATCAATAAGAGCGAATGTAACGGTTCTAAGTTCCTCACTTCCAATTGGCTCACCACTTGGTTTATGACGTTGAAATGTAAGGAGCGCCGAATCAATATTTGGAATTGGCCAGAACACAGTTCGTGAAACTGAATCTCTTAATTGGACATCGCACCACCAGGCAGCTTTTGCACTGGGGACGCCATAACTTTTACTCCCCGGCTTTGCTGCGAGCCGCTCCGCAACTTCATATTGCACCATCACAACGCCAGATTGAATTGATGGAAATCTTTCAAGGAATGTAAGTAGAACGGGGACTGACACGTTGTAGGGCAGATTCGCAACTAACTTATTGGGCTGCTTCTCTAGACTTCTTACTTCAAGCGCATCTTGATTTATGATTTCAATTTCTTCGCTGCCATGAGTTCTTAGCGTTTCTTGTAATTTTGAGGCAAGGCGCTTATCTAACTCAATCGCCGTAACGTTCTTTGTGAAACTCAAGAGTGCCAGAGTTAACGAGCCAAGTCCTGGTCCAATTTCTACTACCCGATCTGATGCTTCTACCCCAGCCATACGTGCGATTTTCAGACAGGTATTTGCATCGACTACAAAATTCTGACCAAGAGATTTTGATGGCCTTAGCTCTAGACCTTGCGCAAGGGTACGAATCTCAGCTGCGCCCAGCATCGTGATTGTCATTCCCGGAATGAACCAAATACTCGCTCGGCATTAGCGCTAATTACATCGGCCAAAGTTGAAAGTTCTTCGCCACGTTCACTTGCCATAACACGTAATATGTTTGGGATTTGAGCAGGAGTATTTAGCGCACCGCGATGTGGCATTGGCGCCAGAAAAGGCGAATCAGTTTCAACTAAGAGTTGCGCAGCTGGCACAAGTTTTAGCGCCTCTCGAAGGTGTGGCGCATTTTTAAAAGTCACAGTTCCAGCAAAGGAGAGGTAATAACCCTTTGCAACGCACTCCCTTGCCATGTCAGCATCTCCGGAGAAACAGTGAAAGACGGTCTTTTCTGGCGCGCCCACTTCATCAAGGACATCTAATACCGCTCGATGAGCATCCCGATCATGAATCACGAGCGCCTTATTGAAGTTCTTAGCAATTTCGATATGTCTTACAAATGAATATTTTTGGCGCTCTCGAAGTTCTGGTTCGGTACGGTAGAAGTCCAGGCCTGTCTCACCAATCGCTCGCACCTTTTTATGACTTGCGAGCGATTCAATTCTCTTCAAATCTCCCTCTAAATCAGCTACAACCGGCGCTTCATTTGGATGTAGCGCAACAGCAGCTAATACACCCGGCCAATTCTCAGCAAGACGTACCGACCATTCTGATTGTTCTACCGAGTAACCGATTTGAACAATTCGATCGATTCCAACACTGGCAGCTTCTTTTAAAACCCTACCGATATCTTCATGATCAGGCTCAGTATTTGTGACTATCTCTAAGTGCACATGGGTATCAACGCATTTGTTGGGAAGTGGCTGTGGAAGTGGGGCGGGTGCGCGATCTAGATCGCGATTATGACGATCTGCCATATTCCTTACTCAGCTTTAATTCTTTGTATCGGAAGCTATTTTTTCTTCCAGCCTAGGAAAGAGAATCTCGCCCTTACTTATTTTTGCACCTGGTGAGAGTTGTCCCCAACTACTTGCCTTTGAGATGACTTGTTTATCGAGCGCACCTAACGCAGATTCTGCGCCTAAATATCCCCATAACTTTGTAGTCGAAATCGGCATTATTGGATACAACAAGATAGCAAGCGCCCTTAGTGACTCTGCAGTGTTATAAAGAATCGCATCTAGCTCTGCTTTGCGCATTGGATCTTTTGCTACCGCCCAAGGCTCAGTTGCTGTGACATAACCATTTACTTCCTTACAAAAATCCATAATCGCGTTGATTCCGCTCTGGAAATCCAAAGCGCAGATCGCTTTATCGGCCACATCCACAGTTTTGGCTAGCGATTGCGATAGCTCTTTAGATTCAGCCCTTGCTGGAAGTACTCCGCCACAATATTTCTCAATCATCGCAGTCAAACGAGAAGCAAGGTTTCCAAAATCATTTGCGAGCTCACTTGTATAACGAGCGCTCATATCTTCCCAAGAGAATGATCCATCACTTCCAAAGGGAATTGCACGCATAAAGTAATAACGGAACGCATCTACCCCAAAGTGCGAGGTGATATCTGATGGTGCAATTCCGGTTAATTTGCTCTTACTCATCTTCTCGCCACCAACAAGTAACCAACCATGGGCAAAAACTTTCTTCGGGACTGAGATTCCACCAGCCATCAACATTGCTGGCCATATAACTGCATGAAATCGCAAGATATCTTTACCGACAAGATGCACATCGGCCGGCCAAGTCTGTTCGAACTTCTTACCCCCAGCACTCTCTTTTCCATCCGTTAGCCCAACCGCCGTTGCGTAATTCAAAAGTGCATCGAACCAGACGTAGACAACTTGCTTCGAATCCCAAGGAACTTTAATTCCCCAATCAAAAGTAGATCTTGAAATCGATAAATCAGAAACGCCACCTTCAAGGAAGGCCAGAACTTCACTTCGAGCGCTTTCGGGTTCACAAGCTGATGGATTTTTCTTGTAGTGATCTATTAGCTTTGGTACAAATTCGGAGAGCTTGAAGAACCAGTTTGTCTCTTTCACAATCTCGACTGGTTTTGAATGAATCTTGCACTTGCCATCATCGAGATCGCCTGGGAGTTTGAACTCTTCACAACCAACGCAGTAAGGGCCTTCATACTTACCCTCATAGATATAACCCTTCTCCATCAAACCTTGGAGGAAATTAGCGACACGCTCGGTATGTCTTGGTTCGGTCGTACGGATGAAATCATCGTAAGCAATTTCAAGATCTCGCCAGACCGGTTTCCAGGCGCTTTCTACAAGTCGATCGCACCATTCTTGTGGCTTTGTACCATTTGCTTCTGCGGTACGCATAACTTTTTGACCATGTTCATCAGTGCCCGTTAGGTACCAGACTGATTCACCTTTTTGTCGGTGCCAACGAGTTAAGAAATCGCCAGCAACAGTTGTATAGGCATGCCCGATATGCGGCGCATCATTTACATAGTAAATCGGGGTAGTCAGATAAAAAGATTTTTCTGAGCCGGACATGTGAAAAGTCTATCTACTTGTGTGAAACCATGATGTCGAAGACCGAACGTTTAGGCACTCCTAATTCTTTTGCAACAGTAGAAATCGCCTCTTTTCTTGAAATTCCCGCGCTCTCTAACCGCTTCACTAAACCAGCAATCTCATCTTCACTGTGAGTTACATCCCGCTTTGAAAATCCAGAGATCACAATCGTGAACTCACCCAGCATCTCCTTTGAATTAGCCCAATCAAAAAGTCCCGCGAGCGTTCCACGCTGTACTTCTTCATAGGTCTTGGTCATCTCGCGGCAAACAGCAGCGCGACGATTTTCACCAAATGACTTTGTTGCCGACTGTAAAAAAGCTGCGATGCGATGTGGGGCTTCAAAGAAAATCATGGTCCGCTCTTCCTCGGCTAGTTCCTCTAAGAATTTATCCCGTGCAACATCAGTACGAGGCGCAAATCCTTCAAAGGCGAAGCGATCACTTGGTAGCCCGGAGAGCACAAGTGCAGTTGTCACAGCGCTTGCACCTGGAAGTACTTGAATCGGAAAGTTCTTTTCTAAAGCAAGAATTATTGCTCGATAACCAGGGTCGCTTACTCCCGGCATTCCAGAATCCGTAATCAGAAGCACCTCGTCATGTTCAGTTAGCGCTCGCTCTAATTCATCTAACCGTTCACGCTCATTTCCTTCAAAGAACGAGATGACTTTTGCGCGATGTTCGATTCCAAGATCCTTACAGAGCCGGGCGAACTTGCGCGAGTCTTCTGCCGCCACAAAGGTCGATTTGGAAATTACTTCCTTGAGTCGGCCGGTTGCATCACCGCTATTTCCAATTGGTGCAGCAGCAACTACCAAGGTCCCCATTTGGTAATTCTCGCATCAGTATCCTTACCTTCATGCACCGAATATCTCCTCGCTGGATACTCGGATTGATCCTCTCCTTGGCGGCAATGCTCCGGTTTTGGAATTTGGGAACTCCTGACTCGCTGGTCTTTGATGAGGTCTATTACGTCGATGGCGCCCGTGATTATTTGGCCGGAGGCGTTGAGGTAACTAATGGTGTAGCTGAATTTGTCGTACACCCGCCACTTGGTAAGTGGTTAATAGCACTTGGTATCGCTCTCTTTGGTGATACCTCTACCGGTTGGCGCATCGCCTCGGCCGTAATTGGAACGCTCTCGATTGTACTTATCTATCTCGTTGCTAAGCGACTTTTTAATTCGGATTATCTTGCCCTAGTAGCAGCCGGACTTATGACGATTGATGGATTGCATCTCGTTATGTCGCGTACCGCACTTCTTGATATTTTTCTTATGTTCTTTCTCATTGCGGCATTTCTAGCACTGCTTTATGAAAAACATCTTGCAACAGCAATCTTCTTAGCGCTCGCGCTCGCCACAAAGTGGAGCGCGGTCTATTTCATCATCGCAATCGGAATTTATCTTGCGATAACAAATTGGCGGAAACTTTCTTACTACTTACCCACCATCCCAATTATTTATTTAATTTCTTGGTCCGGTTGGTTTGCCTCAGATCAAGGCTGGTCACGTAATCACTCTTCTAATCCAATTCTCTCCTTCATTCACTATCACCGAGAAATTTTAAATTTCCACACAGGACTTAAAACAGATCACTCGTATGAGGCAAGTCCATGGAATTGGTTGATACTTGGACGGCCTACATCATTTTTCTATGAATCGCCTAAAGCTTGTGGCGCTGAGAATTGCTCTCAAGAAATCCTTGCAATGGGAACGCCCGTTATCTGGTGGTTTGGTTTAGTTGCACTTGCTATCACAATTGGATACTTCCTATCCAGAAGAGAGAAAGTTGCTGGCTTGATTCTTATGGGCTTGCTTTCTAACTATCTCCCCTGGCTACTATTCCCAGATCGGACAACCTTTTATTTCTACGCAATTTCCTTCTTCCCATTCCTCATCCTGGCCATTATTTATTCGTTAAAGCTCTATCTGGAAGATGAGAATAAACGCGTAAAACGGACCCAGAGTGTGAATGTCGCATTGGGGCTAACAGCACTGACTTTTGCTTACTTTGCCCCGGTCTACCTTGGGATTGTTCTAACTTACGAAGATTGGTTTGCTCGGATGTGGTTACCGAGTTGGATCTAGCGCTTTCTAATTACTATTCGTTTGCGGCGCGATCAGTTCTTATCTGTTCTTCAACGATATCAGCAGCTTGTTGATCAAAGATTTGATCTGAGTCTGGTCGACTTAAGCGTTCTAAATCTTCATGACTAAATTCTTCACCTTGATTGGATCGCTGTGGGGCAGCTTTTGATGTTTGAGTATAAGTTGGAGGCGGAACGCTGATTGGATCCCAAGTACTTGATACCCCTCGACTTCCCTTTGGAATTATTGTGATTCCATGAACTTCATTCTCTGACTTTGTAACGCGCTCAGAGAGTGGGACCCAATGTTCTTCCTCTCTTTCACTCTTCTCACGTGCAACTCGCTTTGAGCGAATTATCAAGTCAGAGTACTTACTATCTTCTCGCTTTGATTCTGGATTTTGCTTTGCATATTCAATCTCTTCATTTATTGAATTTATCTGGTGGCGAGTATTTACCAGATAAAGACCGATTCCAGAGATCGGTAACAAAATAATTGTGGGCGATAAGAATCCAACAAGAATAAAGAGCGCGATAATTGTCATTAACCCGAGAATAGAGAAGAAGACTATTCGGCGAACCAACATCTGATTTTCTTTCCTGCGCAAAAGTTCATCAAGATCAACTTTTGTTTTACCTGAGGCCCTACCAACTACACGCATCGCCTCATTGAATTTATCTACCGAGCGTCCTGATACTTCATCATGATTTGCTATCCAGCGCGGGAGGAAATAGGCGATCCACATACCTACGATGATGATGTAGATGAGACCTGAACCCATGAAGCCTAACCCTAAAGGCAGAGTTCGGACTTTCCGGGTATTTCCTTAATTACTAAATTCTCGTGTTCTCTTTTACAAAGACAATGTGATCTCGCCATCCACCATCAATATGTAAATAGCGCGCTCTTAAACCTTCAAAAGAAAATCCTGCTTTCTCAGCAACTCGTTTCGACGCGGCATTTTCTGGACGGAGCGCAATTTCAATCCGATGAAGTCGAAGCTCTTCAAATCCAAAGCGCGCTACTTCGCGAACGGCTCGTGTCGTAAGACCCTTATTCGCATGTGATTCATCAATCCAATAACCAATATGTGCGCCTCTATATGCACCGTATGAAACCCCACCGAGGGTTATCTGCCCTATCAATTTGCCGGCAAACCAGATTGCAAAGGAGAAGGAGCGTCCCGCCTTACCTTCACGTCGATGAAAAGCGACCATCTCATAATAAGTCGGTAGGGATTTCGCTTCCTCGAGTATCGGGGTAGTTGCTTCCCAAGGAGTCAACCAGCTGCGATTTTTTGCTCTTAGCTCCAGCCAAGCTTTTCGATCCCGAAGCCTTAGTGGGCGAAGCGTTAGCTCGCCCTCTACTAGAGAAACTGGCCAACTCATTTAGTTGAAGCGTCGCTCCAAAAGTAGAACATCTACTTCCTCACCCGCCTTTAACTCAGTGCACTCTTCATTCATAACAATTAATCCAGTTGCATCCGATAATCCAATCAAATCTCCTTGATTTTCTAGCGCTGTTACGAGCCTGCGATTTGGATTGTCACTTGAGAGAGTCGCGCGGATAAATGCATGCTTTCCGGCTTCACTTGCCACATCATTTGTAAGAGTCGCGCGGGCAATCGGCCGGTGGATGTCATATAGACCCATCATGTTACGAATCATCGGGCGAATAAAGAGTTCGTTAGATATATAAGCTGAAATCGGATCACCGGGAAGTGCAACGACCGGAGTCTTATCTGGGCCAATTAATCCAAAAGCGTGGCGGCCACTTCCTTCAATATTGGGCAGAACGCTCTTTACTTCACCGAGTCGACTCAATACGCCAAAAATTAAATCAAAAGATTCATCATGACTCTCACCACAGATAACTATCAAATCAGCTCGAACAAGTTGATCTTCAATTACATCTTTCAAGGCATCTGGGGTTTCCGGAATTGTGGTTACGCGATAACCGACCGCTCCCGCCTCTTTTACAGCGGTAGTTAAAAGCCAGGAATTAACCTCGTATTCCTCATCTTCACCAGGCGTGCCTTTACCTGGTTCAACTAAATCATCTCCGGCCGATACGACTACAACTCTTGGTTGTGGGCGAGTTGGTAAATGATCCCGCCCTAAAGAAGCGGCTAATCCAATTTGAGTTGAGCGAATTCGCGAGCCTGCTCGAAGTGCAACTTGATCGCCACGAAAAAGATCCGAGGCGAGCGTCGCGCCATGAGAATCAAGGAGCGGCATATCAAACTCAGCCAGCGGTTTTGATAGCGCTAATAGCTCTGTGGCTAATTCAGCTACGCGGATGTTCTCACTCACGCAGAAAAGATACTTTGAATCTACGCTAATCCCGTGGAGAACACGAAGTCAGGATTGCGGAATTTGATTCGCCAGCAACGCGGCCAATCAAAATCACATTTTGACTTTAACCTAATTACAAAGTCTCCGGAATTCATCGGCGCCAAAGTAATC
Organism: Actinomycetota bacterium; assembly: GCA_016870835.1. Classification (GTDB taxonomy): domain Bacteria; phylum Actinomycetota; class Actinomycetes; order Nanopelagicales; family Nanopelagicaceae; genus MAG-120802. Next base: position 6,359 of record VGAG01000005.1, on the reverse strand, counting down.
GGCAGCTATCGCTCCTTTGGCAACGAACCAGCAACTGAGATTCTCAATAAGTTGATCCTCGATTCTGGAAAGCAATTGCTTCTTCCGCGCCTCCAAGATGGTTTTGGAATTGAATTTTGTAACTGGGATGGAGAATTAATGAATCTAAGAGCAAATGGAAAGATTGAAGAACCGATTGGTGCAACCTTTCACGGCAAAATTGATTTGATAATTCTGCCGGCGCTCGCGGTCGATACTTTTGGAAACAGGCTCGGACAAGGGGGCGGTTCCTATGATCGAGCTCTTGGACGGGTTGATGTGTTCACTATTGCTCTCATTAATGAGAATGAATTAGTGGAACTAGTTCCTTCCGAGCCACACGATCAGAAGGTAAGAGCGGCGCTTACGCCTACTCGTTTGATTCGGTTTTAGTTGATACCAAGGTTGCGCGCCATTACGAGGCGCTGGATTTGATTTGTGCCTTCATATATTTGAGTTAGTTTTGCATCTCGCATCATCCGCTCAACTGGATAGTCATTTACATAGCCATATCCGCCAAGAACTTGGACTGCATCGGTCGTCACTTTCATCGCTACATCGGTAGCAAAACATTTTGATGCGGCCGAGAAGAAAGTAAGGTCACGCTCGCCTCGTTCACTCTTGGCAGCAGCTACATATGTAAGTTGTCGAGCTGCCTCAATCTCCATCGCCATATCAGCGAGCATGAATTGGATTGCTTGGAAATCAAAGATTGCCTTGCCAAATTGGCGGCGCTCTTTTGCGTACTTAGTTGCTACCTCGAAAGCGCCTTGGGCAATCCCAAGCGCTTGTGCTGCAATCGTAATTCGAGTGTGATCTAGCGTCTGCATCGCAAGTGAGAAGCCAGCCCCGATTTCGCTAATTCTTCGGTCATCACCAATCTCTACGTTATCGAGATAAACCTCTCTTGTTGGTGAACCTTTAAAGCCCATTTTCTTTTCGTGGGCGCCGAAAGAGAGTCCGGGATCGCTCTTTTCAACAATAAATGCTGTGATTCCCTTCGAACCTTTCTCTGGATCAGTTGAGGCCAGAACCGTATAAAACTCAGATACTCCAGCATGAGAGATCCACTTTTTACTTCCATTCAGTACCCAACCATCACCTTTTCGAACTGCGCGAGTCTTCATTGATGCGGCGTCAGAACCCGCTTCTGATTCAGATAAGCAATAAGAGAAACCTTTTCCCTTGGCCAGCTCGCTCATCCAACGCTTCTTCTGCTGCGCACTTCCGGCCAACATCAATGGGACCGAGCCCAATTTATTCACCGCAGGAATCAAAGAAGAAGAAGCGCAAACCCTTGCCACCTCTTCAATAACAATTACTACGGCAAGCGCATCAGCGCCCTCGCCGCCGTATTCTGTTGGAACATGTGGTGCTGCAAGTCCTGCACTTTGTAAGGCATCAAATGCTTCTTGCGGAAATCTCGCGCTGGCATCTACATCATGAGCAAAGGGTTGTATTTTTTTATCAGCAAGGGCGCGAACACTTTCTCGGAGCGCTTCGTATTCTTCTGGGAGAGTAAATAGCGCATCCATGACGCGAATACTACGAGTCTCTTCGACCTTCGGCGAGTTTGCGCAAATAATCGTTGTATTCCGCTAAGTCTCGCTCAGAATTTTTATCGGCTCGCTTTGCCTCTCGCGCATCCACTCGCGTCCACTGGATAAACGTTGCAATAAGCGCAATCACAATCGGAATCTCTCCCATTGCCCAGCCAATTGCTGCTCCAGTTTTCTGGTCTGCCAGCAGATCGGTCGCCCATGGGCGTTCTAGCGATTGATAGAAGCCACCATCAATGAGTGTGCTTGAAGCTTGCAAAGCAATTGAGAAGAAGGCGTGAATACTTATTGCACCAAGCAATATGACTACTCGAACAAGGTGATGAACTCTCCTTGGATTTGGATCGATTCCTACTATCACATGGAAGAAAAGCAGCCCGGCAAGTATGAAATGGAAATTCATCAAGAGATGTCCGAAGTGGCTAGACATTAAGTTGCCAAAGAGTGGTGTGAAGTAAAGCGCAAAGAGCGAACCATCAAATATCGCCAGCGCAATTATGGGATGAGTAAATACCTTTGAGAACCTTGAATGTAGCGATTGAATTAACCAGCCGCGCAGGCCGCGCTCCTCTTTGTTTCTACCGATCGGAAGAGTTCGAAGTGCCAATGTAATCGGGGCGCTCAACACAATAAGTATCGGTGCAATCATGCTTAAAGTCATATGCGCAATCATGTGATACTGAAAGGAGAAGATTGAATAAAGCCCAAGACCACCACTCGTGCTGTAGTCGATCAGCGAGATTCCAATTGCAAAAGAGATAGTTCTTCCTACCGGCCACTTATCACCGCGCCGCGCAAGATTCACTACCCCGCGGATATAAAGCGCTGTTGCAAATACAAGTGTTCCCAGCATCAACGCATCAGCTTCATATTCAAAGAAGAGCCTAAATAGGTTTGGTTCTGGTGGCATTGAGATGCCGACAAGCTCCTTTACTCGATCGTATTGATACTCACCTTCAACAATCGGCGTGAATCTCGAGAGCAATGAACCGAGCGAAAGGACTACGAGTAGTAGCGCAACTTCAAATTTGATTAGCTTTTCATTCTCTATACCATTACGAATTTTCGGTGCAGTTAACGCAATTATGCCCAAAATTAATACCTTCGCCATAATCATCAAACCGTAGGAACTAAACCACTCTGTGGAAAAACCCAACCGGAGTATCGAGCTGGTAGTTCCCGTTATCACTATGGCAACTACTGACCATGTCGCAATTAGGCCGATTCGAGTAAGCGCAAACTTCTTACAATCTATATCCATAAAGAGAAGTGAGATAACCGCGCCGGTCCAAGCAGAAAGGGCAATTACATGGATTATTAGTGAACCAATTGCTAATCCATGACCGGCAGCTTGTGCAGTATGGCTTTGAAGTAATGGCGCAGCTACGCCGATTAAAGCGACTAAGTAAGCGATTAGAGACCCGCCGGTTCGTCTAAGATTCTTACAAATTAGAAGAAGAAATAGCGCAGATACAACCTGGATGAGTTGAAGTCTTCCAAGTGAGGTTTGAGTTACATAAGATCTAATTGTTGTTACATCCAACATCTCGACGATTGAAGACTCAAAGAGATTTGCAAGAGTTGCTAGAAGATTTCCGATTGCCGCAACTAGCCAGGCAAGAAAAATAATGGGCAAAACGTTGCGAAGCCGCTTGGAAGATTCAGTAAACCTTCCACCAGATTCGGGAAATACAAAAGTAAGTGAGAGGAGTAGACCAAGTGCAAGCGCCCCTAGAAGGGTATTGAGAAGATCAAAGAGCATATTGATTCTCGATTATAGGATTCTTGGCCACGAACCTAAGATTACGCTGTGCCAACCTACGAATATAAGTGCGAAGCAGAGCACGAATTTGAGGTATTTCAATCATTTACAGATAAGGCTATTGATGCCTGTCCAGAGTGTGGCGCACCTGCTCGCAAGGTCTATTCCAATGTAGGAATCGTCTTTAAGGGCTCAGGTTTCTACAAAACTGATTCTCAGAAGAAGACTGAAACCAAATCTGAAGCGAAGACTGAAACTAGGTCTGAGAAGAAGACTGAAACCAAAAGCGAAACTAAGGCGCCAACTAAGTCAGATAGTTAATCGTGATGCGGGGGTTTATCGCCCTTAATTTCCTCTTCGCGGCGCTCTTCGCCAGATTTATCTTGACCATCCTCAATCTCTTCTTTGGTCTTCGAAGGAATTAACTCACTCATCGAGACCGCCCAGAATTTGGTGCAAAGGAACGTTGTACCCCATCCATAATTTGTCGCAGCACGAGATCTTGATCCCGCTGCAGCAGCGCACGCTGCGCCACTAAAACCGCAAGCCCGTGGACCGAGCTCCATGCAAACATGGGGGCTGCATCTTTAACTTTTTTATCTAATAGCCCGCATTCCCATAACTCTTGGATTGACTCTTGTAGTAACTCCCAGGCTAAGTCTGAGAATTCACTAATCGGCTTTTCATCACAATGTAAGAATGCAACTTCAAATAGCCGTGGGTGTCTTCGAGCAAAGTCCACATACCCTTCACCGAGCGCTTCGAATCTGAGAATGGCATTTGTTGCCTTACTTCGCGAGGTCTTAACTCGTTCTCTTCGCGCACGAATAAAGTCACCAAGTTCAATCCGTACTTGAAGCGAAACTTCACCTCTTAGTTGTTCAAGGTTTTCGAAATGTCGATAGAGAGCAGCTGGGGTAACGCCGGCAACTTCCGCCACCCGCCGTATTCCTAGCGCGTTCCAACCTTCGCGATCCACAAGATTTCGAGCAGCTCGGATAGCAGCATGGCCTAAGTCACCATGATGATATTCAGAACCCTTGCGCAGCGGTGTTAACATTGTTTACATTATTGCCTAATGGGAATCTCCGAGTCAAGAGAAGGTAGATCATGTTTGAAAAACTAGGCCACTCAATTGCCCGTCGAAGCAAAGCGATTTTCTTACTTTCAGTTGCGCTCGTGCTTCTCTTTGGCACCATCGGAACCCAAGTCTTTTCGCGTTTTGATTCCGGAGGCTACTCAGACCCCTCTAGTGATTCAGCAAAAGTTTTTGACTACCTAGAAGAAACTTTCGGAGTTAAAGATCCGGCCGTTGTGATGACGCTTGAGTCAAAGAGTGGCTCGGTTGATGATGAAACCACAGTTGCTGCGGCAACCGCCCTTGAAAATCAAATTAGAAGCGAAGTTAGCGCTGAGAGCGTTCTTTCCTATTGGAGCGCCGGGCGCAATCCTGCCTTCAAGAGTACAGATGGCACTGCTGCCTACATCTTTGTCTACTTAAGGTCTGATGACTTCACCGAGATCGATTCCCTTGGCGGTTATTACCAAGATAGATACGAAGGTGAATTTGAAAACCAACGTATCCGCGTAGCTGGTGGCGCAATCTTCGCCAATTCAATAAATAGTCGGATTCAAGATGATTTAAAGATTTCCGAAGCAATCTCAATCCCGCTTACTTTCATAATGCTCGTTCTAGTCTTTGGTGCCTTAGTTGCTTCTGCTATGCCTCTCGTTATCGGCGTGACGGCAATCCTCGGAACATTCTTTGGACTGTACTTACTTACTCTTGTAACCGATGTGAGCGTATTTGCTCTAAATCTAACAACGGGTCTTGGCTTGGGACTTGGGATTGATTACGCGCTTTTGATTGTAAATAGGTTCCGAGAAGAGCTAGGTCGAGGCGTCGGACGCGAAGATGCGATAGTAAACACGATGAAGAGCGCGGGTAAGACTGTGTTTTACTCTGGGCTAACTGTCGTCCTCACTCTGATTTCACTTGCTTTCTTCCCCATGAACTTCTTGAAATCAATGGGTTATGCCGGCGCAATTGTTGTCGCACTTGCCGTTGTAGGTGCGCTTCTCCCACTCCCTGCGCTTCTAATGTTGTTGGGCGAAAAGGTTAATAAGGGCGTCGTACGTAAGAGTGGACTCGCACCGAAGGAAGATGGCGGCTGGGCCCGTCTTTCAAGATTTGTAATGCGAAGACCAATCCCAGTTGTTGCTTTCTCACTTCTTGTTCTTGGTCTGATGATTGCACCAGTGAGCAACGTTAAGTTCTCTCAAGTTGATAGTCGAGTTCTTCCTGCAAGTGATCCGGCCTATCAAGCATCAGCATTCATTCAAGAGAAGTTTCCGGGTCAAGAGGGAAATCCGATTGAAATCATCTTCCCGAATGGCGGAAATCAAATCGAAGCGGTCAACGTTTATGCGACAAAGCTAAGTCAGGTTGAAAACATCGTTCGTGTTGGCACACCTGATGTTAAAGGCGAAGCAGTTCGACTAGTTGCTGTTCACTCGATGGCACCTCGTACACCCGAGGCGCAAGATCTTATAAACCGCATCCGCGATATCGATTCACCAATTCAAGTTCTTGTTGGTGGAATTGCCGCGGATTACGCAGATACCCAAGATGGAATTGCAGAGACACTTCCCTGGGTATTTCTCTGGATTGCAATAACAGTTCTAGTCCTGCTCTTCTTATTTACTGGGTCTGTCCTACTTCCAATAAAAGCAATCATCCTTAACGTTGCATCACTTGCTGCAACTATTGGGGTGCTCACACTCATCTTCATTGAAGGCTATTTCACTTTCTTGGTTGGCGACTTCATACCAACCGGAGCTTTAGATACCAGCACTTTGGTACTTATTGCTGTTGTCGCTTTCGGCCTCTCTATGGACTATGAAGTCTTCTTGCTCTCGCGGATAAAAGAAGAGCATGACGCAGGGAAATCAAATGTCGACTCAGTCGCACTTGGCCTCCAGAAATCAGCTCGAATTATTACTGCGGCCGCATTCATTCT
>VGAG01000004.1 GCA_016870835.1 Actinomycetota bacterium | reverse complement strand
AATAAGGAGGCGCGATGAAGAGTAAGGCGCGTAATTTAGCCACAACGCTATCTCTTCTTCTCATTGCTTCTACTTTTAACTTAGTTCCAACTCTTTCAAGCGCGGCTCAAATCAAAGCCGGAGCAACATGCAAAAAGAGTGGCGTGATTCGAAGCGTTGGTGCCAAAGAATTCATCTGTAAGAAAAGCGGAAAGAAGTTACTTTGGACTCAGGTGGTTAAAGCAAAGCCTGTAGCACCTACTCCTTCACCTTCGGCAACTCCAACCCCATCAGTTTCCCCATCACCATCGGCAACTCCGACTCAATCTGTTTCGCCGACACCGACTCCGACACCAACTCCGACACCGACTCCGACGGTAAAGACGCTAACTATTTATACCGGTGGCCGTGGTACTGCTGAGGGATCGAGTATCGCAAAGAGCGTTGAGCTAAATTTCACGCCACAGAGCGCCCCTACTGCAGCAAATCTAAAACTCTGGATCCATGATCCAGAAAACAACTCCAAATCGGCTAACTCGCCTGGGCTTTTCTATCGAAAGAGCGATGGCGATTGGATTCTTGCACTAACAAATAGCGATGGAACGATCTACCTTACTTTATCTGCGGGGACATACACGCTAGACACAGTTGAGCCTAACAACAACACAACTAAGTACAAACGTAAAGCGTACACAGCAACTATAGATAGCGCTGGCAAGGCATCAATTACTCAACTTGGAGCTAATAGCCAAGGTTTCTTCACGATAACTTTAGATTTAGTGGTGGCGTCACCGACTTTTCAGCCTGCGAATCTCTGTCAACTGAGAGGACCAGTAGGAAGTAGTTCAGTTACAAACGGATTTCCTCGGGTACCAGGTCGCTTACCAAGCTCGGGAGAGATAAGAGCTCTAATTATTCCGGTCGACTTTCCAGATGTGATTGGTAGAGGCGATCCTGCCGAGATCTATTATGAAATGGCGACTGAAATGGATGCCTATTTTAGAAAGGTATCCGATAAACGAGTCTCTTTTACTTACCAAGTTCTTCCTAGATATCTTCGTATGGAATTTCTATCTACCGCTTACAACCTTGGATCCTGGAACAAAGGAGATAGTTTTGGATATTGGAAAGCAACGCTGGCTGCAGCAGATCCATATGTTGATTACTCCAAATTTGATGTGGTTTATGTGTTAAGTCCCAAAACAATCCCATCAGCATCTATTGCATATGGACCAGCATTTCCGACCAAAGTGGTAGTAGAAGATGGTTTTGTTATGAACGGCACTATCTCTGGCGCTGATGCCTACAAAAATTTTCCAGGTGCAAGTTGGAAGTGGATGGCACACGAAACCGGACATCTATTTGGGCTTCATGATCTTTACACAATTGCCCCACAAGAGGGAACTTTCGGTGAGTGGGATTTGATGTCACTAAATTGGACAACTCGGGCTATTGAATTGAATGCATGGAATCGATACTTGACCGGTTGGCTAGCGGAATCTCAGATAGATTGTCTTGATTCCGTCGCAATTTCTTCAAGTGCTATTACAAGAAACCTTGTTCCTTTAGTTGAAAACGTTTCGGGGCAAAAAGCTCAATTTGTTAAATTGAGTGATACAAAGATTCTAGTTTTGGAGTACCGGACAACAGGCGGTTATGACGTAATTCCAGAGCAAGAAGTGGGCGTGTTGATTTACACAGTTGATACGACCATCCAATCAATAAAAGGTGGCTGGCAAGTTCAACGGCGACCCGGATCAACGGAAAGCAACTTTAGCGATGCAGCTCTTCGAACCGGCGACAAGATTACGGTCTCAGGGATAACTATCGAAGTTACTTCTCTCGCTAAAACTTCAGCCTCGTTGAAAATTAACAAAGGTTAAATTTGGGCCAGATAAATGTTTCAGGGGTGGAGTACGCCCTCTCAGATGGTCGTGTTCTGTTAAGTGATGTCTCTTTTCGCGTTGGAGATGGGGCAAAGGTTGCGTTAATTGGTGCAAATGGTTCCGGAAAGACAACGCTCTTTCGGATGATTGCTGGGGATCTCGAGCCGGACAATGGCAGCATCATTGTTACCGGTGGTCTTGGAGTTATGCGCCAGTTCATCGGCTCCATCCGGGACGAGTCGACGGTGCGAGATTTACTTGTTTCAATCTCTTCGCCGAAGATAAGAAACGCTGCCACAAAGCTAAGTGAAGCCGAGAAGGCGCTTGCTCAAAGCGACACCGAGAAAGAACAGATGGCTTATGCCCAAGCCCTTTCTGACTGGGGAGATGCTGGTGGATATGAAGAGGAAGTCTTATGGGATATCGCCTGTTCCAATGCGCTCGGAAAAACCTTTGATCGCGTTTCAAATAGAGAGGTTAATTCACTTTCTGGTGGCGAGCAGAAGAAGCTTGTTCTTCAGGCGCTTTTAAATGGTGGGGATGAAGTACTAATTCTTGATGAGCCGGATAACTATCTTGATGTCCCAGCAAAAAGATGGCTAGAGGAGGAGATTAGAAACTCTAAGAAGACAATTCTCTTTATCAGCCATGATCGTGAATTACTTGCCGCAACTGCAAACAAAATTGTCACACTTGAGCAGGGTGTGAATGGGAACTCAACTTGGATTCATGGCGAAGGTTTTGCCACTTATTACGATGCTCGTAAAGCACGAAATGAGCAGTTCGCTCAACTCGTTGAGCGCTGGGAAGATGAACATAAGCGCCTTAAAGAGTTAGTTCTAACCCTGCAATGGCAGGCTGCATCATCACAAGATATGGCATCAAGATATAGAGCGATGCAGACTCGACTCCGTAAGTTTGAAGAGCTTGGACCACCTCCTCCTCCACCAATCGAACAACAAGTAAGAGTGAACTTAAGAAGTACCAGGACTGGTGAGCGCGTTGTTACTTGCGAGAAGTTGACTTTAGAAAATCTAACCGAACCATTTGATTTTGAAATTTATTATCAAGATCGAGTAGCAATCTTAGGAAAAAACGGAACTGGTAAGTCGCACTTCTTGCGAAGGTTATCGGGGGATGAGAGCGTTCGTTACACCGGACTTTTCAAACTTGGTGCTCGAGTTAAACCTGGCTTTTTTGCTCAAACCCATGCCCATCCAGAATTTGAAGGTAAGAGCCTTCTTGAGATTTTGTGGGAGCAAAATTCTTTACAACTGGGAGCGGCAAAGAGCGTTCTGGGTAGGTATGAACTTGCCGATCAAGCAGAGCAGAAGTTTTCAACTCTCTCTGGTGGCCAACAGGCACGTTTTCAAGTGCTACTTCTTGAATTAGCGGGCGATACTTTGTTATTACTCGATGAGCCGACCGATAACTTAGATCTTGCAAGTGCAGAGGCGTTAGAGCGCGCGCTGGATTCTTATCAAGGAACTGTTATCGCTGTGACGCATGATCGTTGGTTTGCCCGCGGCTTCACAAGATTCCTTATTTTTGGGGCTGAAGGCCAGGTCTACGAGAGCCCCGAGCCCGTCTGGAACCACTGATTTTGACCCTCCTGAGAGGGGCGGGTAGCCTCCTCCTTCTGCCTCCGCTGCTTGTGGAGCGGACCAAATAAAGAAGTATTAAAGAAAGCGAGTTTGCCGTGCGTACCTTTACTCCATCTCCGAGCAATGTTGCGCGCAAGTGGTACATCATTGATGCAGCCGACGTAGTTCTCGGGCGCCTCGCCAGCCATGCCGCAACACTTCTTCGCGGCAAGCATAAGCCAACTTTTGCGCCGCATATGGATATGGGCGACTTCGTAATCGTTATCAATGCTGACAAGGTTGTTCTTACCGGTAGCAAGATGACCGAGAAGATTGCCTATCAACACTCACAATATCCAGGCGGTCTTACTGAGCGTAACTACGCACTTCTTATGGAGAAGTTCCCTACTCGCGCCGTAGAGAAAGCGGTTAAGGGAATGCTTCCAAAGAATTCAATCGGTAAGCAGATGGCTTCCAAGCTAAAGGTTTATGCCGGACCTAATCACCCACACGGTTCACAAGCCCCAATCCCATACGTTTTTACTCAAGTCGATCAAACTAAGTTAGGCAAGTAAAGGATGATGATGTCAGAGAACGAGACAACTACTGCATTTAGCTCTAGCACTCCTGCTGGTGCAACAAACCGCGCTGCGGTTATCGCCCCAGGTGCTGGTGTTGGTCGTCGTAAGGAAGCAGTTGCTCGCGTTCGCTTAGTCCCAGGCTCGGGACGTTGGACTGTAAATGAGAAGACTCTTGAAGCATATTTCCCAAATAAAGTTCATCAACAATCAATCTCTGAACCTCTTCGCACCGTTGGCGCAGAGGGTAAGTACGATGTAATTGCACGTATCGATGGCGGCGGAATCTCCGGACAAGCTGGCGCACTTCGCCTAGGCGTCGCGCGCGCCCTAAATGCGATTGACGTCGATGCAAATCGCCCAGCTCTTAAGAAAGCTAAATTCCTAACACGTGACCCACGTGTAATTGAGCGTAAGAAGTACGGCTTGAAGAAAGCCCGTAAGCGCTCCCAGTACAGCAAGCGCTAATCCTCTAGCGTTTCCTTCATGGCCCTATTCGGCACAGATGGTGTCCGAGGTGTTGCGGGCGTTGATTTAACTTCCGAGTTAGCCCACGATCTTGCTGTTGCTGCCGCGCATGTACTTACTGATCTTGGTGAATTTGCAGGCCATAAACCTAAAGCCGTAATCGCTCAAGATTCGCGCGAATCAGGGGCTTATTTGGAAGAAGCTATTGCAAAGGGATTATCCGAATCAGGCGTTGATGTAATCAGGGTTGGGGTTCTGCCTACGCCGGCTGTCTCATTTCTAGTAACTGAATTGAGTTTGGATCTCGGCGTAATGATTAGCGCTTCACATAATCCAGCGACTGATAATGGCATAAAGTTTTTCGCGCGCGATGGCAAGAAACTTGCTGACTCTGTTGAGGCTCAAGTAGAAGCGCAGCTTGGAAAACCTTGGCAGCCAAATGGCAATCGCGGCGAAATCAGATTTGATGAGGGCGCTCGAGAGAGTTACATCAGATATCTCTTAGGAACAATCCATACCGATTTCAAAGGTTTGAAGATTGTTGTTGATTGTGCAAATGGAGCAGCATCATTTGTTGCACCAGAAGTTTTACGGAGAGCCGGCGCAGAAGTTATAGCAATATCGGATAAACCAAGCGGGAAAAACATAAATGAGAATTGCGGCTCTACCCATTTAGAAAATTTGATTGCAAAAGTAAAGAGTGAGAGCGCAGACATCGGTATTGCTCATGATGGTGATGCCGATCGAGTGCTGGCGATTGATCATGAGGGAAATATTGTTGATGGCGATTACATCCTAGGAATACTCGCAGATCACACAGAACTTCCCACAAAGAAAATAGTTGGCACGGTAATGACCAACTTAGGATTGATTCGCGCACTAGAGAAGCGTGGGATTGGTTTTGCAGCGACACCCGTCGGCGATCGTTACGTGCTAGAGAAGATGTTGGCCGAAGGTCACATGTTGGGCGGGGAGCAATCAGGTCATGTGATTATGCGGAAGTTCGCGATTACTGGAGATGGAATCTTGACTGCGCTACATCTAGTTTCAGAGGTTGTACAGAGCAAGAAATCTCTAAAGGAGCTGGCTTCCTTTTTGGAGCGTTACCCACAGGTTCTAATAAATGTGAAAGGTGTAGATAAATCGCGCTTGAATTCAAATTCCGTTATCAAGAAGCGAATTACTGAGATTGAAAGTGAATTAGGTTCAAGCGGTCGGGTACTCCTTAGAGCATCAGGAACTGAGCCTGTGATTAGAGTGATGATTGAAGCCCAGAGCCAAGATAAAGCGGAAGGATTCGCCTCGGCGCTAGCAGCGCTAGTAAAATCAGAACTCGCGTTGTAAGGGAGATTTCAAATGTGTGGGATCGTCGGCTACACCGGCCCTAATCCCGCTCTTTCGCGAGTTATTGAAGGACTTCGTCGTCTTGAATACCGTGGCTATGACTCTGCTGGAGTTGCTCTAGCTACAAAGGTAGGCGAGAAATTAGTCGTTGAGAAGAAAGCTGGAAAGTTAGCAAATCTCGAAGGTACGTTAACGAGTGACTACTCAAATGCACATGGCGGAATCGGACATACTCGCTGGGCCACTCATGGTGGACCTACCGATGTGAATGCTCATCCACATTTAGATGAGAGCGGAAAGCTTGCGGTAATTCATAACGGAATCATTGAAAATTATATTGAGTTAAAAGAAGAGTTAGAACGGCGTGGCCATAAATTCAAGTCCGAGACCGATACTGAATCAGTCGCTCATCTTCTCAGCGAAGAATTCAAAATTTCCGGCGACCTAGCAACTGCGATGCGCAGCGTTTGTTCGCGATTGCGAGGTTCCTTCACATTGCTGGCAATACATTCTGATCGCCCCGATTTGATTGTTGGCGCTCGCCGAAATTCGCCATTGGTTGTTGGAGTAGGAACTGGTGAGAACTTCTTAGCCTCTGATGTCTCTGCATTTATTTCCCATACAAAGCGAGCGTTAGAGCTAGGTCAAGATCAAGTCGTCCAGGTCACCCCCGAAAAGGTTGTAGTTACTGACTTATCAGGTGCGGCGATTACTCCGAAAGAGTATGAAATTACATGGGATGCAAAAGCTGCCGAGAGAGGCGGTTTCAAGCATTTCATGCTCAAAGAAATCTTTGAGCAACCAAAGGCGGTTGCCGACACCTTACTTGGAAGATTTCCAAGCTCTGATTCGATTGAGCTAAAAGAGTTAGAAAATCTTGCCCTAGATTGCAATCGAATCTTAATTCTTGCCTGCGGAACGGCGTATCACGCGGGGCTAATCGGAAAGTATGCAATTGAAGAGTGGGTACAAATCCCAGTCGATGTTGAACTTGCCTCAGAATTTCGTTATCGCAAGCCAGTTCTAACTTCAAAGACTTTAGTGATAACAATCTCTCAATCTGGTGAGACCATGGATACTTTGATGGCGCTCCGTCACGCAGAATCTCTCGGTGCGCAGACGCTCTCTATTTGTAACACAATCGGTTCAACAATTCCTAGAGAATCTGATGCAGTTCTCTACACCCATGCCGGCCCTGAGATAGCGGTCGCTTCAACTAAAGCGTTACTAACTCAAGTTGTCGTTCTTCACTTAGTCGCGCTCTACATCGCAAATAGAAGTGGCTCGCTTTCGAAATCGCGCATCAAAGAATTAATCTCTGAACTACTAGAGCTGCCCAACAAGATCGAAGAGATTCTCGAGACGGTAGAACCACTCCGTGAGATGACTCGTGGCTACAAAGACTCAAATTCTGTTCTCTTTTTAGGACGTCATGTTGGTTTCCCTGCGGCACTAGAGGGCGCCTTGAAACTCAAAGAGCTCGCGTACATGCATGCCGAGGGTTTTGCAGGTGGCGAGTTAAAACATGGCCCGATAGCGCTAATCGATAAAGGCACTCCAGTCATTGCGATATTGCCCCCAGCTTCTAGTGAGATTGCCGAGAAGATGCGTAGCAATATCCAGGAAGTGCGTGCGCGTGGAGCCAATGTGATTGCTATCGCTGATCCGAGCCACAATCTCGATATACCTAATTTGATTCGCATTCCTGAGTGCGAAGAGTTACTACAACCGTTACTTTCAATTGTTCCGTTACAGGTATTTGCCTATGAAATGGCAGTAGCGCGCGGTAATGATGTTGATCAACCTAGAAATCTTGCTAAATCGGTAACGGTCGAATGACCAAGAGTTTTGATGACGTTGTAGACCAAAGTCTCGAGGTCCGTCGTCACGATATGGCGGTTGCTTTACGTTGGGCGATTGCACTATTCGCCGCCTTCATCCTTGTTACGCTCGATGTGATTTATGAAGGTGCACTTTGGAGAGTTGATCAATTCTTCGCAGATCTTGATAGACCCAAATTAGATGGCATAAATGAGTTTGTAGTTCTTAGGCTTGATGACCTTGGCCTTCGTTGGGTGACCGCCTTAATTCTTCTAATAATTGCAACACTTATCGGAAGAAGATTTAAATCATGGCGTCCTTTGAATCTATCAATCCTCTCCTTAATCTCATTAAATCTCTTTGTGGGAGCTGCCAAGATTGGTTTTGGAAGATGCAAAGCGAAAGAAGATTTTGATATTTGTATGTTCACAGATGGGATGGCCTATCCGAGTGGTCACACAGCAAACGCGCTCGTCACTTGGGGCTTATTTGCCTACATCATTTTTAGATATACCCACCGGGCGCCTTTTGAAGGCTTAAGGCTTTATTGGCTCGTTGGAGTTATTACAGTTCTAGTCTGTTTCGCATCATTGATTCGCAATACTCATTGGTTTACCGACTTACTTGGTGGGATATTCCTTGGTGGCGCAATCTTGGTACTTGTCGTTGCAATCGATCGATTTATCCCATCTGAAAAGCAACCTTCTTAGGATTACCTAATGAATCGGGCTGAGGCGCTAATTGATCTGGGCGCACTAGAAGTAAATGTAAAGCGGATACTTGCCACAACCAGAGCGGCTGGTCTTGCCGTTGTAAAAGCAGATGCTTACGGCCATGGATTAGTCCCAGTCGCAAAGCGCGCACTGAAAGCTGGAGCCAGTTGGCTTGGGACAGCGTTACTTGAAGAGGCTCTAACGCTTCGAAATGAAGGTGTTACTGCACCAATAATTGCCTGGCTGACCCCGATTAATGATGATTTTGAAGGCGCGATTACCAGCAATATTGATCTGGCAATTCCATCTTTGGCACATTTGGAAGTAATTAGTCGCGCCGCAACAGGTCTTGGAAAACCGGCGCGAGTTCATCTCGAAGTAGATACTGGCATGTCGCGCGGGGGAGCACTTCGTGAATGGAACGACTTATGCAAGAGTGCAAGTAAGTTAGTAAGTGAGAAGAAGATTGAGGTAATTGGAATCTGGTCTCACTTTGCCCGCGCTGATGAACCAGGACATACATTTAACGATGAGCAACTCCGAAATTTTGAAGCACGTGTTTCAGAAGCAAAGTCTTTTGGAATTAATCCGTCCATTCTTCACTTAAGTAATTCGGCCGCGACACTTACTAATCCGAAATCACATTTTGATTTAGTTAGATTAGGAATCTCAATGTATGGGCTTTCTCCAGATATAGAGGCGATGGGTGATTCCAAGAAATTAGATTTAATTCCAGTAATGAGTTTGCGTTCCCAAGTTCATCTTGTAAAAGATGTCCCAGCCGGTTCCCAGGTCGGCTACGGTGGAACTGCGTTAACAATTAAAGACACAAAGTTAGGTGTGATTCCGATGGGTTATGCAGATGGCATTCCCAGAAATGCTGATTCTTCTGCTGGTGTACTTGTCGGTAACCGTAAAGCCCCGATTATTGGAAGAGTTTCGATGGATCAATTTGTTGTGGAATTAGGTAACGATTCGATTGCACGTGCTGGTGAATGGGCTTATCTCATTGGCGGCGAAGGGTCAGACGGCTACACTGCCGACGCTTGGGCAAAGGCTTGTGGCACAATCAATTACGAGATTGTGACGCGAATTGGCGCAAGAGTTCCACGGATTTTCAAAAACTAAAGCTGATCGAGGAGCGAATTCAAAGATGACTTCGGAACAAGTCCTCTCGATCCGTAATCTCTCGGTAAATTTCGGTGGACTTAAAGCACTCTCAAATGTAGATATCAATTTGCATAAGGGAGAAGTGTTGGGACTAATTGGTCCAAATGGTGCGGGTAAAACGACGGTCTTCAACGCGCTCTCCGGGCTCGTTACTCCAGCAAGTGGATCTCTTGAACTCTATGGTCGGAATGTTAAGTGGCCAAAGCCCTATCAACTTGTTGACCGTGGCATATCTCGCACGCTCCAGGGAGTGGGTCTATTTCCAGACTTAACTGTCTCAGAGAATGTGATGTTAGGTGCGAGCAAATTTGCTAAAACTGGATTTATCCAATCCGCTCTGGGTTTTAGTGGGAAAGATGAGGAAGCGTTAAAGTCGAGATCACAGAGCACTTTAGAACGGCTCTATGTGGGTGGGGTAGCAGAACGCAAAGCCGAGACGCTTTCTTACCCAGACACAAAGAGAGTCTCTATAGCAAGAGCGCTAGTTAGTGAACCGCAGATTCTTCTTTTGGATGAGCCTGCTGGTGGTCTTGGCGCTCAAGATATTGAGTGGCTAAATGGCTTAATTAGACATCTACGAAGCAGCACCTCAATCATTATCGTTGAACATCACATGGATGTTGTCATGTCTGTCTGTGATCGAATCTATGTCTTGAACTTTGGCGAGATTATCGCTTCTGGCGATCCGGAAACTGTAAAGAATGACAAGAACGTGATTGAGGCTTATCTCGGAACACACTCAAAGGCTCGCAAATGAGTGGATTGGTTGTCACAAATCTGAGTGTCTCGCATGGGGCTATATCTGCACTAAGAGGCGTTGATTTTTCGGTAGAGCTGGGACAACTAGCAGCCGTAATTGGAGCTAACGGCGCTGGAAAAACCACATTGCTCCGTACGTTATCAGGACTGAAGGATGCAAACTCCGGAAGCGCTACTTGGAAAGAGCGTGAAATTTTAGGAAAGAAACCAGAAGATTTAGTTAGGCGCGGTATTTCTCATGTCTCGGAAGGTAAATCCGTCATCCCCGAACTTACTGTCAAGGAGAACCTAGTTCTCGGTGGCATTTGGCGCGGCGATAAAGCAGATACGGCAAGGGCGATTGAAGAAGTAGTTGGACTATTTCCTCGCCTTGGCGAGCGGATGGAACAGAGCGCAAATACACTCTCTGGTGGCGAGCGACAGATGCTTGCGATTGGTCGAGCGCTTGTTTCACGCCCAAAACTTCTATTGCTAGATGAACCATCACTCGGCCTTGCTCCGATTGTGATCGAGCAGATTTTCCAGACTATCGACCAGCTCCGCCAGAAGTTAGGGCTGACAGTTCTACTAGTAGAACAGAATGCTATGAGCGCGCTGGAGATTGCCGACATCGGAGTCATTATCAACCTGGGCGAAGTGGTTGCCACGGGACCGGCTAACGAACTAATCAACGATCCAGCGCTTCGCGCTGCGTACTTGGGGTACTAATGCAAAAAGCTCTAGAAACTCTATTGATTGGACTTTCTACTGGATCAATTTATGCCTTGATGTCGCTTGCCTTAGTACTTGTTTGGCGATCAACTCGTGTTGTTAACTTTGCCCAAGCAGGTCAGGCCATGTTCTCTACTTACATTGGCTTTGAGATAGCAAGTCGCTCGCAAATCTTCTGGCTTGGACTCATCTTTGCAATCGTTGCTGGAGCGGTGCTTGGAGCTGGCGTTGATTACTTCTTTATGCGGGTTCTCTTTAAGCATGCCAACTCTGGACCGGCCGCAGTTGTTGCGCCTGTGATTGCAACTCTTGGATTGCTCGGTTTAATTCGAAGTATCGTTGGCCTAACTTGGGGTGGAGAATTTAGAGCTATTGAAGCTCCCGCATCAAAAGATGGATACACCTTTGGAGAAATCACAATTCCGTTTTCTCCACTGAACACTTTGATTATCGTAACGGTAGCGATAATTCTTATTATTCTGGCAATTCTCTTTCAACGCACCAATTTAGGTTTGGCGCTGAGAGCTTCAGCTTATGCACCTGAGATTGCCCAGCTTGCCGGAATTAGAACGGCGCGTACTAGAACGATTGGTTGGGCTATTGCCGGAGGGGTTGGCGGCGTGGCTGGAATGTTGGTGACCTCATACAACTTCTTAACACCTTATTCTCTCGATCTACTTCTAGTCTTTGGTTTTATAGCAGCTGTGATTGGTGGATTAGAGAGTATGGCTGGCGCGGTAGTTGGAGCCTTGGTGCTGGGCGTTGGTCTAACCATAATTTTGAACTATGTCGGTACATCACTTGTCTTCATTGGTGGATTCGCAGTCTTACTCTTGGTGCTCTTAATTAAGCCAGATGGAATCATGGCAAGAGGCAAGGTGCGCCGTGGTTAATGAGTCAGCAAAAAAAGTAAGAAAGAAATTACTTCTCTTCATTTTCTTGGGTTGGGTATTGCTGATAATCGGTGATCGACTCGATGAACTGCGAGTTTATCAAGGCGCCCAAATCGCGATGTACACCATTGCTCTCGCTTCCATAGTTTTGTTGACCGGGTATTCAGGACAAGTCTCACTTGGAAATGGTGCGATGATGGCGGTTGGTGGTTATGCCGCAGCGCTGACTTTAAATAACTTACAGACTCCAATTTGGAGCGCCTTTATGATGGCAATCCTTGTCGCTGCATTATTTGGCGCTTTCTTGGGACTTGCCGCAGCGCGATTATCGGGTCCGTATCTTGCTGGAACGACTCTTGCTCTAGCCGTTGGATTACCTGCAATTGCAAATCAATTTTCATTTTTGGGCGGCGAACCGGGACTTCTCTTTGATGTTGGTTTTCCACCAGAAAGATTTGGCGAAGAGTTCACGCAATATAAATGGTATTTCTGGATTGCGACTTTTATCGCGCTTGTTTCATTATTTATAACTTCGAATATTTTGCAATCTAGATTTGGTAGAACTTGGAAAGCAATTCGCGGTAACTCACTTGCGGCCGAGCTATCTGGAATCCATTCCTCCCAGATGAAAATCTTGGCATTTACTGTGAGTTCCGGACTTGCTGGATTGGCGGGAGCGGTATTGGCCATGACCATAAGTCTCGTCGCCCCCGGGGCCTACACCCTTGCGCTCTCATTTGCCTTAGTTACCGGCGCGGTGTTGGCCGGAATATCTAGCCTTCCGGGGGTCGTACTGGGAGGATTCATCCTAGTTGCAATCCCCGAGATTGCAGATGCTCTTGCAGCCAGCTTGGGCAATCAAGATAAACTTAATAGCTATCTACCTGGGTTATTTGTGAGTGTGTTGCTGATTCTTTCAGTGATCTATACCCCAAATGGTCCAGGGGAAAACTTGCGCAAGCACTTCCATAAGAAGTCCGCGCATTAACCGGTTACTTAAAGGTAACCACTAGTGTGGGAAACCAGCTAGACCCTCGATGGAAGGAAGAAAATGATCAGAAAGACTCGTAGAAGGCGGACTTGGTTCGCGGCTGCGGTGCTTGCTGCTGGCAGCCTGCTGGCAACGACGCTTCCAGCTCATGCCGAGACGGGAGTTACCACCAACTCAATCAAACTTGGAATAACTCTTCCGTTAACGGGAGCTGCTTCGCCAGGTTATAACAAGATCGGCAACGCCATGGATGCGTACTTCAAGTACGTAAACGATAACGGCGGTGTTTATGGTCGAAAGATTCAATTGATTCAGAAAGATGACCAATACTCTCCTCAGCTATCCATTGCTAAGACAAATGAATTGATTCTTAAGGACAAGGTATTCGCACTTGTCGGACCACTCGGAACTGCGAATTTCACTGCAGTTCATAAATCTGTCGGCCTTCAGAGGCGAGGCATCCCAAGCCTTTTCCTAAATACTGGATTTAGTGGATTTGCAAATAAGAAGAGTTATCCAACTTCATTCACAATCCTTCCTTCGTACGCAATGGAAGCAAAGATTGTTGCTCAGTTCCTCAAAGAGAACTTTGCAGGCAAGAAGCTTGGCCTTGTTTACCAGAACGATGAGTTTGGAATAGACGCGCTTGGCGCCTTCACGGCAGCAGGAGTGAAATTCGATGTATCTATTCCGTACACCTCTGGTACCCAGAGCGCAGCTACCGCCCAGACCTGGGTCTCCCAGCTTGCAGCCGGTAGCGCCCAAGTAGTCGTCTTCTTCGGTGTTACCTCAGCAACCGCACCTCTACTCGCGGTAGCTGCTGGTGCTAAGTACGCACCACAATGGATCCTCGGTTCAGTCGGATCCGATCCATTGACTCTCCAGGCACTTGGCGTTCCAGTCGCAGTACTTAATGGCGCGCTAACGCCTGCTGGTAACCCTTCACCTAATGACTTAACTGATGAATATGTGAAGCAGTTCCAAGAGATCAACACCAAGTACAACAAAGCTGCATTTGATGACTATGTACTTCAGGGCATGAATCTAGGTCTTATGACAGTTCAGGCTCTCCGTGCAGCAGGACCGAGCTTGACCCGTAGGGGATTAATCCGCGCGATGGAAGCAAAGGGTTCCACCTTTGCATCGGTTGCTTACTCACCTCTTGGTTATTCACGCACCAGCAATGTTGGCCATACTGGTTACTACATGGCGGTTATGGGTCCAACCGGTGATAGAAAGCCATTCGGTGGAACGGTAATGCTCTATACAACGGATAGCGGTAATGGTCCAGTTGTTAAATCCAACTTCAAGCGCCCAGCGATGCCAGCGAAAGGATTGCCAAACAACTCATGAGAAACTTCAAACTGAAGCGTTCACTAACGCTTGTTGCTGCTTCATCTATGTTGTCACTAACGGTAGTTTCAATTCCTACTGTTGCTCAAGCAACTCCAGCTTGTACAACAGCTAACTTTGTAACTACATGCTTAGGAGCAACATCAGATACAGCTCCTTACATGATGATGGTTCCAGCTAATTTCAATGGAACTGTTTATCTTTATTCACATGGGTATCGTCCCAATGTTCCAGTCCCAGCCGGAATCCCGGGCTATGGTGGTTACACAGTCACTAATACGCCAGAGCCAGCACCTGGTGGAAACGCACAGATCATCGGAGCTCTTCTTGGTAAGGGTTACGCAGTAATGGGATCTGGCTTTGCGCGCCAAGGCTGGAATGCTGATTCCGCAATAAAGACAAATGTCGAGTTGATTGGTGTCTTCAAAAAACAATTCACAAAGACAACAAAAGTAGTCGCTTGGGGCCACTCCCTGGGCGGCTTTATTACTCAGGCGCTTGCCGAAAAGCATCCGGAATTAGTTAGCGCAGCTGCGCCACTCTGTATGGCTAGCGATATCGGACCATTGATGACGATGGCCGGAGATGCGCTCTGGGGAATAAAGACATTCTTTGATCCAACAATCAAGGGTGGAAACTATTCTGCGGGACAAGCGGGTTATGCCGAAGCGATGGGTGATCTTGTGAAGGTCTTCACAGTTATCGGCTCACTTCAAGCAGCAATCGGTGCAAATGCATCCGCCCCTGCTTGGCCGGCTACCTCACAGGTCCCTGCAGCAATTAAGGCGATTCCATCGCGAAGCGCTTTAGTGATGGTGGCCCTGATGTCAGGTGTTCCGTTGCAATCGGCGCACTTCGATTCAACATCTGCGCCCCCAGGAATTCCTGCAACAAGCGCACTTTCATTCCAACTCGCGATTAATCCAGCACTTGCTGCTCTTGAAAATGTCGCTAACGCTGCAGCCCTTGCAGTTCTAGCGACGCATGATCTTGAGCTACAAGCTGGCGGTGCAATCTTTGATAACACCGCAACAAATTATGCGGCTCGAGTCGCAGAAGAACAGTTCATCTGGAGCTCCGCGCTATCAGGTGTTTCTGGTATCGGTGGATTATTAAGCGTACTTGCAGCATCACCACGCGCCAAGGCAAATCCTGCTGCGGTTGCGAAGTTGGCGACACTGACAGGCCATAGCGGAAAGGTTGAGATTCCAACAATTCTTTTCACAGGAACTGCTGATCCGGTAACAACAGCTGGAAATCAACAGTCTGTCGCAGACAAGTATGCTGCTTACTGGTCTGAGAAGTGGGCCGCAAACAAGAAGGCAGGAATTCGCACAAGACCAGCAAACAATCAGTTGGTATTGTGGAACTTTCCACCAGAGAAGTACACCAAGTTCACTGCCGCTGGATCTCCGGATACCACGGTTCCAGCAGCAACGGGAACTAACCACTGTAACTTCACGGTCGCGCAGCATCTAGCAATTGCTGACATGCTCGCTTATGCCGCCGTCAACGGAAAGAACTTGTCCGGTGGAGCACTTCTTACAAAACTTCGTAAAGCTGGAAACATGACCTTTGATAGAGGTTATGCAGCTGCGAGGCTGAAGGGCCTAGGTGGTTGATTAGTTAGTAATAAGTGTACGGGGCTCGGGAAACCGGGCCCCGCTTCATTTCTTAGATAGCCTTATCAAATGCGCAATGTGAGCTCTGTCGATGCGATGCGCGAACTGGGAAAGAAGTTGGCAGCAAGACTCAAAGCCGGAGATATTGTTCTTTTATCTGGCCCGCTCGGGGCAGGAAAGACGGCGCTTACTCAAGGTATTGGAGAATTCCTTGGAATAAAGGGAATAACTTCGCCCACTTTTGTAATTTCAAGAGTTCATAAAGGCGTAATCCCTCTTATCCATGTAGATGCCTATCGTCTTCTTGCGAGCCCAAATTCCAAATTTGAGTTTGATGTTTTGGATCTAGATACGGGACGAGAAGATGCAATAACTGTTATTGAGTGGGGCGGGCAAGTAGGGGAGAGATTCGGAGAAGATTTTCTAGAGATTGAAATCAGCTTTGCGTCAGGCGAGGATGAGCGCGAAGTTACTTCTTACCCTCACGGTGCTCGCTGGTTGGGATTTGAACTATGAATACGCTTGTAATTGATACTTCAACCACAAGGACAAGTTGTGCACTCTTTAGTGAAAGTGAACTTTTATTTACTTCGCAACATGATGGCGCTACCGAACATGCAGAAGCGCTTCCAAAAATGGTCGCATCTGCTCTCGAGGTCGAAAGCGCAATAAATCAAGTCGTAGTTGGAATGGGACCTGGTCCGTTCACGGGCTTGAGAGTAGGAATTGTTTTTGCAGAGAGTTTTGCACTTGCTAGAGGAATTCCTTGCATAGGAGTCTGCTCGTTAGATGGAATTGATATTGATAGCGAAAACTACATCGTTGCCACCGATGCCCGCAGAAAGGAAATTTATTGGGCACATTACAAATCTGGCTCGAGGGTAGAGGGACCCTTTGTTTCCAAAGTAGAGGAGTTAGTAAAACGAAGTGAGGCGAAGTTTGGTTTTGGATTTACTGAACCTGTTTATCCCTCGCCACATCTACTCCTCGTAAAGTCAAAGAGTTCACCAGTCTCAAGCCCGCTCTATCTAAGGCGTCCAGATGCCGTTCCGACAAGCGAGCGCAAATGATTTCCTATAGAGAAATGTCCACCTTTGATGTCCCAGCCTTAGTTGGAATTGAAAAAGAAGTTTTCCCTGAGTCTCCATGGAGCGCTGCACAGTTTCGGGAAGAACTTTCCGGTGTACCTAAGTCACGAAAATATTTGGTGGCACTTGAGAATGGAAAAATTGTGGGCTACGCAGGAGTCGCACTTGCCGGAGATGTTGCAGATATGCACAACATCGCGGTCATTCCTTCACACCGTAAACAAGGAATCGCATCCCACTTACTCGATGAGCTTGAAGCGTGGGCCCTTGAAAAGGGCGTTGTTGCTCTAATGCTTGAGATCCGTGAGGGCAATACCGAGGCCCAGCCACTCTACGAACAGCGCGGTTACAAAATCATTTCTCGAAGAGATAACTACTACGCAACTGGGATTCATGCCTTAATCATGCGTAAAGAGGTGAAGCATGTCTGAACCCCTTGTTCTTGGAATTGAGACTTCCTGTGATGAAACCGCGGTCGGAGTCGTTCGCGGTCGAAAGTTACTTGCAAATGTAATTGCATCAAGTGTCGAAGAGCATGCTCGCTTCGGTGGAGTCGTACCCGAAGTAGCATCGCGTGCCCACTTGGAGGCAATGCAGCCCACAATCATGCGCGCTTTGCAAGAGAGCAAGATTGAATTAAGCGATCTCGATGCCATTGCCGTAACAGCAGGACCTGGACTTGTTGGCGCGCTTTTAGTTGGAGTCTCTTCAGCTAATGCACTCGCTCTAGCCCTTGATAAACCGCTTTATGGAGTTAATCATCTAGCTTCTCATGTAGCGGTGGATTTACTTACTCACACCCAAGAGTTTCGTCCCAGCATCGCATTACTTGTTAGCGGCGGTCACTCTTCAATCTTGAAAGTTAGTGATCTAGCTTCAGAAATCGAAAGCCTTGGCCAAACTCTTGATGATGCAGCTGGAGAAGCTTTTGACAAGATAGCTCGTGTCCTTGGATTAGGTTTTCCCGGAGGCCCAATCATTGATAGCGAAGCGAAGGGTGGAGATCGAGAGGCAATTAACTTCCCGAGAGGACTTTCACTTCCAAAAGATATGGCGGAACATGCTTTTGACTTTTCTTTTTCCGGGCTAAAGACCGCGGTCTCGCGATACTTAACTGCTAATTCAAATTACAAGCGAGCTGATGTTGCGGCATCATTTCAAGAAGCCGTCGTTGATGTATTACTTATCAAATCAATTAAGGCCTGTGTAGATACGGGAATCGATTCCCTAATAATCGCCGGGGGAGTTGCTGCTAACTC
Organism: Actinomycetota bacterium; assembly: GCA_016870835.1. Lineage (GTDB taxonomy): Bacteria > Actinomycetota > Actinomycetes > Nanopelagicales > Nanopelagicaceae > MAG-120802. The sequence goes on along the minus strand of VGAG01000004.1, from coordinate 36,582 downwards.
TCGACTTAGGGAACTTGCCGCTACCCGCTGTAAGGCCGCTGGGATTGAACTTCGCACGCCCCCGCCAGCCCTATGTACCGATAATGGGGCGATGGTTGCTGCGCTCGGCTCACTAGCTCTCTCAAAGGGCCTTGCCCCCTCAAGCCTTGGGATTGCTGCCGCATCAGATACTCCGCCCACACAGCCTCTTTGGGCCTGATTTCTCGGGGTCGCCGCCGCGAACCGTCTCCGCTGCGCTCCGACAACGTTCGCTCACGGCTCCCCACTTGAAATCAGGCCAAGCCAGAGGCTGATTTGAGGTCGGGAATACCTCCCCATAGGCTTGGCGTTAGCACTCGCCGGGTGAGAGTGATAATTCATCCGAACCTTAAAAAAGTACAGAGACTAGATACGAAGGAGCTACACCGATGGCCATTGCCATTAAGCCACTAGAAGATCGAATCGTCATAAAGATCAGCGAAGCAGAAGAGAAGACCGCATCAGGTCTCGTTATCCCAGATACCGCTAAAGAAAAGCCACAGGAAGGAACAGTTGTCGCAGTCGGCCCAGGTCGATTCGATGATGGAGTTCGCGTTCCAATGGATATCAAAGTTGGCGATGTAGTTCTCTACAGCAAATACGGCGGAACAGAGATTAAGCATGGCGGCGAGGAATACCTAGTCCTCTCGGCTCGCGACATCTTGGCCGTAATTGCGAAGTAATCGAGACGATAACTAACTATGGCCAAAGCACTTCATTTTGACGAGAACGCTCGTCGTGGCATGGAGCGTGGAGTAAATATCCTCGCTGATACTGTAAAGGTAACGCTCGGTCCTAAGGGTCGCAATGTCGTTATCGGAAAATCTTTTGGTGCGCCCGTTATTACAAATGACGGTGTCACCATTGCTAAAGAGATCGAACTCTCCGATCCATCTGAAAACATGGGCGCACAACTTGTAAAGCAAGTTGCAGAGAAGACCAATGACGTCGCTGGTGATGGAACAACAACTGCAACTGTTCTTGCACAAGCAATGGTTAAAGAAGGACTTCGTAACCTTGCTGCGGGCGCTCAACCAATGGGAATCAAGGCTGGAATTGAAGCAGCCGTAACTTCTGTGGTTGAAAAGCTCCGCTCAAACTCAACAAAAGTTTCTGGCAAGGAGCAGATTGCAGATGTAGCCACAATCTCTGCCCAAGATCGCGGAATCGGTGAGCTAATCGCTGAAGCGATGGACAAGGTTGGCAAAGATGGCGTCATCACAGTTGAAGAATCTTCAACAACTGGACTCGAGCTCGAATTCACCGAAGGTATGCAGTTCGATAAGGGCTATATCTCGCCTTATTTCGTAACTGATCAAGATCGCATGGAAGCGATCCTTGAGGATGCCTACATCTTGATTTCAGCTGGAAAAGTCTCTGCTCTTGGAGACTTGCTCCCAGTCCTCGAACAAGTAGCGAAAACCAGCAAACCGCTTCTGATTATCGCCGAGGATGTCGAAGGCGAGGCGCTTTCCACGCTAGTTGTTAACCGCATTCGAGGCGTATTCACATCAGTTGCCGTTAAAGCCCCTGGCTTTGGTGACCGTCGTAAAGCGATGCTTCAAGATATTGCAATACTTACCGGTGGCCAAGTCATCTCAACTGAAGTTGGTCTTAAGTTAGATCAAATCGGTCTTGATATGTTGGGCAAGGCGCGTCGCGTCGTTGTCACAAAAGATCACACAACAATCGTTGATGGTGCAGGTAAGAAGAAGGATGTTGATGGTCGCATCCAAGAACTTCGCCGCGAAATCGAGACTGTCGATTCAGATTGGGATCGTGAGAAGCTTCAAGAGCGTCTTGCAAAACTATCTGGCGGAGTCTGCGTAATCAAAGTTGGAGCTCATACTGAAGTTGAGTTGAAAGAGAAGAAGCACCGTCTTGAAGATGCTATCTCTGCTACTCGCGCTGCCGTTGAAGAAGGAATCGTTGCTGGAGGTGGCGCAGCTCTTGTTCATGCTGCAACAGTTCTTGATAATGATCTCGGATATGAAGGCGATGCAGCTGTCGGTGTTCGGCTCGTTGCTAAAGCTTGCCAAGAACCGCTCCGTTGGATTGCAGAGAATGCTGGCCAAGAGGGTTATGTTGTTGTTTCAAAGGTTCGCACTTTGAAAAGCAACGAAGGCTTCAATGCCGCAACTGATGAATACGGCGATCTTGTAAAAGTCGGCGTAATTGATCCAGTTAAGGTAACTCGTTCAGCTCTCGCTAACGCAGCGTCAATCGCTGCGATGTTCCTTACTACCGAAGTGCTTGTCTTCGAGAAGCCAGAAGAACCAAAGGAAGCACCGGGCGGACATGGCCATAGCCATGGACCTGGTGGGCATTCTCACTAATTATCAGAGAGAAGTAGATTAATAATCTGAGGGGGCTCTGAGTAAATCGGGGCCCTCTCTCATTACACTCGCACAATGTCTGAAAGTGGAAACGTCTCAACTACAGTCTGGTTTATAACTCTGGGCATCGTAAGCCTGGTCATACTCTTGGATTTAGCCTGGGCTTGGTATCGCAGGAACTCTTTAACCTCGTTTCGGGAGGCGGCTACCTGGACAGTAATTTACGTTAGTTCAGCGATAATTTTCGGAATTTCAATGCGTAGCTGGGATAGTCCTAAAGCAAGTGGAGAATTTTTTGCGGGATGGATAACCGAGTATTCCTTATCCGTAGATAATCTTTTTGTCTTCTTGATAATTCTCACCCGTTTAAAAGTTGAGAAACAGAAAGAGCAATTAGTACTACTTCTTGGAATTATTATGGCGCTTGTAATGCGTGGATTTTTCATAATTATTGGAGCTGCGGTAGTCGAGCGCTTTGTGGCAATTTTTTTCCTCTTTGGCGCAATACTTCTCTGGACTGCGTACAAGTTAGTAACGGAAGATCCGGAAGAAGATGAATGGCAAGAAAATCGCATAATCAAATCGCTACGTAAGCGCGGCTACTCAACCATTACTATCGCGCTTGTAGCAGTTGGCACTACAGATCTTCTCTTCGCGCTAGATTCAATTCCAGCAATTTTTGGATTAACACGAGACCCTTATATTGTCTTTATGGCAAATGCATTTGCTTTAATGGGGCTAAGGCAACTCTACTTCTTAGTCGGAATTCTTCTTAAGAAGTTGATTTATTTATCTAAAGGACTCTCCATTGTGCTTGGCTTTATTGGCGTTAAGTTAATTATTGAAGCGCTACATGGAATTGGAATTCACGATATTGCAGGGTTCAAGATTCCAGAGATTCCTATAACCGTTTCTTTGGGAGTCATAATCTCTGCACTTGCTGCCACAACTGTCATTAGCTTGAGAGCGAATCAGGCAATAAAGGAATAACGCCCCCGAGTGATGAGCTCGGAGGCGTTAGATGGAAAGGAGGAGATTTACGCAGTAAAGACGCGTGATAAACGTTGCGCTTTGCTGATGATCTCGAGACGCTCTTCTTCAGTTAATCCGCCCCAAATTCCGTATGGCTCTTGCGCAGCTAAGGCATGCGCTCGACATTGGGCAATTACAGGACAGCTTGCACAAACAGCTTTCGCAGCATCTTCACGAGCCTTGCGGCGGGGGCCGCGCTCGCCATCTGGATGAAAGAACATCTCAGTTGGAAGGGAACGGCAAGCACCCTCATACTGCCACTCCCAGTTTGCTTCTACCGGCTTCGGTAAGCGAGTCGTTTCGGACATGCGCGGAGTATACAATCGCGCCGTAAGTTGTTCAAGTACCCCCATTTCAAGATGCGGGCGTGGCGAGATACCTCCACCATTGCCCAGTGGCGAGAAAGTTCTCAGAGAGCTCCCAAATAGTGGATCCGGTAGAGAACCTCACTGTTGCCGCAGTGGCTCGAAGATTGGGTGTGGCGCCGGCCACACTTCGGACTTGGGACCGTCGCTATGGCCTTGGTCCAAGCGATCACAGCACAGGTGAACATCGTCGCTATAACTCCCTTGATCTCGCCCGCCTCACTTTGATGCGCAAATTAGTAATCTCAGGTGTATCGCCTGCGGAAGCTGCTCGAAGAGCCCTTGATTTTGATGGCGTGAGCTCAGCTCAACTCATCTCAGATACCTTGAATAAAGAGGTAACAATTCGCGAAGAGTTAGTTAAGGCTGTGATGCGGGCCGCTCGAGCATATGACAAGAGTTTTGTTGAAGAAGTTCTTCGATCTGAGATGCAGATGCGGGGGGTGGCGAATACTTGGAATGAAGTCATTGCCCCGGTGTTGGTCCTAATTGGCGAAGAGTGGGCGGATTCTGGAACCGGAATCGAAACTGAGCACATGGTTAGTGAAATCATTAAGCGATTGATGCAAGAGTGGAACTCCAATGTTGTAGATCCAATAAATTCTCGCCCTGTTCTACTTGCATGTATCGGAGAGGAGATGCACTCACTTGCGCTCTATGCATTGTCGGCAGCTCTCTCGGAGCGGAAAATTCAAACTCAATTCCTTGGCGCTCGTACTCCTGTTGAAGCAATCAGCGCAGTTGTAAAGCGCTCTGCGCCTCCAGCAGTTTTCCTATGGGCGCAACTAAACAAGAATGGTGACTTGGCGGTACTAGATCAGCTTCCAAATGTTCGCCCCGCCCCGCGAATCGTTGTTGGTGGCCCAGGTTGGGGAGATTCAATTCCGAAACCTGCAATCCATGTTGAGGATTTGGTCGAGGCATGCGAGGAGATCCTGCGGGCAGTTGGAGCCTAAAGACACTACCCATTAAGGTTTTGGTATGGCCGATAGCGTCAACGAAAAAGTAGCGATGCTAGGGCTCACTTATGATGATGTACTCCTTCTCCCCGACGCTTCTGATGTTGTGCCATCTGAAGTCCATACCGGAACCCAACTAACCCGGGGGATAAAGCTTGGAATTCCGCTGATTTCGGCGGCGATGGATACTGTCACTGAATCTGCGATGGCGATTGCGATGGCCAAATTAGGCGGAATTGGAATCATCCATAGAAATCTTCCAATTGAAGAGCAAGTAACTCATGCAAAGTTAGTTAAAGGCGTGAGTTTGCTTGTCGGAGCTGCTGTTGGCGTTGGCGATGATGGATATGCCCGGGCTCAAGCTTTAATTGAAGTTGGGGTAGATGTTGTTGTTGTAGATACTGCACACGGCCATCACCGCGCAGTCCTAGAAGCAATTTCAAGAATCAAGGAAGCATTCCCCAATCAAGAAGTTATTGGTGGAAATGTTGCTTCTCGCGCAGGAGCACAGGCTTTAATAAACGCAGGTGCTGATGCTGTGAAAGTTGGAGTTGGCCCCGGATCAATTTGTACAACGCGTGTCATAGCCGGAGTCGGAGTCCCCCAAGTTACAGCAATTATGGAAGTTGCAAAGGCTTGTAAGAAAGCTGATGTTCCATTAATCGCCGATGGTGGTCTGCAACATTCTGGAGATATTGCAAAGGCAATCGTCTCGGGCGCCGATACCGTGATGTTGGGTTCACTTCTTGCTGGATGCGATGAATCACCCGGTGAGTTACTCGAATTAGATGGTCGAAAGTTTAAACGTTATCGCGGAATGGGATCTTTAGGTGCAATGCAATCACGCGGTGAATCAAAGTCATTTTCTAAAGATAGATATATGCAAGATGATGTTCTCTCTGAAGATAAATTAGTTCCCGAAGGAATTGAAGGCAAAGTTGCGTATCGCGGCCCCGTTTCAACGGTTGTTCACCAACTCGTTGGTGGATTGCGTTCAGGTATGGGCTATGCCGGAGCTGAAAATATTGCGGCGCTACAAAAGCGCGGCAGATTAATCCAGATTACGAGCGCTGGATTACTTGAAAGCCACCCACATGATGTATTCGATGTTGCAGATGCTCCGAACTACTTTAGGAATAACTAATGGTAGATATTGAGATTTCAGAGGGTAAGAGAGCCCGGGACGCATACTCATTTGATGACGTATCAATCGTGCCTTCGAGAAGGACCCGAGAGCCACAAGAAGTCTCGCTCAATTGGCAGATCGATGCCTACCGCTTTGAACTCCCACTTCTTGCAGCTCCGATGGACTCAGTCGTCTCGCCTGAAACCGCGATTGCGATTGGGAAACTTGGCGGACTTGGAATTTTAAATCTTGAGGGCTTATGGACTCGTTATGAGAACCCCAAGATTCAATTAGGCGAGATCTCTTCAATTCCTAACGAGCAAGTAACTGCGAGGATGCAGGAGCTTTATAAAGCCCCGATCCGACCTGAGCTAATCAAGCAGCGGATTGCTGAGATTAGAGCGGCCGGAGTTACCGTAGCGGGCGCTCTCTCACCGCAACGCACCGCAGAATTTCATAAAGCAGTTGTCGATGCCGGCGTTGATTTATTTGTAATCCGTGGAACTACCGTTAGCGCCGAACATGTTTCGACAAAAACCGAACCTCTAAATTTGAAAGAATTTATTTACGATCTTGATGTCCCAGTAATTGTTGGTGGCTGCGCGACGACTTCAAGCGCCCTTCATCTAATGCGCGCCGGAGCAGCGGGAGTCCTAGTTGGTTTTGGTGGTGGCGCTGCACATACAACTCGTCAAGTACTAGGAATTTCAGTTCCGATGGCAACTGCCGTTGCTGATGTAGCCGCTGCGAGGCGCCAATACCTAGATGAGTCTGGTGGCAGATATGTCCATGTAATTGCAGATGGATCAATTGGTAAGAGCGGGGACATCGCAAAAGCGATTGCTTGTGGCGCAGATGCCGTAATGCTCGGCTCGCCTCTTGCTAGAGCAGAAGAGTCTCCCGGAAGAGGATGGCATTGGGGTAGCGAAGCCCATCATGCAGAACTTCCACGTGGAACACGTGTTCATGTTGGAACTAGTGGATCACTCGAAGAGATTCTCATCGGACCATCGCACTCTGCCGATGGGACTATGAATCTATTTGGCGCACTTCGTAGGGCAATGGCAACTTGTGGCTACTCCGAGCTAAAGGAATTCCAACGGGTAGAAATAGTTCTAAATAAAGGTTGATGGTGCAGCGAAGCAATCACGTTCTTGTAGTTGATTTTGGCGCTCAATACGCACAATTAATCGCAAGGCGGGTACGGCAAGCCAACGTCTATAGCGAGATTGTTCCCTCAACGCTCTCAGTCTCCGAGATACAAGCTCGAAATCCACGCGCCATAATCCTTTCGGGCGGTCCCTCTTCGGTCTATGTAAAAGATGCGCCCCAGGTGGATATAAAACTTTTTGAATTAGGAATTCCAATTTTTGGCATCTGTTACGGCTTTCAAGTTATGGCTAAAAGCCTTGGTGGCAAAGTCGCAAAAAACGATATCTCCGAGTTTGGGCGCACCCACTTCAGCGCGGATACGACCTCACAACTCTTTAGTGGACTTGAATCTAACTTTGATGTCTGGATGAGCCACGGAGATAGCGTTGCTGAGGCGCCACAAGGATTTGCGACGATAGGCAGAACCGAACACACTCCAGTTGCAGCATTTGAAAATGAATCTGGATTACTTTCTGGCGTCCAGTTCCACCCAGAAGTTCTACATAGCGATTTTGGCCAAGAGATTTTAAGACGTTGGCTGATAGATATTGTGAAATGCAAACCGACATGGAACCCCGAGAACATAATCGAAAATGAAATCATAAATATCAAATCACAAGTTGGAAACGAAAGTGTGATTTGCGGGCTCTCTGGTGGAGTTGATTCAGCAGTAGCTGCTGCTCTTGTCCAGCGCGCAGTTGGATCAAAACTAACTTGTGTATTCGTCGACCATGGTTTGCTGCGAGAGGGTGAAGCCGAACAAGTAGAGCAGGACTTTGTAGCAGCAACTGGTGTGAAGCTTGTTAAAAAGGATGCAAAGGAACGATTCTTAACTGCTCTTCAAGGGGTAATTGATCCAGAAGAGAAGCGGAAAATCATCGGACGTGAATTTATTCGAGTTTTTGAGGAAGCCGCTCGAGAGATAGCAAGTGGAAATGAAATTAAGTTTCTTGTTCAAGGCACCCTGTATCCAGATATTGTTGAATCTGGAGGCGGAAGTGGAACGGCAAATATAAAGTCGCATCACAACGTCGGTGGCCTACCTGAGGATCTTAAGTTTGAGCTAATTGAACCGCTACGCCATCTCTTTAAAGATGAAGTCAGGGAGGTCGGAATCCAGCTAGGACTTCCACCTGAGATTATTTGGCGTCAACCATTCCCAGGTCCGGGCTTGGCGATTCGAATAATCGGTGAAGTTACTCAAGAAAGACTTAGAGTTTTGCGGTCGGCCGACTTTATTGCGCGCCAAGAATTACAATTCGCAGGACTTGATCGGCAGATTTGGCAATGTCCAGTCGTGCTTCTCGCAGATGTTAGGAGCGTAGGAGTCCAAGGCGATGGTCGAACTTATGGCCATCCAATTGTGCTCCGCCCCGTAACTAGCGAAGATGCAATGACAGCTGATTGGGCTCGGGTACCAAGTGAAGTTCTCTCAAGAATTTCAACCCGAATCACAAATGAAGTTCGAGAAGTAAACCGAGTTGTTTTGGATGTAACTTCAAAACCACCAGGCACAATCGAATGGGAGTAAAAGATAGATGTTAGGAGAGGGTAATTTGATTAAGAAGTTTTCTCTTTTCTTAGCACTATCGCTCATCACTTCACTCTTCGCTTTAGCGACTCCGGTTAGCGCAGATGTAAAAGATAAAGAAGATCGCGTTAAGTGTCGGCCAGTAAAAGTCAGTGCCCAGGCAAATAAGAAAGTTAGTCCGCCTACCACTCTTCTAAAGCGTGCTCCTAGATTGATAACTATCTCAACAAATTGTGGCGTAATTGCTATCCGCACTTATTTTCGTGACGCGCCTTTAACTGTAACTGCTCTGACAGCTCTCATTAATTCTGGTTATTACACACGCACCCAATGTCACCGTCTCTCAACTAAGGGCACATATTGGATTCAATGCGGGGATCCAACAGCAACAGGCCTTGGTGATCCAGGGTTTAGCTATAAGGATGAGAATCTTCCTGAGCAAGAGCAAGACAACTATCCGCGCGGAACTGTAGCGATGGCCAACTTTGGTAGACCTGATTCAAATGGAAGCCAATTTATGATTTTCTATGAAGACTCAACTCTTCGCTCACCTAATTACACGATTTGGGGAGAGGTAATTTCGGGGATTGAGATACTCGAATATATTGCTGAAGGCGGAGTAAGGGGCGGGAACGCAGAAGGAATTCCACTTCGTAATCTCGTTATCGAACGGATTTCCGTTCGTTAATAAGTATTTATAATCTTAAATATTTCGGCTATTCGCCCAGTTGGTAGTCCGTTTGCTTCTGCATTTCGCTCGCCCCAACTTCTAACCATCTCTTCGAGCTCTGTATTGTGTGCTGTCTGACTTACATGGGCCTTAAGTGCAGCAATTTTCTTTGGAAAAGTATCGGTGATATCAATAAAGTGATTTGGGCTTGGAGAACTCGTAATCCAAACCTCTTTTACTCGCCAAGGTTCAAACCCTGCATCCTTTAGATCGGTAAATGCATAAGGATTTCGGGCATCGGGATATACAGCTTGAATTGCAACTTCGCCGGCAGCCATATGATCTGGGTGGCTAGCAAAGATGCGCTCATAGTTTCGCTCTGGAGATTGGATAACCATACGATCTGGTTTTGATTTTCTAATTTCGCGAACGATTTCTTTACGTAGTTCAATAGTAGGAACCAACCAACCATCGCGTTGATTTAAGTAAGTAATATCAGTTACACCAAGTGCCTTTCCGGCATCTCGCTGTTCCCGTTGACGCACCTTCGCCATCTCTTCAAGGGGAACATCAGATTCTTCGCCACCTTGATCACCATTAGTAATGATGCAATATGAGACGGAAATGCCCTTTGCGGTCCATTGGGCGATTGTTCCGCCGGCTCCAAAATCGCAATCATCTGGATGAGCCATTACAACAAGAATGCGCTTGATTTCTTCATCGGGTAGCGGAGTCACCGCCGTATTCTAGACTTGTTTATATGTCTGACAGATTGCTTGAAGGGTTAAACCCAGAACAAGAATCTGCAGTCACACACCAAGGCGGACCACTTTTAGTAGTAGCAGGCGCTGGATCAGGAAAGACTCGTGTTCTTACGCGAAGAATTGCATATCTACTTGCGACGCGAAAAGTTGAACCTTTTGAAATTCTCGCTATTACTTTTACAAATAAAGCCGCAGGCGAGATGAAAGAGCGGGTAGCAGCACTGGTTGGAAAGAGAGCAAAAGCAATCTGGGTCTCAACTTTTCACTCGGCATGTGTGCGCATTCTCCGTCAAGAAGGAACGAGGCTCGGATTCTCATCTTCCTACTCAATTTACGACCAAGCAGACAGCGTACGTTTAGTGACCCTAGTTATGCGGGACTTGAACCTTGATCAGAAGCGTTACAACCCGCGCGCCGTTGCCGCCCTTATTTCAAATGCGAAAAATGAACTACTTGGCCCAGCTGACTATCGAAATGCGACTACTAATCACTTTGAAGAGATTGTTGCAGAGGTCTATGCGATTTACCAACAGCGATTAACTAGCGCAAATGCGATGGATTTTGATGATTTGATTATGAAAACAGTAGAAGTCCTACAGAAATTTCCTGATGCAAGAGCAAGATATCGGACTCGCTTTAAGCATATATTGGTCGATGAATATCAAGATACAAATCACGCTCAATATATTCTGATTAGAGAGTTAGTTGGAACAGACCGAGATGGAATACCTGCCGCTGAGTTGTGCGTTGTTGGTGATGCCGACCAATCTATCTATGGCTTCCGAGGAGCAACGATTCGAAATATCCTCCAGTTCGAAGAGGATTACCCAGATGCAACAACGATTCTGCTTGAACAAAATTATCGCTCAACCCAAAACATTCTGAGCGCTGCCAACTCTGTTATTTCAAAGAACGAGTCAAGGAAAGAGAAGAATCTCTGGTCAGATTCCGGAAGTGGCCCAAAGCTCTCTGGATTTGTTGCTGAAAATGAGCACCATGAAGCTGAGTTTGTCCGAGATGAGTTATTCAAATTGAGTAATGAAGGAACTTCAAAGTTTGGCGAGACCGCAATCTTCTATCGAACGAATGCCCAATCCCGCGTCTTTGAAGAAGTTTTTATGCGCTCGGCCGTGCCCTACAAAGTAGTCGGCGGAGTCCGCTTTTATGAGCGTAAAGAGATTAAGGATCTACTCGCATACTTACGAGTTTTAGTTAATCCAAGCGATGAAGTCTCACTCCGAAGAATCATCAACACCCCTAAACGAGGAATCGGGGATAGGGCGCTTGATGCTATTGATGATGTTTCTAAGCGCGATTCCATATCCTTCTGGAGCGCACTCGCTACAAGTAACTCAACTGAGCTATCACCAAGAGCAAACGCCTCGATCCAAGCATTTGTCTCGATGCTTGTTGCTCTGCAAGTTTTAGTAGAAGCTATTCGACCACCCTCGACAATTGCCGCGGCAATACTTGAGCAATCCGGTTTGTTAGAGGAACTTCGCGCAAGCCACGATCCCCAAGATGAAGTAAGAGTTGAGAATCTAGAGGAACTCGTTGCTGTGATTGAAGAGTATGAAGAACGTGCAATAAGTGAAGGCGAGACTCCGACCCTTGGCGCATTTCTTGAAGAGGTATCTCTAGTCGCTGATGCTGATGAAATTCCTGAAGGTGATGATCATGGTGGAGTCGTGACTCTTATGACTTTGCATACCGCTAAAGGTCTTGAGTTTCCCACGGTATTTCTTACTGGAATGGAAGAAGGAGTTTTTCCGCACTCGCGCACCCTCGGTGAAAAGAATGAGCTAGAAGAGGAGCGAAGACTTGCTTATGTTGGCCTTACAAGAGCGCGCGAGCGACTCTATTTATCAAGAGCAGAATATAGATCTGCGTGGGGAGCCCCGAATTACAATCCACCCTCAAGGTTTCTCGAGGAGATTCCTGAAAACTTAATTGAGTGGAACAAATCTGCAAGTGGATTTACTTCGCCACCAATCACAAGAAAGAAGTACTCATCTCCACCTCCACCACGCGCTACCGGAAAGCAGAGTTCTGGTATTCAACTTTCGATTGGTGATCGCGTATCACATGACACCTTTGGTTTAGGTACTGTGATTGCAGTCTCAGGAGAAGGAGAGAAAGCCGAAGCAACTATTAATTTTGGCAGTTATGGTGAGAAGCGATTGTTGCTCCGTTATGCCCCAGTAGATAAGTTATGACCCATGGACCTATTTGAATATCAGGCCCGAGATCTATTTGAAGCAAAAGGCGTTCCAGTCTTAGGTGGAGCAGTTGCTTCGACCCCGGAAGAAGCGCGTTCTGCAGCAGAGCGACTTGGTGGGAAAGTAGTAGTTAAAGCCCAAGTAAAGATTGGCGGACGTGGAAAAGCTGGCGGTGTAAAACTGGCAGAGAGCGCTGATGATGCCTTTGAGAAATCAAAAGCAATTCTGGGCATGGACATCAAAGGACATACTGTCCATAAAGTCATGATTGCCCAAGCTGCTCCGATTGAGAGCGAGTACTACTTAGCAATTTTGCTTGATCGCGCAGCTCGATCATTTTTAGTTATGGCCTCTGTTGCAGGCGGAATGGATATTGAAGAGGTAGCGCATAAGACTCCTGAAAAATTAGCTCGAGTTCATGTTGATGCAAATGATGGATTAGATAAAGCACGCGCTATAGAAATTATTCGCAAAGGCGCATTCCCTGAAGATGTAATCGAGAAGGTTGCCGATGTCCTTGCCTTACTCTGGAAGACTTTCCAAGAATCTGATGCAACGCTGGTGGAAGTAAACCCATTAGTGAAGACAAAGGATGGGCGAATAATCGCACTCGATGGAAAAGTTACCTTGGATGACAATGCCGCCTTTCGACATCCCGACCACGAGTCCCTTATTGATCATGCTGCAACAAATCCTTTAGAGGCGCTCGCTAAAGAGAGAGATTTGAACTATGTAAAGTTAGAGGGCGAAGTTGGCGTTATCGGCAACGGGGCGGGCCTTGTTATGAGCACCCTTGATGTAGTCGCGTACGCAGGTGAGAAATACGGCGTAAAGCCGGCGAACTTTTTAGATATTGGCGGCGGAGCTTCCGCTCAAGTAATGGCTGACGGGTTATCGATAATCCTTGGCGATCCTGCTGTTCGCTCAGTTTTTGTAAATGTTTTTGGTGGAATAACTGCATGCGACGCGGTCGCAAACGGAATCATCCAAGCGCTTGCAATGCTGGGTGATAAAGCCACAAAGCCACTAGTTGTAAGACTTGATGGAAATAATGTGCTCGAGGGTCGACGAATCCTTAATGAAGCGAAACATCCTCTTGTTGAACAACTAGACACAATGGATGGAGCGGCCGCACGCGCTGCAGAATTAGCAGCGAAGCGATGACTATCTTCATCGATGAAAATACCAAAGTACTTGTGCAAGGCATGACTGGGTCAGAAGGAACTAAGCACACCAAGCGCATGATTGCGAGTGGCACAAAAATTGTTGGAGGAGTAACTCCTGGAAAAGGCGGACAGGTTGTTGAAATCGAGGGTAAACAACTCCCAGTCTTCAATACTGTTAGCGAGGCAGTTGCCGCTACCGGCGCAAATGCCTCAGTTGTATTTGTGCCGCCAAAGTTTGCAAAAGCAGCCGTAATTGATGCAATCGATGCCAAGCTTCCACTAGTTGTAGTGATTACCGAAGGAATCCCGGTCCATGACACCGCAGCCTTCTTTGCGTACTCCGAGAAAAAAGGAACTACCCGAATCATCGGTCCAAATTGCCCAGGTTTAATTTCACCAGGCAAGAGCAATATCGGAATCACCCCAGCTGATATCACTGGCCCAGGAAAGATCGGCTTGGTTTCTAAGTCAGGAACTCTTACCTACCAAATGATGTACGAACTACGGGATATTGGATTCACTACTGCTGTCGGTATCGGTGGCGATCCAATTATTGGTACGACTCATATTGATTGCCTACGTGCTTTCCAAGACGATCCAAAAACTGAAGCGATAGCGATGATTGGCGAGATCGGTGGAGATGCTGAAGAACGTGCCGCCGCCTTCATTAAAGAATACGTAACTAAGCCGGTTGTTGGTTATGTTGCCGGCTTCACCGCGCCAGAAGGCAAAACAATGGGACATGCTGGGGCAATCGTTTCTGGATCTTCGGGAACCGCTGAGGCGAAGAAAGTCGCGCTTGAGGCTGCTGGAGTAAAAGTGGGCAAGACCCCAAGTGAGACTGCGAGATTACTGCGCGAAATTCTCAGCGCTAAATAATGTAATGAATCGAATTCTCCGTGTTGGACTCCAACAAGGAATTCGCAGCATCACCTTAATTCTTCTACCGATCTCCTTCATCACACTCGTAGCCTGGGCGACTGCCGGAAGTTCATCGGGAAATACCGCAGATCCGCTAAGAGCTGGGCTCTGGTTTTTTCTGGCAGCTCATCAAGTTCCGCTACAACTTTCACTTTCGGATGCGACTAGTTCTGGTTCACTTACATTTCTTCCAGTCGGAGCGCTACTAATCCCTTTCTTTGCACTTCGCAGCGGTTACTTAAGGATGGTGGAGTCTCTCGGCGAGCCAAATGGTCGTGAGAAGAGGAGCTACGTTTTATCCCTAGCGACTAGCTATGCGATTGTTTCTTATCTCCTTGCACTTCCAACTCTTGGCGGGACGGTAAAGGCACCGTTCTATATTGCGATTCCAGTTCTATTTGTAGTCGCGGCCATTGCAATCTTCATATCAAGTGGCATGCTGCCTAAACACAAACTTCAGTTTCCCTGGCAACGAGCGCTACGACTAGCCTGGATAATCCTGATTGCATTGGTTGGTGTAGGTTCAATATTTCTCTCAATTTCTTTGATTTATCACTTTAATGTGGTCACAGATCTGACTCGAGTTGTTGAGCCGGGGATTTTTGGTGGCCTCGTCTTATTAATTGGCCAAATTCTCTACATCCCAAATACTGCAGTCGCTGCACTTAGTTACATATCAGGAAGCGGATTAACAATCGGTGAGGGAAGTCTTCTTTCGCCATTCGTTCATCGAATTGATGAGATCCCAGCAATTCCAATCTTGGGGGCATTGCCTGCAACTAGTCACACCTTCATATTTATTTCGGCGCTACTAATCCTTGCTCTCGGAGCGTTTGTAGTTAAATATGGAAGAAGTACTTATAGCGATGAGATTGAGTTGAAGCGCTTCTATCTCTCGTTTGCCCTCATATTCTTTCTTCTTCTTCTCTGCATCGCGCGTATGAGTAGTGGTGAACTATTTTCATCTAATCTTCCATCGGTCGGACCAATCTGGTGGGCCCTTCCATTAGTTGCTACTGTTGAAATTGCAATTGGGGGAGCTATCTACTTCTTCACTCCGAAACTTGTCGCCAAAATCAGGACTCGCAATATTTCATGAAAATTGGGCTCTAGAATCTGCCCATGGCAAAACTCCTTGATGGCCGAATAGCAGCCAATGAAATCAAGGCAGAAATCTCTAAAGGTATTAAAGAAAACGGGCTAAAGCTCGGCTTAGGAACGATTCTGGTAGGCGATGATCCTGGCTCTCATGCTTATGTTTCGGGAAAACATAGAGATTGTGCAGAGGTCGGAATAGATTCGATTCGAATAGATTTACCCGCAACAGCGAGTGAGAAAGAAGTTCTAGATGCTGTAGCGCGTTTGAATAGTGATTCAAAATGCACAGGTTTTATTGTTCAACTGCCGCTACCAAGGGGGGTCAATACAGAGAGAGTATTAGAGACAGTCAACCCAGGTAAAGATGCGGATGGTTTACATCCATTGAACTTAGGGCGGTTAGTATTGAATAAGAACTCAACTCTTCCCTGTACCCCAAAGGCGATTATTGAGCTAGTTGAGCGAAATGAAATTTCTTGGTCTGGTAAAGAAGTAGTTGTAATTGGTAGAGGAACAACAGTTGGAAGACCACTCGGACTTTTACTATCCCAGAAGAGTGTAAATGCAACAGTAACTCTTACACATACTGGAACTAAGAATCTTAGCGAGATTACCAAGCGAGCCGATGTCGTAATCGCCGCTATTGGTAAAGCGCACTTTCTTAAGAGAGAAATGGTTTCTGCAAACGCAGTTGTTATTGATGTGGGGCTTACAAGAGTTGACGGCAAATTGTTAGGAGATGTTGACCCTGAAGTTCATGACTTTGTAACTGCTTATTCACCGGTCCCAGGCGGTATCGGCCCTATGACGCGGGCGCTACTGCTACGAAATATCTTGGAGATTGGTAAGCGGACTTGAAGCGGCTAGCACTTCTTCTTGCAGCGCTATCAATCGCAGTGGCTGCGCTTTATTCAGTTCGAGCGGGCGCTATCTCACTTGCGGTAGCGCTAGCGCTTTACTCACTACCCGGTGGGCGAAATCGAAGGAAGATGGATTTGTTGATTCCAATTCTTCTTGTTGTGTCCCTCATTACAGTTGCATTGGCGTTGCCACGCAGGTAGCCGGTAGGTTCTCCCGCTATGAGTAGATCAGGGAAAGTCACTGTCGTTGGTGCAGGTTTTTATGGTTCAACTACGGCGCTACGTCTAGCCGAGTACGACATCTTCGAAACAGTAGTTCTCACAGATATTGTTGAAGGCAAGCCCGAAGGAATTGCTCTAGATATAAATCAATCCCGCTCCATCGAAAATTTTGAGACAAAGTTGATTGGTAAGTCGACCACAGCTGAAGGCTCCGGTTACGAAGCAACTGCCAACTCAGATGTAGTTGTGATTACGGCTGGACTACCTCGCAAGCCTGGTATGAGTCGAATGGATTTGATTGGTGTTAATGCGGGGATAGTTCGTGGCGTCGCAGAAAACATCGCTAAACATTCACCCAATGCTGTTTTGATTGTGGTTTCCAATCCTCTAGATGAGATGACTGCTCTCGCTCAAATTGCATCTAAGTTTCCACATAATCGAGTTATGGGACAAGCTGGAATGCTTGATACTGCTCGCTTCACCCACTTTGTTGCAGAGAAATTAAATGTTCCGGTTGCATCTGTAAGAACTCTAACTTTGGGTTCACATGGTGAAACTATGGTCCCGGTCCCAAGTCGATGTACCGTTAATGGAAAGCCACTCAGCGAACTTTTGAGCGCGACTGAGATTGAAGAATTAGTAACGAGAACCAGAAACGGCGGAGCAGAAATCGTTGCCCTACTAAAGACCGGTTCTGCTTATTACGCCCCATCTGCGGCGGCAGCAAGAATGGCTCGCGCAGTAATAACTGACTCGCGCGAAGTCATGCCGGTATGCGCCTGGGTCACGGGTGAATATGGAATTAGCGGTGTTTATCTTGGTGTCGAAGCAGAAATTGGTAGAAGCGGCATAACTAAAGTGGTTGAGGGAGCTCTTTCAGCTCAAGAGTTGGAAGAATTAAAGAAAGCTGCCGAAGCTGTACGTTCTAAGCAAGCAGATGTGAAGGATCTCTAGAGAGGAATTCATGTCAAAGATAAAAGTGCAAGGAACAGTCGTCGAGCTAGATGGCGACGAGATGACCCGAATCATCTGGGACTTCATAAAGAAGCAGTTAATCCTTCCTTATCTCGATATAAATCTTGATTATTACGACCTCGGTATTGAATATCGCGACTCCACCAATGACCAAGTCACGATCGATTGTGCAAATGCGATTAAGAAGCATGGCGTTGGCGTTAAGTGCGCAACTATCACTCCGGATGAAGCCCGCGTAAAAGAGTTCAATTTAAAGCAGATGTGGAAGTCCCCAAATGGAACTATCCGAAACATCCTTGGCGGAGTCATCTTCCGCGAACCAATCATCATTAAGAATGTTCCTAGGTTGATTCCTCACTGGAGTAAGCCAATTGTTATCGGCCGTCACGCCTTTGGTGATCAATACCGCGCAACCGATTTCAAAGTCCCAGGTCCAGGAAAACTAACTGTCACATTTACACCATCCGATGGTTCAAAGCCGATGGAGTTTAATGTCTTTGATTTCCCAGGTTCTGGCGTGGCTATGACTATGTATAACCTTGATCAATCAATCCGCGATTTTGCTCGCGCATCGTTTAATTACGCTTTAGTTAGAAAATATCCAGTATTTCTCTCTACCAAGAATACGATTCTGAAAGCTTATGATGGCAGATTTAAAGATATCTTTGCCGAGATCTTTGAGGCGGAATTTAAGGATGAATTCAAAAAGAATGGCCTTGAATATGATCATCGTTTGATTGATGACATGGTCGCAACCTCTCTTCGCTGGGAGGGTGGCTACATCTGGGCCTGTAAGAATTACGATGGCGATGTTCAGAGCGATACCGTCGCACAAGGTTATGGCTCACTTGGACTAATGACTTCAGTTCTCATGACTCCAGATGGGAAGACTGTTGAGGCGGAAGCGGCTCATGGAACTGTGACACGTCACTACCGTGATCACCAGGCCGGTAAAGCAACCTCAACAAATCCAATTGCTTCAATTTTCGCTTGGACTCAGGGTCTACAACATCGCGCGAAGTTAGATAACACCCCAGAAGTAGCCAACTTTGCAGCAACTCTAGAGCGAGTTTGTATCGAAACGGTTGAGAGCGGAAAGATGACAAAGGATCTAGCGCTCTTAATTAGTAATGATGCGCCTTGGCTAAATACCCAAGAGTTCCTAGCTGCAATCGATGAAAGTCTAAAGAAAGCGATGAACTAGAAGTAACCATTAAAGTAAAAAGCCCCCGAAAAATCGGGGGCTTTTTAATGTTTGGCCTTAGATACGAAGACCGCTCTGGGCGTTAAACAAGTGAACTGAATCCTTCTTAGCTGCGACGGTGACGCTCTGTCCAGCCTTCGGTGGGTTCTTGGGATCCCAGCGGACGATAACTTGAGCTCCCTCATCACTTGCATTGTTGAACTTAACTGCAGAATCAAGTGGCTTTCCGTACACAAAGGCATCGGCGCCAAGTTCTTCTACAACTTCAACTTGTACCTCAAATCCTGTGCTTGCAGGTTCAAAGCCCTCAGGACGAATTCCGACAATTACAGAACTTCCGGCTGATGCAGGGACATCTACTTCAAGGTGTCCAAGTTGGGCTTTACCTCCGGAGACTGGCGCAATCAAAAGATTCATCGCAGGTGAACCGATAAATCCAGCAACGAAAGCATTTGCTGGGCGATCGTAGAGATTTCTAGGTGTATCGACTTGTTGCAATAATCCATCTTTTAGCACCGCTACGCGATCACCCATAGTCATAGCTTCGACTTGGTCGTGCGTTACATAAACGGTAGTGATACCAAGGCGGCGCTGTAGCGCCGCAATCTGGGTACGAGTTGCAACGCGCAACTTTGCATCCAAGTTTGATAGAGGTTCATCCATCAAAAAGACTTGTGGTTCACGAACAATCGCGCGACCCATAGCTACACGCTGACGCTGTCCACCTGAAAGCGCCTTTGGCTTGCGCTCCAGATATGGTTCAAGATCAAGAAGTTTTGCAGCTTCAAGTACGCGACGCTCACGTTCCTCCTTTGATACGCCGGCAATCTTTAGAGCAAAGCCCATGTTCTCTGCAACGGTCATATGTGGATAGAGCGCATAGGACTGGAAGACCATAGCGATATCGCGATCTTTCGGTGCGACATTTGTAACATCGCGATCACCGATAAAGATTGCTCCAGTGTCAATCTCTTCCAAACCAGCAAGCATGCGAAGTGATGTTGATTTTCCGCAACCGGATGGTCCGACGAGTACTAAGAACTCGCCATCATTGACAGTTAGATTTAATTTATCGACTGCAGGAGCTGCAGTTCCGGGATAGATGCGAGATGCATCTTTGAATACGACTGTTGCCATGTTTTCACTTCCTTCTCCGGGCAGGTACGTGCCCGACGGTCCGTTGGATGAAGCAAGGTTTAGTGGGGAACGGGCGAAGGTTATGCGAGAGGTGAGCGTGAGGGAAGGGGGTTTAGCCAGGATTCTCGCCCCTCGGCTACCCTTAGGGCCCCATGGACCCTGATGGTGCCCTTTCGGTCGCTGGCCTCGCCGGTGACCTTTTTGTTGTACTGATTTTCATCCTCCTCGGCTCAATCTTCGTAGCCGCTGAGATCGCCCTTATCTCCCTTAGAGAAGGCCAGGTCAAAGCCCTTAGCGAGCAGGGTCGCCGGGGTCGCCGGGTCGCCTACCTTGCAAGCCATCCCAAGAACTTCCTAGCTGCCGTCCAGGTCGGAGTAACGCTCTCAGGATTTCTATCGGCAGCCTTTGGAGCTGATCAATTAGGCGATTACCTGATTCCGGTTCTTATCCAATGGGGGTTAGGAGAGAGCCTTGCTGGCGTTATCTCATTAATTTTCTTGACGCTCGTTATTGCTTATTTCTCACTCGTCCTTGGTGAACTTGTCCCTAAACGAGTTGCCCTACATAAAACCGAGAAGATCGCACTTGCTGTTGCAACTCCAGTATCAATCATTAGCGTAGTTTTCCGCCCTTTAATCTGGTTACTTGCTCACTCATCTGACCTTGTACTTCGCGCATTCGGCATCGATCCCAAAGCTTCTAGAGAAGAGATAAGTGAAGAGGAGCTAGTCGATCTCGTCACCGGGCATAAGGCGCTCACCGAGGAAGAGCGTGACATCGTTGAAGAAGTATTCAATGCGAGCGAGCGCTCAGTTCATGAAGTTATGGTTCCAAGAACTGAAGTTGATTTTATGGATGCTGGATTGACTCTTAATCAAGCAACCGCAATTGCTATCGATAAAGCCCATTCGCGCTACCCAGTTGTGCGTGGAAGTAATGATGAGGTAATTGGATTTATCCATGCTCGAGATCTATTAGAACGTCCTGAAAACGGTAAGACCGTTATGGATTTAGTACGACCAATCATCTTTTTGCCGGGAACAAAGGGAGTTCTACCTGCCCTTACCGAGATGCGCTCAAAGCGCCAACAGATTGCAATTGTTCTTGATGAATACGGCGGAACAGATGGAATTGTCACCATGGAAGACTTGGTTGAGACTCTTATTGGTGAGATCCATGATGAGTACGACGATCATTCACAAGAAGTTGCAAATACACCTCGAACCGGGGTCTTTGAAATTGATGGCCTAATCGCTCTTGAAGATCTAGCCGAGCAGACCGGCGTCGAGGTGCCGGAAGGCCCTTATGAAACTTTAAGTGGTTTTGTTATGCATGAATTAGGACGCATACCTGAAGTGAGCGATCTCCTTCAAATCCCAGGCGCCCAGATAAAGGTTCTCTCAATGGAAGGAAAGCGGGTTGGCTCGCTACTTCTAACGCGAACCACGAATTGATCTTTACTGAGAGAATACCCAAGTGAAACGGATACTCTCTGGAATCCAGCCCACCGCTGATTCACTCCACTTGGGAAATTATTTAGGTGCTGTAAAACAGTGGGTTGAACTTCAAGAGGGAAACGACGCGTTCTATTGCATTGTTGATTTACATGCACTCACAATCGAGACCGATCCAGCGATACTTCGACGTCGCACACTCGCTGCCGCCGCCCAATTAATCGCGATAGGACTCGATCCTAAAAAATGTACTCTTTTTGTTCAATCTCATTTAAGTGAACACAATCAGTTAGGTTGGATATTCGAGTGCATCACCGGTTTTGGTGAAGCTAGTCGCATGACACAGTTCAAAGATAAATCAGCAAAATCTGGATCGGATCGAACTGTTGTCGGACTTTTTACATATCCAATCCTTCAAGCTGCTGACATTTTGCTCTATCAAGCAAATAGCGTCCCAGTCGGGGAAGACCAGAGACAACATATTGAATTAACTAGAGATTTGGCGCAACGATTCAATGCCAAGTATGGTCCGGTATTCACTATCCCAGATGCACACATCATCAAGAGCGCTGCCAAGATCAATGACTTACAGGATCCAAACTCAAAGATGAGTAAGTCAGCGGCTTCTAACTCAGGCGTAATAGACATCTTGGATAGCTCTGATGTAAATGCAAAGAAGATAAAGAGCGCAGTCACCGACACTGGAAAAGATGTTAAGTTTGATGAGAAGAACAAGCCTGGAATCTCAAATCTACTAACTATTCATTCGGCGCTCTCTGGGAAGAGTATTACTAGCCTAGAAAATGAGTTTGCCGGCAAAGGTTATGGTGACTTTAAAGGAGCGGTCGCAGAAGTAGTTACCTCCTTCTTTGCCCCAGTAAAGGCTCGAACCGAGGAACTTCTTAAAGATGAGCAGTCGCTACTTTCTATCTTGGAAGAGGGAAGTGCAAAGGCGCGTGAAGTGGCAGCTAAGACGTTAAAGAAGACTTATGACGCGCTTGGATTGGTACCTGGCTCCCAACTTAAGGGCTGAGATGGGCCTTCGAAGAAAGTTTTCCTTTCTACTTTCAATAATTCTCTTCACTGCGACAATTTCATTTACCAGCGCTCTTGCCGCTGAAGAACCTACGCCGAGAATCGCGGTTGCTTACGACATTGGATTCAAAGGAGATGGTGGCTTTAATGATGCAGTTAGCGCAGCTCTTGAAATTGCAAAGAAGCGCTACAACTTAGTTGAACCGTTTGTGCGAGAGTTGCCAACAAGTGGAACAGCTCTTGACCGAATCACAAAGATTAGATTTCTCGCTAAGAGTGGTTACACCTTAATAATCACAGTAGGTGCTGGATATCGAGAGACGGTGAGACGGGTATCCATGGAATACCCAGATACTCAATTTGCGATAATCAATGATCAAAACTTGGCACAACTGAATATCTCAAATATCTACTTTGATGAACTTCAAGCTGCCCGTATTGCTGGGACTATCGCAGCGATGCGAAGCAAAAGTAAAAAGGTCGCGATAATTTCAGGATCTGATGCGCTAAATGCTGCATTTGAATCGGGTGCTAAGGGTATGCAAGTTGTAAAAGTTAACTTTGAGGGAGATAGTGCCAATCTGATGACAGAGCTAGGCCAAGTCGATGTGGTCTATTCACTCTGGGATAAAGATGCCGTGATCTTTGAAGCGGTAACTAAGAGGATCCCTCGGACCTTCTATATCGCACGAAATCCAGATCAGTACTTTGCAAAGATGGGCTCCAGCAAACGAGTAATTGCGGTCTTAGAGAAGCGGTTAGATAAACCAATCTCGCAACTTGTGAAATTGGGCCTGGAGAACCGGGCCTTGATTGATGAAGTGGATGGCGCTCGTGGGGTCTTTGGTCGAATCTATGGATTCACCAATGGCGGCTATCGTCTCAATCTTGCGACTGGATTTACTTCAAGTCAGATTGCTGCGCTACGAAAGAGCTTTCCTAAGATTGACCTGAAGGCGCAATAGACCGAGGTCTAAATTTGTTACCAACCAGGGTTAGCGCTCTTGCCACCGTCGAAATCAAAGGTAGAGCCAGTCACAAAACGGAGTGAATCTGAGCTTAGTAGTGCGACAAAATCAGCCACTTCCTCTGGAGCTGCATATCGCGCAAGCGGGGTCGCTTCTTTCCAAGCCGCAACACCCTCAGGCCAGCGGGTTGAAAGTGCACTATCGCCGATAAGACCCAATCTAATTGAGAGTAGCCGCATGGGAGCCAGAGAGATTGCAAGGCTTTTTGTTAGAGATTCCAAGGCCGATTTAGTCGCACCATAGTATTCATGTCCAGCCCTTGCGCTGAGAGCCTCAACTGATGAGATATTAATCAGCTGGGCAACGCCCTTCTTCTTTGCGGCAGCAGCAATCTCAGTCGGGGCAATTGCATTAACAATAAATTGGCGGATTGCGCCCTCTCGGTCAGATAGTTGGAGTTGCTCTTGATTGGCTGCATTATTGACCACAAGATCCACAACTCCTACCTCATTTATAAGTTCGCCGCCACTTTGCCTTTCCAAATCAAATGAGATAACTCTTGCTGATTTACCAAGCTCGAATTCATCGTCTCGCCGGATTTGTGCAGATACCTCCCAACCATCTGTAAGAAATCTGGCGACTAACGCTCTCCCGATAAGGCCGGAAGCTCCCGTAATCAATACCTTAGCCATGAAACAATCCTGGCAGATTGAGTTCCTTAGCGATTGGAGCTGACTTATCGAGTAATTCCATTTTTGAGAATGGTGGGGTCAATGTACAGATTAAGAGAGACCAATCGCCAATGGGTCGCGCTGCCATCCATGTTTGCGCCGGGACTCGGTAAGTGAAATTGCTAGATGTACCATCAAGAATATTTCGAACCAGAACCTTATCTTCAACTGTAAAAAGCTCTACCGGCGAGCCAGCTATATGAATCCATAGTTCGGGCTCTGGAATTCGATGCCAGGCGGAGAAATCGGGTGCGATCATTGCGAAGTAAATCGCGTTACTGGTGTCATCTAGATAAATCGGGGACCACAACCCACCCTCGCCAGCGAGCGGAGACAGTCCCAACTTCTGGATTATGGATTGAATCGTCATTTATTTACTTGTCAAAGCCGTGATGCAATCTTGAACTTGGAGCATTAAGGCGGAAAAATCAATCAAAGTCGATTTTCGATTTTGAATTACATTATGACCGTCGACCCAGACATCACTAACATCAGATCGGCCAGCCGCGTAGACCAGTTGCGCAAATACATTGTGTAATGGGATGAGGTGTGGAGCATTGAGGTCAATGGCAATCAAGTCTGCTCGCTTTCCAATCTCGATGCTTCCAACTCTCTTCTCCATGCCGAGAGTTGCAGCTCCTTCAATTGTCGCCATTCGAAATATTTTTTCTGCATTTGACTTCGTAGGCCCACGTGATTGAGAGATTAAATATCCGGCTAAGCGCATGACACTCCACATATCCAGGTCATTACTGGAGGAGCAACCATCTGTACCAAGCCCGACCTTCACGCCCCTGGAGACATACTCGGTAACATCTGCAATACCGCTAGCCAATTTCAAGTTACTTCCGGGGCAGTGTGCAATACCGTTATTACCGAGCGACTCTAAGTCTGAATTGGATAAGTGGACGCCGTGGCCATAAACCGTATGCTGATTCAATATTCCAGTCTCACTTAGTATTTCAGTCGGGGTTTTTCCAAACCTTCTCGCCACATCGTCATTCTCTTTAATATTTTCTGAGGCATGGATATGAATAGATGCGCCAAGCTCGTGGGCAAGACTTGCTATCTCATGGAGATGTTCGGGCGAACAGGTATACGTGGAATGGGGCATGAGGTAAAGAGGAACTTCGGGTCCACCAATCCCTTTCATCCTCTCGTTCCACGATCTCGCAAATTTGATTCGATCAGCCCACTCCAATCCATCTAAACCCGCAAAGTCAAAGAAAATAGGCCCCGAGATATGTCGAAGCCCAGCTCGAACAGCACCCTTATGAGCAGCATCTGGAAACAGGTACATATCAAGTGCGGTCGTTGTTCCCCCCAATAGCGCTTCTAGGGCTCCTAAGGTGGTACCAAGTTCAGCAGTTTCCGGATTCATAATCGCGCCTTCAGCCGCCCAAACTCTTTCAAGGAAACCCTGAAGATCGACCCCTTCGGCCCAGCCACGAAAGAGCGTCATTGCGAGGTGCGTGTGCGTATTAATTAAGCCTGGTGAAATCAACTTACCTTGAGCATCAAAAGTCTTTCCAGCGGGAAGTGGAGCTGAACTAACCTCAGCAATAACCCCGTCAGTGATTCCTATTGACGATTTTGAGAGTACTCGATTCTTTTCGTCACAAGTTACGATTAATTCTGCACCATTAATTGCCAAGTCAAACATAGAGCTTTGCCACATTCGGTAGCGCTCCTGCAATTACATTTAGCACCTTACTCTTACCTGAATCAAGAGCGGCATTTATCTCATCCATAGTGATCTCGCCATGGCCAAGTCCCGCCGCCGGATTCACCACAAGAGCAATTGAAGTAAATGGAATTCCTAACTCCCGGGCCAATGGAGCTTCTGGGCAACCCGTCATTCCCACAACAGTCGCACCAGCAAGCCGAGCAAATCGAATCTCTGCAGGAGTTTCAAAGCGCGGTCCATTGAAGCCGGCATATACACCGCCAGTAGTTAACTTGATTCCCTGGGAAGTCGCGCTCGCAATTAAAAGAGCTTGCAGATTCTTATCGTAAACGCTTGTCATATCGATATGTTGGACGCCCTCGGGCCCGGTTCCATCGAAGAAAGTACTTGCACGGCCAGAAGTAAAGTCAACGAAGTCATCAATGAGTGAGATATCACCAGGATTTAGGTTAGAGTCAATTCCTCCAACCACATTGATAGCAATAATGGCAGATACTTCTAGATCCTTCATCGCTCTTACATTTGCTCGATAATTGATTCTATGTGGCGGTACCGAGTGCTTTACTCCGTGGCGCGTTAGGAATGCAATCTCAACGCCTTCCCAAGTCCCACTCAAAAGGAGTGCGCCGCCGTAACTGGTATTCAACTCCTCACGATTCGTGTTTTTAAGCCCCGGTAAGTCGTAAAAACCGGTGCCGGCGATGATTCCTATTTTGCCTGCCATCCCTAAGCGCTAAGACCTGCCATTAGTCGACCAATGGTGTTTCTGTCTGCCTCCGCAGAACTAAAGGTGGCAACAATTTTTCCATCTGATATCACAGCAATTCTGTCTGCAAGAGAGAGGATTTCATCAAGCTCTGCCGAAACCAATAGCACTGCAGACCCAGAATCACGGGCGGCAATTAATTGTTTATGTATGAACTCAATAGAACCTACATCCACTCCTCTTGTGGGCTGCGATGCAACAACTACATCTAACTGCTGACTCAATTCACGCGCTACAACTACCTTTTGCTTGTTTCCGCCGGAGAGAGAAGCTGCGGATACCGAGGCTGATGTAGCTCTAATATCAAATCTATCGACTAACTCACTGCCATTCTGAGCAACTTTCTCCAGGTCTCTAATCCAACCTCTTGAAAAGGGAACTTCATTGAACCTATTTAGAACCAAGTTATCCGCAATAGAGTAAGAATTTACCAGGCCATGTTTCTCACGATCTTCTGGTATGTGAGAGACCCCTGAAAGGTGAGCCGCTCTCGGATTCATATTAGGGACGCTCTTCCCTTTAACAAACACTTCACCGCTTAAGCGAGAGCGCATGCTACAAATTGCCTCAACTAATTCTCTTTGTCCATTTCCTTCAACTCCCGCAACTCCAAGAATTTCACCAGAGCGAACCTCCAGAGATAGATCTTTTACTGCTTCTATCTTTCTGTCATCATTTACTCTAAGGTTTTTTACGGCGAGCAGCACTTGCTCTGGCTTGGCTGGACTCTTCGCCACACTAAGGACTACATCACGGCCCACCATCATCTGGGCCAATTTTGATTCATCACTATCTTTGGGGGTCGTTGTTCCCACAAGCCGTCCGCCACGAAGAACTGCAATTCGATCTGCAACGGCCATTACCTCGCGCAATTTATGAGTTATAAAGAGGATTCCGACCCCGCGCTTGGCAAGTTTTCGAAGCACTTCAAGCAATTCATCGGTCTCTTGAGGCGTCAAAACTGCGGTTGGTTCGTCCAATATCAGCAATTTAACTTCACGCCGCAGCGCCTTTAGAATCTCAACTCTTTGAGCCATTCCTACGGGTAGATCCTCTATCTTGGCATCAGGATTTACCTCCAAGCTGAAATGCTTAGATAATTTAAGGACTTCTGATCTGGCCCTTTTCATACTTACTACACCAAATTTCTTTGGTTCATCTCCGAGTATTAGATTCTCTGTAACGCTCATAACGGGAACAAGTT
This sequence comes from Actinomycetota bacterium, assembly GCA_016870835.1. Classification (GTDB taxonomy): domain Bacteria; phylum Actinomycetota; class Actinomycetes; order Nanopelagicales; family Nanopelagicaceae; genus MAG-120802. The sequence goes on along the minus strand of VGAG01000004.1, from coordinate 8,982 downwards.
GAAAGTGTTGATGAACCATACCTACGCCTTGGGCAATGGCTGCAGCAGTGTCTCCGCTCTCCATCACTTCCCCATCAATTTTGATGCTCCCAGAATCTGGCTTAACTAGGCCAAAGACAGCTTTGACCAAGGTGGACTTTCCAGCGCCATTTTCCCCAAGTAAGGCCAAGATTTCCCCTTCCTTTATGGAAAGGGAGATGTCCTCGTTTGCAATGACGGAACCAAAAATCTTACTAACTCCTTCAATTTCTAGGAGAGTTTTCATGACTTTTCCTTTTCGTAAGGAATTCCTTCAGCGGCCGGTGGACGAACTTTTCCTGCAGAAATCGCTAGAATCAGGATTGTCAGAATGTAGGGAAGCATAGTCACGAATTGGAACGGAATCTCTACAACTTCAGCAATCATCAGTTGATTAGTCAACGCTTGAGTTAAGCCGAAGAACAGAGCAGCAGCAAATGCACCTAACGGATTCCATCTGCCAAATATCATAATTGCCAGCGCCGTGAAGCCTTTTCCAGCGGTGAACCCACGCTCAAATATTCCAACTGCTTCAAGAGCTAGGTAAGAACCGGCAAGCCCACCCACCGCCCCAGCAATGGTGACATTCAAGTATCGAAGCCTGGTTACAGATACACCCGCTGTATCGGCACTGGAAGGGTGCTCGCCGACCGCCCGAGAGCGTAAACCCCAAGAAGTTTTATATAGAGCAAACCAGAGTGTGAAAACAATTAGGACTCCAAAATATGTTATCGGCCCATGAAAAGAGAGCACTGGGCCCAGGATTGGCCATGCTCCAACCACTGGCAAGTCAATTGGATCTAGGGTTGAGGGAATCGAATAGTTCTGGCGGTAATAGAAGGAGGTCACTCCAGCTGCCAAGATGTTAAGGATTACACCAGCAATAATCTGATCCATCTTCCAAGTGATTGCCATGACCGCTAATAGCAATCCCATAATTACGCCTGTTAATACTCCTACAATCATTCCTCTACCGGTATTTTGCAGAATTGCTCCCGCAAAAAATGCTGTGAACGCTGATATCAACATGGTTCCCTCAATACCGATGTTTACAATTCCAGTCCGCTCACACATGATTCCAACCATTGCAGCAAGGGCTAAGGGAAGTGCAAACTGAATCGCAGTGTAAAGAACGGAAGTTGCTACCAATCCGTCTTGTCGATAGAAATAGGCAAAAGTTACAACGAATGCCAACGGTAAGTAATGAATGGAACGCAACTTCATCAATTACTCCAGCCACTCGTCATCGCCACGTTTTCTTTTCGACTTTTGAAGAATTTTGCCAACAAAGGAGCAGTGACAAAGAAGAGAATCATGGCCAAAAGAAGGTCTACTAACTCCGGTGCTACGCCTGCTTCAAACTGAACAGTTGACGCACTAGCACGCATTCCTCCAATGAGTATTGCGGCAGGAATCACTCCAAGGGGATTTGCGCGTCCCAGCAACGCAACAGTTATTCCATCGAATCCCAATCCAGCATTGAAGGCTGGCTCAAATCTTCCAGTGATGCTTAGAGTCTCAACGGCTCCTGCAATGCCAGCTACTGCTCCACCAATGAGCATACTTATAATCACGGTCTTCTTCACGGAAATACCTGCATACCAGCCGGCGTTCTTGTTTCGCCCGATTGTTTCAATACTAAATCCAGTGGTGGTCTTTCTCATCATCCACCAGAGAGTTACGGAGAGTCCTATTGCCAAAAAGAATCCCAACGGAAGCCCCAAAAAATCAGGCATCTGAGCGGATTCTTGAATTTTTGGAGTTCTCGTTAGCGGTTGATCGGGCTCTTTAAAGGGAGTGCTAGTTAAGTAGTCTGCCAGCGCTATCACAATGCTGTTCAACATAATAGTTGTAATCACTTCGTGTACACCTCTATAGGCTTTTAAGGCACCAGCAACTAATGCAACAATTGCACCAAAGAAAGCACCATAAATCAGTGCAAGCGGAATATGAACTAGAGTTGGTAGGCCAACGAATGTGTAACCAGCCCAAGCAGAGGCTAAAGCCCCCGAAATTAACTGGCCCTGTGCCCCAATATTAAATAAACCGGCTCTAAAACAAATAGCAACTGCTAGGCCACTTAGAATCAATGGCGTTGCCTTAGCGAGTGTCAGTGCGATTCCATCAAACGAGCCAAATGCAGTAGCAAATAAAACCCTATAAGCCTGAAGGGGTTGAATACCCTGAATGAGAACCAGTAGACCACCAAAAGCTAACGCTACAATGATAGACAGGAAAGGCAGAAAGACTGAACTTAGATCAAAATTCTTGCCTTGCTTAGCATCCATGATTTTCTCCGAATACTCTCAAATCAACTTCTCTTTTTGAACCAAAAGGAGACACGCTCTTTTGAGCGTGTCTCCTTTTCTTTACGAGGGTCCTTACGTCTTAGAGCTTAACTCCAGTCGGAATTGTTCCCTTAAGAACCTTTGGAGTGACGGCCTTCAACTTAGCTTGATAAGCAGCTGGAACTTTCTTTGCGAAATCATGTAATGGAGCAAGACCTACAGCTCCAAAATAGTTTCCGCCCTTATCTGTTCCATCCACAATACTTGCTACAACAGCGGCAACTCCCTTGTCGATTAACTTCATTGCTGAAGTTACGAGGCAAGGGCGAGCTTCTGGAAGAGTTCCCCATTGATCGCTGTCAACGCCAATGCAATATGCGCCTTTTTTCTTGGCAACGCGAAGGAGCGCACCATTTCCGGTGTTACCGCCTGCGCCGAAGATGACGTCAAAACCCTGGGAGAGGAGTTGCTGTGCAGTTGTAGCTCCCCAAGCCGGATCGTTGAATGCATTGTCTGGGGCGTGATAAATTAATTTTGATGCGGGATATTTCTTGCCAAGTTCTTTTGCAGCGTAGGCCACACCATTACGGTATCCCTCTCCAAAATATCGAACCGGTGGGACGACTTCAGTTCCAAGAACTGCGCCAGTCTTCCCAGTCTTAGTCAAGTGTCCAGCTAGGTACCCTGCGAGGAAGCCGGCCTTATCTTCAGGGAAAACTAGACCCGTTAGATTCGGAACAGCAGTACCTTGGAATTGATCTACTCCAATGAACTTAATCTTTGGATACTTAGCTGCAGCAGTTGTCATCGCTTCTGCCATTAGGAAGCCAACACCAATAATCACATTGTACTTTTTGTCAGCGAATTGCCCAATATTCTTGGCGTAGTCCTTTGGGTCAGTAGTTTCAATGTACTTAGCGAAGCCACCATTAACCTTCGCTGCCATTTGCGCACCCATCCAGGCAGATTGGTTAAATGATTTGTCATCAACTTTTCCAGTATCGGTAACTAATCCGATACAGAAGAGTCTTCCGGTGCCACAATCACTTTCCGATGCAGCTTTCGCCGGAGTTGCAAAACCTAGAGCTGTCAGTGCTGTAACAACTACAAGGGTAGTAAACCTTCTGAACATGAATCTCCTCTCAAGAGTCTCTGGTTTTGAGATGAACCAGAGTTTAAATCGATCGATTTCCAACTAACTTGCGCGCAATCAACTACGCAGGGAAAGCGCTTGTCGGCTCGAGGAATCCTACCTAAGAGATAAGTGCGCCAAGCAACCCCCCCCCAAGGCTAGATTGGCGAGTCACATCACGATTCTGTTATACCCATACCTAAAGAAAGACTTGGAACTATAAAGTCAGGGTTTAGGCTAGTGCCATGCGGACTATCTCGTGGAGTGAAGCGGGCGGCGGAAGTATTCATCTTCTTGACCAGACCAAGTTGCCGTTATCAGTAGAAGAGTTAGTAATCACAAGGCCCGCCGAACTTGTCACCGCAATTCAACGTCTATGTATTCGAGGTGCACCTGCGCTCGGAGTAGCCGGAGCTCTTGGCGTAGCTCTAATTCTTAAGAATAGTGAGCGAGAGGGCTGGTCGACTGCCCTTATCGAGCGTGAGATTTTTGCGCTAAGGAATGCCAGACCTACGGCAGTAAACCTCGCCTGGGGAGTCAGTGAGGTAGAGCCATTGATATCCAAAGGCTCAAATGAAGTGTTGCAGCGCGCACTTGAGATTGCAGCTAAAGATGCCGTCTCTTGCCGTGAGATGGGAAGACTCGGCGCTGATTTTTTAGTTGAGATTTTAGGAAATCGCAAGCTGAGGATTCTTACTCACTGCAACACAGGGGCTCTTGCGACCACCGAGTGGGGCACTGCGCTTGGTGTAGTCCAGGAACTCCACTCCAGAGGATTGATTGAGGAAGTCCTTGCCGATGAAACTAGACCGTTATTACAAGGCTCTCGGCTGACTGCATGGGAACTACAAAAAGCAGGAATTCCTTATCGGATTCTCCCGGATGGCGCAGCGGCTAGTGCTCTTTTCAGCGGATTGATTGATGCGGTTTTGATTGGCGCCGATAGAATCGCGAGAAATGGCGATTCAGCAAACAAAATTGGTTCGTTGGGAGTCGCTGTTTCGGCAAATCAAGTAGGTGTTCCATTTCTTGTAATAGCGCCTGAATCTACGGTCGATAGATCTATCGCAACTGGCAATGAGATTGAGATTGAATTTAGAGGAGATGACGAGGTGACCCAAATAGCTGGAGTGCAAACTGCTCCGTTTGGTTCTCGAACCTATAACCCAGCTTTTGATGTAACGCCTGCTCGTTATATAAAAGCCGTTGTAACAGATGAGAAGGTCTATGAAGTTAGTTCGGGAGTCTCACTATGAAGTACCCGGAGTTAGAGAAATTAGTTGCACGATCAAAAAAAATTGGGAGTGACCAATCACTAGTGGTCTATGGCGGTGGAAACACTTCAGCGAAAGGTGAGATAAGGGATTATCTCGGTAGAAATCGTGATGTTCTCTGGGTCAAGGGATCGGGCGCAGATATGCAGTACGGGGAAGCCGTTGATTATCCCGCGCTCTACCTGGAAGAACTTGTTGCATTACATAAGAAAGATGAGCTCGATGACGAAACCATGGTCGATTATGTGACTAGAGCCCTTGTTGATCCAACGGCGCGTCGTCCTTCAATCGAAACCTTACTTCACGCCTTTCTTCCAGCACGCCATATAGATCATGTTCATGCAGATGTGATTTGCGCACTAACGAATCATGTAGATGGCAAAGCTGCCGTTGAGGAAGCACTCGGTGATGGATTTGCATTTGTCGAGTGGATTCGCCCTGGATTTACACTTTCAAAGTTAGTAAGTGAGTTGAACTCTTATGAAGGTGTAATTCTCGCCCATCATGGATTGATTGTGTGGGATGAAGATAGTGATAAATGTTATGAAAAGACTCTTGCTGCTGTAGCAAAGGCTGATTCATTTTTGCGGACTCTTGCCAAACCGCCAAAGCCAGATTTTCGCCACGAGGATCTCTCTGATCGCGATATCTTTGAACTATTGTTGCGTCTACGAGGCAAGCTAAAGAGACGCCAAATTCTTCGTCGCGATAATCGACTAAGAGCAATCGCGGATCGTACAGATCTCACCAAGGTGTTAGCTGCAGGTGCTGCAAGCGCAGATCATATGTTAAGAATCCGACCGTGGTCATGTCTCTTAACTGCAGAAACGCTTGACACTGATGTGGAAAGTTATCAAAGAAAGTACGCCGCGTACTTTGAAGCGAATAAGTCTCTTCTGCCACCTGGGTACACAAGTCATGGAAATGATCCGAGGGTCTTCCTGGTTCCGGGGCTTGGAATGATCGGCGCTGGAGCAAGCATTGCCGAGACAAAGATGTTGGCGGATATCGCATTTCATTCACACACCGTCGGGGCGACAGTCGTAGATTGTTTCGCACATCCACGAACTCTTCCAGATAATGAGATCTTCGGTTTCGATTATTGGCCCATGGAGCTCTATAAATTGAAGCTAAAGCCTGCTGCTCCTAAGTTCACCGGTTCCATATTTGTTGTTACTGGCGCCGGAAGCGGAATAGGTCGAGGCATAGCGCTTTATCTTGGCTCCCTCGGAGCGAGCGTTGTACTTGCAGATATTGATGAAAAGGGACTTAGCGAAACGGAAGCTGAATTCATCCGACTTAAGTACCCCGCGCCGTTGATCGTCTCTGGTGATCAGAGCGAAGAGAAAGTCGCAGAAGAAACGATTGCCAAGACAGTAGATAACTTCGGTGGATTAGACGGCTTAGTTTTAAATGCCGGAATCCCCGTTTCAGGGATGATAGAAGAATTGTCCGCTGAATCTTGGCGAAAGGGACTTGAAGTCAATTTAACTTCTGCCTTCTTGCTAACTAAATTTGGTTTGCGTGCGCTACGCGTCCAAAGCATGGGCGGGAGTTTGGTTTACATCGCTAGCAAGAATGCATTTTCACCTGGCGCTGGCTTTGGAGGCTACTCCGTATCTAAAGCTGGGATGATCCAACTCATGAGAATCTCAGCTCTCGAAGGTGGATCGATAGGAGTTAGAGCTAACGCATTGAATCCCGACGCGGTGTTTGATAACAGCAAACTCTGGGAGGGTGGCGTTAGAGAGCAGCGCGCAAAAGAGCATGGTGTAAGACCGGAAGAGTTAGAGGATTTTTATGCTAAGCGGAATATCCTCAAAGCACGAGTGCGCTCCGAGGATGTTGCGCGCTCGGTTGCATATTTACTTTCCGATGAATCATCACGAACAACGGGTGCTGTCATCCCCGTAGACGGCGGCGTTGCGGCAGGATTTCCACGATGAATATAGATTGGGAAGCGCTTAAACTTAAAGCTACTCAAGCCATGAAGCAGTCATATTCCCCGTACTCAAAGTTTCCCGTAGGTGTAGCTGCTCTAGTTAGCGATGGCCGCTTTGTGAGTGGCTGCAATGTTGAGAATGCTAGTTATGGCCTAACGCTCTGTGCCGAATGTTCTCTGATATCCGACTTGATTATGAGCGGTGGCGGTCGTCTTCTCGCTGTGGTCTGCGTGGATAAAGAGGGAAGCCTCCTATCACCGTGTGGCCGATGCCGCCAACTCCTTTATGAACATGGCGGTGACTCGCTGGAGGTACTGACTCCAGAAGGGCCAAAGAATATGGAATTTATTCTCCCTTGGAGTTTTGGTCCTAAAGATTTAAGTTAATTATGGTGGAGTCATTTACAGCGGTAGAAATTATTTCTGTGAAACGGGATCGGCAAGAATTAAGCGATTCCCAGATTGATTGGGTAATTAACGCCTATGTGCGCGGGGTAGTCGCTGATGAACAGATGTCTGCACTCCTCATGACTATTTTATTAAATGGAATGAACTCTCGTGAGTTATCTCGTTGGACAGATGCCATGATTAAAAGTGGTGAGCGCATGAATTGGAGTGCGCTTGATAGACCCACAGTCGATAAACACTCAACGGGTGGCGTCGGAGACAAGATAACTCTTCCATTAGCACCTTTAGTTGCGGCCTGTGGAGCAGCAGTCCCGCAACTTTCGGGAAGGGGATTGGGACATACCGGAGGCACATTGGACAAGATGGAATCAATTCCCGGTTGGCGAGCATCTTTAACAAATCCGGAAATGTTAAAGGCCCTTCAAGATTGTGGCGCAGTTATCTGTGCCGCTGGAAGTGGATTAGCACCAGCTGATAAGAAACTCTATGCGCTCCGTGATGTAACAGGCACCGTACCCTCAATTCCTCTGATTGCTTCGTCAATTATGAGCAAGAAAATTGCAGAAGGAACTAGCGCGCTAGTTCTCGATGTTAAAACTGGTAATGGCGCCTTTATGTCTGAACCAGAAGATGCAAGACGGTTAGCAAACGCCATGGTTGAGTTAGGGAAACGAGCTGGTGTAACGACTCGCGCTTTAGTAACAGCGATGGATGTTCCACTAGGACTTACCGCCGGAAATGCACTTGAAGTTCGCGAGTCTCTTGAAGTTCTTGCCGGTGGCGGACCAGCCGATGTAGTTGAACTTACTATCCTTCTCGCACAGGAGATGCTTGATGCAGCGGGAGTGAGTGGAAAAGATCCGGAGTCGGCGCTAAAAAATGGCAGCGCTATGGACCATTGGCGCCGAATGGTCAGAGCGCAGGGCGGAGATCCAAATGCTGCACTACCAATCGCTAGAGAAAAGAAATTAATCACCGCAGAAGAGAGCGGCGTTATCTCGAGTATGAATGCACTTCAAGTCGGTATTTCGGTCTGGCGTTTAGGTGCCGGCAGAGAGCGACAGGGCGAGAAAGTTCAAGCCGGCGCGGGCATCGAGATTCATGCCAAACCTGGAAGTCAAGTAAATAAGGGCGATCCCATATTCACCCTTCATACCGATGAAGCAGCGCGATTTGAAAGAGCAGAGGCGGCTTTGAGCGGAGCCGTTGTTATCGGGACTTCGCCAGTGGAGCGATTGCCACTTGTTGTAACAAAGATTGTCTAGCCGAAAGGGTACGCCGCAGTGAGCGCCATAAACCAAAAACCCCCAGAAATCGTTGTAGTCGGAAGCACGATGACCGACATGATTGCTTATGTAAATCGAGCTCCAAACTCAGGAGAAACTGTGATTGGCGACTCATTTTCCGTTGGCTTTGGGGGTAAAGGGGCCAATCAGGCTGTTATGTCTAGCCGTTTTGGGGCAAAAGTAAAAATGATTAACACCCTTGGCGATGATGTCTTTGGTGAAACAACTTTGAAGAACTTTAAAGAACAGGGAATCGATACAACTTATGTAAATCGAGTTCCAGGACCCAGCGGAGTAGCTCCAATCTGGGTTGAGGCTGATGGCTCCAATCGAATCATCTGTGTACCTGGTGCGAACTTTGCAATGACTGTCCCACAGGTTCAAAGCGCGCTCTCAGAAATTTCTGAAATTGATGTTTTGGTTGGGCAATTGGAAATTCGCCAAGAAGTTAGCGCCGCTGCTTTTGCCGCCGCTCGCGCTAGAGGTATTACAACAATTCTTAACCCAGCGCCCTTCGCACCTCTTTTACCAGAACTACTCAAGAATTCAGATTGGGTGATTCCAAACGAAACCGAGTTCGCAGGTCTAGATAAGTCAGGCAGAGCTCCTGATAGCGATGATGTGATTATTGATG
>VGAG01000003.1 GCA_016870835.1 Actinomycetota bacterium | reverse complement strand
ATTCGGACCTGCTCCAATTGGAGTTCGCCGTCCTACTTCAAGCAATTTTGAATCTCTCGCCGATTCGATTTTGAGCCAACAGCTCTCAACTAAGGCAGCCGCAACAATTGTTGCTCGCGTTGCTGCAATTAGCGGTGGCCGGCTAGACCCAAATGAAATTTCATCGATGCGCACTTCTCAGCTCCGTAAAGCGGGTTGTTCTGAGAATAAAGCGCGCGCACTTCTCGAACTTTCGCGGGCGGTAACTTCAGGGCAACTTCCGATCCGCTCCTTAGGCCGGAAAGATGATCAAGAGATTATGGAGATTCTTCTTCCCTACTACGGGATTGGAAGATGGACCGTTGAGATGTTTTTAATCTTTCAAATAGGAAGGCTTGATATCTGGCCAACTGGCGATTTGGGAGTTCGCCGCGGTTGGGAAAAGGTCTACAAGATGAAGCGCGATGTAGAGGTAGATGAGTTAGAGGAACTTGGATCTAAATTTGCCCCATACCGTAGCCATTTAGCTTGGTATTGCTGGAGAGCGCACTCGCTTTATTGATTGGGTTTTAGAACAAGGGCAACCGAATTAATACACCATCTTTGATCGGTAGGGACTGCGTATCCCTCACCCTCGAAAACATGGCCAAGGTGTGAGCCGCACTTTGCACATCTAACTTCAGTACGTATCCGTGGAGCCAGCGAGCGATCCTCAAGGAGAATTACCGCATCGCCAGCCTTTGGCGCATAGAAAGAGGGCCAGCCGCATCCTGAGTGAAATTTCTCTTCACTTCTAAACAATTCAGCGCCACAAGCTTTACATTCATAGACTCCGATAGTTTCAGTTTCATAGTACTTGCCGGTGAATGCGACCTCGGTGCCTGCTTTACGAAGCACGCCAAATGAGAGTGGATCTAATTCGCCCTCAAGTTTCTTATCGTCAACCTGGACCTCAAAAGGCTTACCAGTAAGCGGATTTATCTTAGAAAGCAGGGACCCGGATTCCATTTCAAGCCTTCACTTTTGGAAACGGGATTCCGGTTGATGAGTGGCAGTCATATCCATTTGGATTTTTCTCCAAATACCGTTGGTGATATTCCTCTGCAAGCCAATAAGTATGTGGATTAGCTTCTTGTATCTCAGTCACAATCTCATCAAAACCCTTGCTGACGAGTAGGTCGTTATAAATCTCGCGGGTATTTACAGCAGAAATCATCTGCTCGTTAGTCGTCGTGAAGATTGCACTTCGATATTGGGTTCCAATATCACCGCCTTGGCGATTTAGTGAGGTCGGATCATGCATCGTCCAGAACTCTTCTAACAAGCGCTCGTAGCTAATCTTGCCGGGATCAAAGGTGACTTCGACAGTTTCTGCATGATTAGTGGTGCCGGTGCAAACTTGCTCATAACTTGGGTTAGGTCGCTTTCCACCCATATAACCAACTGATGTTGAAATTACTCCATCTAGTTTCCAGAATCGCCGCTCAGCGCCCCAGAAACATCCAGTTGCGAAATATGCTTTTTGCATCGAATTTTCACTCACGCCCACATCTTGGCATGAGTTTTGACTGATAGCCTTATCGAAAGCCCCCGTAGCTCAGGGGATAGAGCACTGCCCTCCGGAGGCAGGTGCACAGGTTCGAATCCTGTCGGGGGCGCAACTGAGCGATAACTCACCTTTCGAGAGTATTGAGAATGAAGCCAATACGCGAGAGAATTGGGTCTTCACCCAATCCGGGAAGAAAAGCTAGAAAACGTAATCGCACGCTCGCGCGCGAATGCAATGGCAATAAAAGGATGTAGAGGAGAGATTTAGTGGCTACGGATATGAACATGGATTGGCGCCACCGCGCAGCATGTCGCCATGTTGATCCAGAACTCTTCTTTCCAGTTGGAAATACTGGTCCTGCAATTGCACAGATCGAAGAGGCAAAGAAAGTTTGTATGAAGTGCGATGTCCGCGAGGCCTGCTTGCAATGGGCCCTTGAGAGCGGCCAAGATTCCGGAGTTTGGGGTGGCCTATCTGAAGATGAACGCCGCGCCATGAAGCGCAGAGCAGCTCGACATAGAGCGCGCATGCTTGAGACTCAAAATCAGAATTCTTAATTTAAATTAAATTCAATCTCTGCTTTCGTACCTTGACCTAATCGCTCAAACCTTAACTCACCTGACAGTTCATTTTCGGTAAGAGTTCGAACAATCTCAAGACCCAGACTTGAGCTATTTAGCAGATCAAAGTCAGCGCTTATTCCCGCGCCATCATCACTAACTGAGATTTTAAAGTGGGAACCTCTTCGAATCGCCGAAACCTCTAACTTGCTCCCGCGCTCATTTAGGCCATGTTCTAATGAGTTTTGAATCAACTCAGTAAGGATTAGCGCTAATGGAGTTGCGATAAGTGATGGGATTGCGCCGAACTCACCGCTCTTATTTATCTCAATTTCACTCGGTCTCGGGCTTAGCTCAAGGGCGCTCTGTAACAACTTAACCACGACATCGTCAAATAGGACGCTATCTTGCGAGCTGGTCGAAAGCGTCTCGTGTACATGCGCGATTGATGCGATTCGCCGAATCGCCTCTTCTATTGCCGAGCGTGCTACCCCATCATCGATACGTCTAGATTGCAATCTAAGTAGCGCAGAAACCGATTGAAGATTGTTCTTTACTCGGTGGTGAATCTCTCGGATAGTCGCATCTTTGCTAACTAACGCTCGATCGCGACGCCGTAGCTCGGTTACGTTATGCACTAGAACAATTGCTCCAATACGGATCTCCGATTCCGTAAGCGGAATAGCCAAGAGGTCTAACACTCCATCTGAATTCTCAAACTCATCGCGCCTTAAGAATTTTCCACTTAAGACAACGCGCCAACTCTCCTCGCGCGGCTCTCGCCCCCTCATTGGAACAGCTAAGTTATCTAGAATCTCACCAAGATTCTGGCCGTCCATATCTTTCATCCAACCGATACGAGCAAATGCACTTCGCGCATTAGGGCTTGCGAAGGTGATTCGACCATCAACATCTAATCTCACTAAGCCATCGCCCGCACGCGGGGCTGTCTCAGATCGATAAACACTTCCTTGCACTGGAAAGTTTCCTTCGGCGACCATCCGATAAATGTGATTTGCAATCTCGCGATAGTTGAGTTCAAGCCTTGAAGGAGTTCGCATCGTCTCTACATTTCGATGTCGCGAGATAACCGCAATAGATTTTCCGTTTAGTCGAACCGGGATAGTTTCTTCCTTTACCGTGAACTCGCCAATCATGCTCGCTTCAGTATCTCTAATTATGTTTCCGGATTTAAAAGTCTCATCAATATTTGGATGATTACCAAAAGTAATCTCAGTTCCAATCATGTCATTTGCAAAGACGGTTGCCGCAGTCATTGGCCTAATTTGGGAGACTGAAATAAAGCCGGTTCCATCAATTTTGGGAATCCATAGGACTAAATCTGCAAAGGAGAGATCTGCTAGAAGTTGCCACTCAGCAATCAAGTCCGAGAGGCGATTGAACTCCTCGGTTGAGAGCGACGATGCTCCCGGAAGATTACGAAAAGGCATAAGCAGAGGTTACTCAACAACGGCATTTGCCACTTCCACAATTGAACGGCGCAGGCGCGAACGCGGGGCTACATCCATTAAGGCGCAATATCTTGCTTTAGCCCGATCGAGTGAATCGCGATCAAAGGGAAGGCAATGAGATGAATAGTTTCCAACGCGCGACTCAAATCTCTTCTTTATGGAGCGCTCCCTCGATGAGTTGCCCATCTGATTAAGAAGAAATGTTGCTCGAGCCCGAAGGCGACCGGCATCAAGTGAAGCCAAGATAATCTCTAACTCAAACATATGGTTATTGTCAGGAGTCATAAGGAAGAAGATGCGCTCTGCCGATTCAAGAAGATTCACATAGTTCTTGATGCTCTCTCGCCTATCTGAGAAAGCCTTAGCAAGGTCTGGGATAGGCCCGGCATCTACAAGTTGAATAACTTGCTCAGCTTCACGAAATTGATTGGTAATTAACAATTGATCAGACAATCTAACTTGTTCGCTATTTCGTTTGGCCCCTAAGAGAAAAGCCAAGTCTCTTCGGTGTGGATGCGAGTCAACCAGCTCAACCCGTTTCAGCCTTGAGATCTCAAAGCCAAGATTCATAGTTAAAGTCGTCACCCCGGGAGCGCCCGTAGTTCCGGTGACCACGAATAGATTTTGCTGGGCCTTCAAAGTCTGCCTCGGCGGCACTTCACTATCTGATTCACGAACCGATCGATTCACTAGAGCTTCAATCTCATCTAAGGCGACCGTGATATCAGATTTGAAATCGCAGGTTACAAGGTGTGGATGTTTTCGTAGGGCTCTCTTTAAAGCGACTGTTTCAATCTCGCAATCAAGAATCAGAATTCGGCGCACATCACTAATTGCCAGTGCATCGAGATAATTTACAAGGCTCTGTTCACTTATTGCTCGGTACTCAAGTTTCGCCTCACTAATTCCCTTAGAAATTAACGCTTCAATGACTTGATCTTCGAACTCAGCATCCTGAAGGTAAGTGATTATTGAGATTGACATTAGCTATTAGAAACGATTCTTGGGTTTACTTACCAAGAGAAATTCATATTTTGATATCGCCGAAACTATTGCTTCAACGCGCGCTTGCGGAACAAGTACAGTCATTCCAATTCTTCCGCCAAGCTCCCTACTAGAGGCATCCACGCTGTCGATGGCGATATTGCTTATAAGTAAGCGGCTAGAGGGGTTTGAATCTTGGCTGAATTGATTGGCGCGATTTGGAATTCCGTAGATATCTACTAACGACCCGTTTCTTAATTCGATCGGAGCCCATTCACGCGCAATTGAGATTGGGACCCTTGCAAGTGAAAGATCAATCTCACTTGTTAACGCAAAACTAGGGATCAGTTCAGATGATCCAATCGCTCTTAACACTGTGGTTCCGATTAAGTCGGTCTTGGAGTCAAGATATTGAGCCGCGTTATCAGGGAGCCGTACTCGAATTACTTTTAGATCATCAGCTTCAATCATTTCCCCGGGCGCAAGATCCACGTTTGCTCCCCAAACTGTGATCATTCGATCGGAAGACTTACTAATCAGGTAGGCCGAGCTAAATGAGGCGAGTATCAGGATCAATCCCAAGAGGTATCTAGGATTTAGGTAGAGCCGGATTTCATCAAAACGTTTCGTAGCGTTGACTTTCTTCTTCTTTTCTTCTCTTTCCATTGGCCTTAGATACCCGAATAACAGAGAATAAGAATTTTCTTATCCACAACTAAATCTCATCCCTTCGGATGAGGAATTTCTCACATCGCTACGAAATCCTGCCGCGATGTTAACTACTGGAGAAACTGCGCAAGGACTTCCCTTCTATCAAGGCCCAGAGGAATTCATACCCCCTCGCGACGGCAAGTTATATCTAGTACCGACTACACATGGAGAGGTATTTGATCCCGAGTTTGCGCCGTTGCCTTCATCTTTGGATTCACTTCCTGATCCAAACAAGTGGACACGCGCCTACCTAATAAGCGTTGTTGAGATTCTTGCCGGAAGACGACCCATAACCCAGATCGCGCGAAATACCCATAGATTTATCTACAACAACCTGGCAAAGCAAGTTGGAACGCATAGCAAATTTCCCAAGGCAGCTCCCAAATTACGGCGCATACATCGAAGCGAACCAATTGAAGGCGTTATTGAGCTAACTGCAACTATCTCAATTGGTTTACGAGTTCGTGCGATTGCAGCACGTTTTGAGGGAGTAGATCGCCGCTGGATTTGTACTGAGTTTGATTTACTCTGAGGCGCCGTGGCAGCGCTTGTATTTCTTTCCTGAACCACAAGGACAAGGTGCATTTCTAGAGATGGATGATCCAGATGAAGAACGTTTTGTGGTTCCACTCTCGGAAGGAGAGCTGTATTTAAGATTTTCAGAGGGCTTACTTTCTTCAACGCCCTTGGCTTCAACTTTTGAATCCTCGACCTTTACTTCGACATTAAATAGGAAGCCAACTACTTCCTCTTTCATCGCTTCAATCATCGCGGAGAAGAGTTCATAACCCTCTTTTTGGTACTCAACAAGTGGGTCGCGCTGGGCCATGGCTCTCAGTCCAATTCCCTCTTGCAGATAATCCATCTCATAAAGATGTTCACGCCACTTACGATCAAGGACGGAGAGCAAGACTTTGCGCTCTAATTCGCGCAAGACATCGCTTACAAGTTTCTCTTCTCGTTCTCCGTAAGCCTTAAAGATGTCATCGACAATCCGTTGCGCAAGAAAGTCTTGATCAAGACCAGTTCTTCCCCCAGCTTCATTCTCTAGATCAGAAACGGAGAATGAAATTGGGTAAATAGCTCTTAGTACCGTCCAGAGTTTCTCTAAATCCCACTCTTCTGGATAGCCCTCGGCAGTCGCAGCAGCTACATATCCGCGGATTGTGTCTTCGATGAATTTACTCATCTGTTCTTTTAGATCTGCACCCTCTAGTACCTCGCGCCGCTCACCATAAACAACTTCGCGCTGGCGATTCATCACGTCGTCGTATTTAAGAACGTTTTTGCGCATCTCAAAGTTCTGTGATTCAACTTGAGTTTGAGCTGATTTAATTGCATTTGTGACCATCTTTGATTCAATCGGTGTTTCGTCTGGGATACCGGCTGCGGTCAAGAAGCGCTCCACTAAGGTTGAATTGAATCGACGCATCAATTCATCTTGGAGTGAGAGATAGAAGCGCGATTCACCAGGATCACCTTGACGACCTGAGCGACCTCGTAGCTGGTTATCGATACGCCTTGATTCATGGCGCTCGGTACCGAGAACATAAAGCCCTCCAAGCGCTACAACTTTTTCATGTTCTTGAGCGACTGAAGATTTCTGTCGCGCTAACTCATCAGGCCATTGGCGTTCATACTCTTCACCATTTTCGACAGGTGAAATACCTTGCCGTTGGAGTTCAAAATCTGCCATGAACTCAGGGTTTCCACCCAGCATGATGTCAGTTCCGCGGCCCGCCATATTTGTTGCAACTGTTACGGCGCCAATCGTTCCAGCGCGCGCAATGATTGCGGCCTCACGTTCATGCTGCTTTGCATTTAAAACTTCATGCGGAATTCCGCGCCGTTTTAATACCTGGGAGAGAGTTTCAGACTTTTCAACGCTAACTGTTCCGACCAAGACTGGTTGGCCCTTCTTATGACGCTCGGCAATGTCGTTGGAGACTTCTTCAAACTTTGCCTTCTCTGTTTTATAGATGAGGTCAGATTGATCAATGCGACGCATATCTTTATTCGTAGGAATCGGAATAACGCCTAACTTATAGATCTGCATAAATTCTGCTGCTTCAGTCATAGCAGTACCGGTCATTCCAGATAACTTGTTGTACAAACGGAAGTAGTTCTGCAGGGTGATGGTTGCAAGAGTCTGATTTTCATCACGAATCTCAACCCGCTCTTTTGCCTCTAGAGCTTGATGCAGACCTTCGCTATAACGACGTCCTGAGAGCACGCGTCCGGTGTGTTCATCAACTATCAATAGCTCACCGCTCATAATCACATAATCTTTATCCCGCTTAAACAACTCTTTTGCCTTCAAGGCATTGTTTAAGTAGCCAATAAGCGGTGTATTAACCGATTCATAGAGATTCTCAATCTTAAGAAACTCTTCGACCTTTGCTACACCCTCATCAAGAATCCCAACAGTTCGTTTCTTCTCATCTACTTCATAATGCTCGCCGCGGATCAAGCGCCCAGCAACATTCGCGAATTCGACATACCACTTAGTTGCTTTATCAGCAGGTCCGCTAATAATTAGCGGAGTTCTGGCCTCATCGATGAGAATTGAGTCAACCTCATCGACGATTGCAAAATTATGACCGCGTTGCACGCAATCACTAAGTGACCAGGCCATGTTGTCGCGTAAGTAATCAAATCCAAACTCATTATTTGTTCCGTAAGTTATATCTGCTCCGTATTGTGCACGACGTTCACTCGAGCTCATTGATGCGAGTATCACGCCAACTTTTAAACCTAAGAATCTATGGATGCGGCCCATCCACTCGCTGTCGCGCTCAGCCAAGTAATCATTTGTGGTAACGATATGAACACCTAAGCCAGTTAGCGCATTTAGGTATGAAGGAAGCGTTGCAACAAGTGTCTTTCCTTCACCAGTACGCATCTCCGCAATATTTCCGCGATGTAGGGCAGCGCCACCCATTATCTGAACGTCGTAGTGACGTTGACCTAAGGTTCGCTTTGAGGCCTCTCTAACTACAGCAAAAGCTTCGGGAAGTAAGTCATCAAGATATTCGCCATCGGCGTAGCGCTTCTTAAATTGAGTGGTCATATCGCGAAGCTCTTGATCGGTCATCGCCGAGAAACGGGCTTCTTCTTCGTTTACGAGCGACACCAATTTCTCGAGTTGCTTGAGAGCTCGGCCTTCACCGGCACGGAGAATCTTGTCGAGAATCGCGACCACGAACCAACCTTCCTATTAACAGCTTTGCACACCGGTTCAAAGGGCTATCGTATTAGTAGCCGACGCTGCGATGCACATGCGGTAGCGGCCCCTAGGGCTGTCAGATTCCTCTCTTTCAGCGCTCTATTTGCCTCTCTCAAGGTGCTCCCAGTTGTGACTACATCATCGAGTATTACAAGTTGGGTCGTTATTGGAATCTTCAAATCCGCGTAGAAAGCGCCCGATAAATTCAAATCTCTTTCTCTTTCGCTTAATCCAGATTGATCTCTAATCAATTTTCTTACCTTTAGGACTCGGCTAATTCGGAAGTCAAAGACGGGAGCGGCCTTTGCTAATCTAATTTTTGTTAGTTTTGCTAATTCAAAAAGAAAGTCCTCACCTCGTCGAATTTGTGCCCCGCGCGATGAGGGTATGGGAACTAAATCGATTCGCCCCTCCTTAACTTCGCTCCTTCTTAGTAACGCCAAAACGGATTTAGTGAGAGCAAGGGAAAGGATTTCTTTTGCCGAACCAAGACCAGATTCTTTAGCCGAGAGCACAATCTTTGCTGCTAAATCATCGTAAATCCCTTGGGAGAATATTGGAAAACTTTCGCCCTTGATCTCTTTTGGCTCACCTGACCAATTCTCATTACACCTTAGGCAGAGGGCTTGATATCCCGCACCACAAACCAAGCAACTCTCTTCAAATGCAAGAGTTGTCAGCCCTCTTACCAACGATTGCAGATATCTTGCTAACACACCCAGATTCTCAATGAAGCTGAGTGCTCGTTTCTAAATTTATTCTGCGGTTGTGGGAATCTCAGATAAAGGTATGGAGGAAATAGGTACGCCAACTCGTTTCGGAATAGTTAGTACAAAGTTCGCGCCCACTCCAAGTTCTCCCCAAACCCTTATATCTCCGCCGTGTAGAACAGCATCTTCCTTGGCGATTGAAAGGCCAAGGCCTGTGCCACCTCTGATTCGCGAGCGCGAGGGATCAGCCCTCCAGAAGCGATCAAATACTCGACTCCAATATTGCTTCGCGATTCCAACTCCGTAATCTCGAATCCCAATTGAAACTGCACTCTCATTCTCAGCTATGTTGATATCAACTGGTCTTGATTCTGAGTGATCTACTGCGTTTGTTATTAGATTTCTAATTACCCGTTCAATTCTTCGGGGATCAGCATCGACAAGAATTTCTAACTCAAAGCCATGAAGTCGCAAGCTCGTACCCTTTTCTTCAGCGAGGAGAGCAAAGTCCTCAGCACATCTACGAACGAGTGTAGCTATATCAACTCGATCTAACGATAGAACGGCAGCCTCGGCATCAAAGCGACTTACTTCAAGTAAGTCTTGAAGTAAAAGTTCAAACTTCTCTATCTGCGAGAGCAATAATTCTGCGCTTCTTGCAATAGTGGGGTCAAAGCTGGCTCGTGCAGAATGAATCACATCTGATGCCATTCGAATAGTAGTAAGTGGTGTACGTAGCTCATGCGAGACATCCGAAACGAATCGTTGTTGCACTCGCGATAGGTTTTCTAGTTTTGAGATCTGATTGGCAAGAGTTGTAGCCATCTGGTTAAAGGCGAGCCCAAGTCGGGCAATTTCGTCTTCACCTTTCACCGCCATTCTGCGCTGTAGGTCTCCAGCTGTTAAGGATTCAGCAACTTCAGCTGCAACTTGCACCGGCTTTATCACTAGTCGCAAGACGATGGATGCAGTTAAGAGAATGAGAGCGATAAGCAAGAAACCGGTACCCCAGAGCGAACGGCCAATCAAATCAATATTGCTCTGTTGTGCCGCAAAGTCATAAGCGACATACATTTCATACTTACCAGCCCTAGGAATCTCAATTATTTTGCCAATAAAAATTCCTGGGATTACCTTGCCATTAACATATTCGAGATTTCCAGGTAGCCAATCAAGCTCTTCGCTCGCAACAATCTTCTCTCTAAGGGCGCTAGGAATCGCTTCTGGCTTTAAAAAGTTGGAGGTACTTACAGATGGAATTCCAGCTACTTTCTTACCTGCGGCGTTGAAGAGTGCAACTTCACGACCCGACTCTTCGGCGCTGATATTTGCTGACTTAACGACTTCATCTGCAATTACGGTGTAATCGACATTTCGATTTAATCCCGCGATAGTGAAGCGGTACTCGGCGTATTGAATGGCTGCTCTTCCTTGGGAGATAGAGGAAGAAATCTTCTCTTCTACGATTCCATCCGAGATTCGACCATAAACATTAGAACCCACGAAATAAATGAGAATTATGGAGAGAAATGCAGCAAGTGAGAAGACTTTAAGAAATAGTGATCGTCGAAAGAAGCTAAAGAGCCGTTGCATTAGGGACGAGCGCCAGAGCCGCCCGCTTTATATCCCACTCCCCGGACGGTAAGAACTATTGTTGGGTTCTCTGCATCATGTTCGATCTTCGCTCTTAACCTTTGAATGTGCACATTTACTAATCGAGTATCGGTTGAGTGCCGATATCCCCAAACCTCACCAAGTAATGCCTCTCTTGTAAAAACTCGACCTGGTTCTTTTGCCAGTGCGACTAGCAGATCAAACTCAAGGCGCGTGAGTGGGATTTCTTTTCCACCGCGTGAGACTGTGTGCTCAACTATGTCGATTGCGAGATCGCCAATTGTGAGATTCCCATTTATATCTCCGCCCGCTCTGCGCAGGCGAGTGCGGATTCGAGCGACTAATTCTGAGGGTTTGAAGGGCTTGACCATGTAGTCATCGGCCCCTGCTTCGAGTCCTTTGACGATGTCATGAGTATCGCTCTTTGCCGTAAGCATCACGATAGGTACTCGCGTGGAATGTTTACGGATTTCTCTACAAACTTCGATTCCATCTGTGCCGGGAAGCATGATGTCTAAGAGAACTAAATCCGGTTGCGAATTGCGGAAGATTTCTACTGCCTCATCACCGCGACTTACTAAATCAACTTCCATACCAACGCCATTGAGGACGATCCCCAGCATCTCTGCTAGGTCTTGATCGTCATCAACGACCATGATTGAAGTCATTAGCTGCCGTGCTCCCAGGAGTTCAAATATTCCTCTTGTATCGAGGTCAAAGTATCAATCTTGGCGCCCATACTCTTCAACTTGAGGCTGGCAATCTCTTTATCAATTGCCTTGGGAACTTCATGAACCCCAGGTGAGAGTTTGCTTGCCTCCTTCAATAACCACTCTGCAGCAAGTGCCTGATTTGCAAAGGACATATCAAGAACTGCGGCCGGGCTACCTTCGGCAGCGCCAAGATTTACTAGGCGACCCTCGGCGATTAGGAGGATGCGATTTCCATTTGCTAGCTGATATTCATCAGTTGCATGGCGAATTCTTGAGCTCTTTTTAGTGTTTGCATCTAACCAGTCAACATCAATCTCAATATTGAAGTGACCAGCATTGGCCATGATTGCGCCATCCTTCATCAATTCAAAATGCTCTTTCGACAAGATGGTTCTATTTCCTGTAACAGTTATGAAGATGTCGCCAATCTTTGCAGCATCTTTCATCGGCATAACTCGGAAGCCCTGCATAAGAGCATCAAGTGCCTTTGTTGGATCAACTTCTGTGACAACGACATCGGCACCAAGGCCACGTGCTCTATCTGCCACGCCTTTACCGCAATAACCAAACCCAGCTACTACAAAGACTTTTCCAGCAATTAACTGATTTGTGGCGCGGAAGATTGCATCCATTGTTGATTGACCGGTTCCATAACGGTTATCGAACATGTGCTTGGTATCGGTGTCATTAATCGCAATCATTGGGAATTTCAAAGCGCCATCTTTTGCCATTTGCGTAAGTCTTATGACGCCTGTGGTTGTCTCTTCGCATCCGCCACTTACATTCTTCAATAGCTCAGTCCTTGTGGTGTGGATTGTGTTAACAAGATCGCAGCCATCATCAAAGACCTGGTGTGGAGCGATATCTAGACATGAATTGATGTGGCGGTAGTAACCATCTCTATCGATACCCTTTTTTGCAAATGTACTTACTCCGTAATCGTGTACGAGCGAAGCGGCAACATCATCCTGGGTTGAAAGTGGATTAGAGGCACAGAGCGAGAGTTCAGCCCCACCCGCCTTGAGCGCACGCATCAAGTTTGCAGTCTCAGTTGTTACATGCATGCAGGCCGAGAATCGAATCCCGGTGAATGGCTTCTCTTTTTCAAAGCGCTCACGGATTTGAGCGAGGACAGGCATATTCCGGTCAGCCCATTCAATTCGCTTTTTTCCTTCGCTTGCTAGTGATGCATCAGTGATATCGTGAGCAGGAAGTGCCACTTTCTTCTCCTTATTTTTTGCCTTGATTGGGAAGGACCGGGTCGCGAGTTTACTAGTTAGCGCATTAATTGGAGAACTGAAGCCTTTAACTGCTCCATCTGAGCAGAAGTATCGGCCTCGACATTTAAGCGCAAAAGCGGTTCGGTATTTGAAGGGCGAACGTTAAACCACCAATTTTTAGCTGAAACAGTGAGTCCATCTAGTTCATCGAAAGTTACTTCTTCATTTCCAGCTTTGTAGTGCTTCTTAATCCGCTCAATCGCGCCGGCTTGATCTTGAACTTTGGTATTTATCTCTCCTGATAGGAAATATCGATTGTATTTGTTGAGTAACTCAGAGAGGTTCTTCTGTGAATCTAAAAGTGCAGCAATTGCATGGAGCGCAGCGAGCATTCCAGAATCTGCTCGCCAAAAATCTTTAAAGTAAAAATGTCCGGAATGTTCACCACCGAAGACTGCTGACTTCTCAGCCATTAATTGCTTTATGTATGAATGTCCAACTCGACTCCTTACGGGAACTCCACCATTCTCAGTAATTACTTCTGGGACTGCGCGGGAGCAGATTAAGTTATGAATGATTGCTGCACCTGGATTTTTCTTAAGCTCTCGATCAGCAATTAGCGCGGTGAGCGCAGATGGTGAGACTAGTTCTCCTCTTTCATCTACCAAGAAACAACGATCTGCATCACCATCAAAGGCAAGGCCGATATCCGCGCC
This sequence comes from Actinomycetota bacterium, assembly GCA_016870835.1. Taxonomy (GTDB): domain Bacteria; phylum Actinomycetota; class Actinomycetes; order Nanopelagicales; family Nanopelagicaceae; genus MAG-120802. The sequence continues at coordinate 48,423 of VGAG01000003.1, read as the reverse complement.
ACTTTGGATTACGAGTTGTTGAAGTTCAACAACATTCTTGGGATCAATTGGATTTGCTTCATGGTTCGGGAAGCTGCCATTTAGCTCAAAGTAGAGACTGGTTACATCTGCACTTATCTTTGCCATTACGGCTGGAGCTGTATGTCCACCCATTCCATTGCCGGCATCAATCGCTACTTTTATCCGGCGTCCTTGGAATTGATGGGTAAATGTATCTTCGGGAAATAGCGAGAACAAAAAGTCGACATAGTCCTGTAAAAGATCTATTTGATGTACTTTTCCCACGGTTCGAAGTGGAAGCGCCGCTCCTTTGAGGATTTCATTCTTAATCCAAGCCAACCCAGATTCCTGTCCCACCGGACGCGCCCCACTAAGGCAGAGCTTTATGCCGTTGTATTCAGCTGGATTGTGGCTTGCTGTAAACATAGCGCCAGGGAGATTTTTTGAGCCGGATGCGAAATAGAGTTGATCGGTTGATGCAAGACCAATACGAATAACATCAAAGCTCTGGGAATTTATGCCATCTGCAAAAGCGGTGGCTAGATCTGCTGATGATGGTCGCATATCTTCACCGATGATTACAGTGGCAGGTTCGCGCGATATTTCTAGGAATCGTGCAAATGCGACGCCGGCAGAGAATGCAAATTCCTCGGTTAATTCGCCATCTACTAGGCCTCTGATGTCATAAGCCTTGATTATTTTTTGAACGACTGTGCTATCCACAATTTCTAAATTTCTATTCTTGAGTCGGTAGGACTCTTAGATGTCCTCTTCTTCCAACTTCAGGTTGTTCTTTTCTAGGTGTTAATTCTTGAGTTGCAACTTCTCTTACCGCATCAGCAATTGCCATTAAATCTTCTGGCTTAGGCTCTTCGCGAAGCGCACCATCTTCATGGCGAATAACCGTCCAACCGCGAGGAACTGTTAAGCGCTCGCTATGCGAATTACAGAAATCAAATGAATGAGGCTCTGAGTAAGTCGAAAGTGGACCGAGTACAGCGGTTGAATCTGAGTAGATATAGATAAGTGTTTTCGCAGCGCTCTCTCGGCAGCCACTTTTTGAGCAACGACGTCCAGCACCGCTTGGTCTACGCGCAGCTTGCGAGTTACCGGAATGTGAGGAGCTAGATGACATAGCGCGAGATTAGTGGGGTTGGCAGTTAATTGTGGGATTACGACCTGGGTTGGATGACCGCGATATCAGCTCGCGGCCGAGCAGCACTTTCTAGCGTTGCTGAACTAGCAATTGGAAGATGGGCTACCCCATCGTTAGTGATCCAAGACATTCCGGCGCTCACTTCAGTACGAGTTGAGATTGTTATCAAACGCGCATTTGCTGGCACTCGCCAATTAACAATCTCTTGGCCGATGAGAGATGAGCGCCTTACTTTTCCAGTTCTATCGCGCCATTGAACCGAAACCCTTATTTGATCGCCCATAAACGTGATTATCGGCTCGAGCCCATAAATGTTGAAACTTACATTTTCAAAGGTAGGAGATGCCGCGCTCCACATAAAGTCCGAGAGAGAGCCGCGGCTTACTTCAGTAAATACTCCCGCAACTATCGGCGCGGTTGCTGAGACCTTAATGCCAAAGAAAGCCTTGCCGAGATCTAGTCCAGTAAGCGGGACATCAACGACTTCTCCTGCATTTAACGAGATTGTTCCTAAAGAAACTGGAATATAAACGCCATCTCTTGATATGACTTCTACCGAGAGATTTGTATCAACATCTTCGGTGCTCATCACCCGCAAGGTGTGAGCCACTTTGCTTGTTGCGCCGAATGTGGCTGGCAGTCCAGCTATAAATTGTTCTTGCTTTGGTTCAGTTATTGGCGAGACATAATCACCGCCGATGTTATTAAGGCCTCGAACTCTCTCATCAGTCATAAAACTAGTAAGTCGACCATTAACAACTTGAACTCTTACTACTAATCGATCTGAACCAGGCTGGAGCGAATCGATTCTGATCTCTCTCTCAGTCAGAGCTTTGACGGTTACATTTATTGCCTCACTCGGACCGTTCTCTGAGTAAGCAGTCAAAGCCGCAACCGCATCGCTTAGCCCACTGTTAACTAGAACTATTTTTCCTTGGCTGGTTACATTCGCTGTTCCACCTACAAACCACGATGTGCTTTCTCCCGGCGCACAAGTAACTGCGGAAGTCCACTTCGATGACTTTGTCTGAATTGTCCAAGAATTTGTGGGATTTCCCGTAACTATTATGGCTCCGCGTGAAAGTGAGATGTTGCCACTTGTAGGTTCGGTGAAGTCAGCATTTCTCCGTGAGAGTTCACGAATACCAATCTTCTTTGAAGGAATTAGAGCCGTAGCGCTGGCACCGTTTACTGCGCCAGGACAAGTAGTAATCGAGTAGCTCTGGCTAAGTTCTTGTTTAGTCGTAGCCTGGGGAAGCAAATAGGCGATATGCCCCGCAATGATAAAGAAAAGCAGCGCAAATGCAGCCCTAGTCTCTTTCATGAGAGCTCCTCTGGAGTCATCTCGCTGCGACGTCTACGCGCCGGAAGCGCCAAAATTATTATCGTTCCTAAAGTAATAATTTGAAGTGAAACCCAGCCACGACGTTCCGTGCCATCGTGGTAAATGATGAAGTCTCCTGCTTCTGGAATCACAAATCTCGGAACTCCGCTATCAGTTTCTTGCGCTTCAATCTCACGTCCATTTAGAAGCATCCGCCAACGGCCATCGGACTTCTCAGTAATTATCACGGTTCCGGCCGACGGCAAGAATCCAGTAGCACCAACTGGACCACTCGGTAGCGCCGAATACTCGCCGCTCTGTGAAAGGAAAGAGATATGAGCTAGCGCGCCAGCAACTTTCCAAGTTATACCTTCAGAGGTCTTGGAAGCTCTAGTAAACCCACCGACTCCATCGATAGTGCGTACTAAATCTTTATTAACCGGTCTGGCTAAGAAGACATACCTAATACCAAATTCCGCCATGATCTGACTTGAGTCGATTCCGGCGCCGGTTACAAGATTAACAATTGCTTTATTTACGACTGGCGAAAGTCCGGTTGTCACATCCGCTTCGCCGAGGTGGAGGTCGCGATCGCGGGCGACGAAAAATGTAGTCTCCCGATCTGAAGTTCTAATAACTAAAGTTTTGAAACGCTCTTGTGTCTGGGCTTCGACACTTAAAAAGGCAGGAAGTGCAGATGCTTTCTTGCTCTGTAATGGAGCACTTGTTGAAGTTCCTATCCACCACGAAATCGAGCCCAATAGCGAGATCAAAGATAAAAGTGAGATGCTTCCGAGTAGTAGGTGTCGATAGTCAATTGCACTCTCTTTTATCTTAGGTAAGTATTGATCGACCATAACGACTCCGGCAAGCACGGCCGCGAGAGTTGGAATTACTAGAAGACTTCCGACCCAGAGAGACTCAGGGACGAATTGGCCATGGCCACCAACTTGGCGTGAACCCAAAATTGTTGCCAGGCCAATGAAAAATAGCGCAACTTCTCCTAGTCGCGCAGTCTTGCTAACGAAGATCGCAATGATTGAGATAAAGAAAATAGAGGGAATCAACCAGATTGGCGGCGCACCGACTCCGCCTGGGTTTGTGAGGAGAACAGAAAGGACGGTGCCGCCCGGAATGTTTAACCCGGGATCAATCAAGATTCGTGAGGGATGAAGGAGTAATTCAAGGGACCATGGCGCCAAAACAATTGATGGCGCTACAACAATTGCAACTCTTCGAACATTTCTCGCATCAAATTGTTCTTTACTTAATAGGGAAGGTTGCTTATTAAATGCGGCAACATCAAGAATCACTAAGAGGAATTGCCAGATCAAAATTGCCAAAAATGTAATGGGTGAGAATGCAAAGACAAGGGTTAGCAAAACTGCGAGCCACCAGATCTTGCGCCAACCTAGGAGTTCAAGATTCTCTAGGCCAAGTAAAGCTCGCATTAACCAAGGGCCAATCACATAAAGAACCACCGTACCTAGTCGGCCAGAGTTGAGTGCGCCGAGTGCAAGAGGCGCAAAGCAATAGAGCAGCGCAGCGCCCATCGCAAGATATTGAATCTCAGAGAATTTTCGGGCCAGCCTAAAGGCTCCAATAAAGGCAAGCGGCGCAGCAAAGACAAAGAGGATTGAGATAAATAGTTTGGCGTTAAATCCAGTGAAGATAGTAAAAATTCCAAGTATCGCCATCCAAGGCGGCATATTGGCACTCGAACCTAATCCAACGACATGCCAAGAATCTACGTATTGTCTTAACAAATCTAGACCGCTATTGGGTGCAAGGGCAAGCGCTCCGCCAACTAAATCGAAGTATCGTCCGCGGAATGCTGCTAACGAAGCGACTAGAACTAGTAGCAAAGCGGTAAGAGCCGGTCTTTCCTTTATTGTGCGAAGAAGCGATGGAGTTCGCACCAGTTCAATATCAGCGTTCTGTGCCGCCTCTTCGCTGAAATCAAGCGTGGATGAAAGTACTGAAGTTTCGCCACTTGCTACTTGATCGCTGCGAACGGCGCTCTTTCGCCAAGTGCGGATTACAGCATCCCGGCTCTTCTCAATAGTGAGCGCTAACTGCTCGCCTCTAGGCGGAATGAAACGAGCTACGGTTCGAGATGAAACTAGACGGGTTGCTTTACGAGCCCTTCTAGCTTTAATTAAATCTTGAGGTTGAAAAATAACTAACGCTACGGCTGCAAGTTCATCAAGTGCGTAGCCAGGAAGTTTTGCAAGCAAATATCCAGCTGCTCGAAGTAGAGCCGAACCAAGAAGTTGTAACGCGATAAGTGGCAAGAGCCAAAATGAGGAATTAGCTAGAAGTACATAGGCGGCATGACGTCTATCAAGCAGAAGTGGGCGATGAAGAAATGCATCTGTAACATCAATCGCGCGCCGCTCATTTGCAGCCGCTTCGGCATGAAATGCCACGGCGGACGGTGCGATTAAAACGGTGTGACCTGCGGTATGGATACGCCAACCAAGATCGACATCATCTCTAAATAGTGATAGCTCTTTGTCGAATCCTCCAATCTCTTCAAAGACATCACGCCTTACGAGCGCGCCTGCTGTGTTGACCGAGAGAACTTCGGTGGCGCCATCATGTTGCCCTTGATCTTGCTCACGAAACTCAAGCCCGGTCCAGCGCGCTCCATTTCCAGCGATACTTACGCCCACTTCAAGTAGATGATTACGGTCATACCAACCACGAAGCTTTGGACCAACAAGTGCAACATTTGGCTTCTCATCAATAGCTAGCAAGAGCTCTAAAAGCGCATCTGCTTGTGGCGCAGAGTCATCATGAACCAACCAGATCCACTCGGTAACTCCCTCAGGGGCGCGCTTCAGTCTTGTGCTTTCAAGAGCAATCTCAATTGCGGCGCCAAAACCAGTATCCCTTGGAGCGGTAAGCACTTGGATACCAGCGTTACGAATTAATCTAAGTGACTCATCTTTTGATCCGGTATCGATAGCAATTAACTGATCGATTTCGTGTTTTTGTTTTGCAAGAGATGCAACGACTTCGGGCAGCCAAGTTGCGCCATCATGGGAAACAAGAATCGCAGTTACATGATGACGTGAACGTAGGGTGCTTGAGATTGAAGTCGGCATCTCACCGCCTTGAAAGAAGTTAGAAGATTAAAGAAGGTTACGCAGGTCGGCGCTTTAGGCGACGCCGCTCACGCTCTGAGAGTCCGCCCCAGATTCCAAATCTTTCATCATGGGCTAGAGCGTATTCCAGACACTCTTGGCGGACTTCGCAGGATAGGCAGACCCGCTTCGCTTCACGCGTGGATCCACCTTTCTCAGGAAAAAATGCTTCTGGATCGGTCTGGGCACAGAGCGCGCGCTCCTGCCAGGAAAGCTCAATTACCTCGCCATTACCTAATTGGATGGAGGGACCGGGAATGTGGTTCTGCTCATTGCGACGAGCATCAGTCATCAGCTGAACTCCTACGACAGGGGCCGACCCCAAGGCCGGCTCAATGAGGATAATTACACGCTTGTTATTCGAAAGAGTCAAGTTGATTCGACTCAAAAACCGAAAATCTCGCCCCTTAATTCTGAACCACTTTTGACGCGAGAACCGGGCGCAAGATAGCTATTTTCAATGAAAACTTCGCTTTCAATAACGCAATCCGCGCCAATAATTGAACCTAAGACTTGTGAGTTTTCTCCAATTACAACTCGATCTTCGATAAAAGATCCTGCGGAGACATTTGCCTTTGGATGGAGGTTTGCGCTAGGGGCAACTAATCGATCTGCTGCAACTTTTGGAGTGGCGCGCGAAATGTGTGGCTGCATTATGAGATCGCGCGAGGCCTTAATCATGGAAGCCGGGGTTCCCATATCAATCCAATAGTCAGAATCGCAGTAACCAAAGATCGAGCCAGTAGACTTTAAAAGTAGCGGGAATGTCTCGCGCTCTACTGATATGACTTGCCCAATTGGGATCTTTTCCAGAGCCGCCTTGCTGAAAATATAACAACCCGCATTAATAGTCTTCGCAATTGGATTATCCATTTTCTCTCGAAAATCCAGGACCTTGCCATCACCAGCTAATGGGACACAGCCGTAAGCCCGGGCATCTTCAACTTCTACTAGATGCAATGTTGCAGATGCTCCCTTACTGAAGTGCAAATCAGCCTGGGCTCCTAAATTATGGGAACTAAGAACATCACCATTAAAAATAAAGATAGATTCATCTGGCGATAAAGATAGTTCGGCAGCCGCGTTTGCAATTGCGCCACCTGTTCCGAGAGGTTGGTTCTCGAAAGCGTACTTGATCTTGATTCCAAAACGAGAACCATCTCCGAAGTAAGGCTCAAAAACATCGGCAAGATAAGAAGTTGCAAGAACTATCTCAGTAACTCCCGCCTCGCGCGCCTTTACGATCTGGTGCTCTGTTACAGGAGCGCCAGCAATACGGAGCATGGGTTTTGGGACATTTGTCGTCAAAGGCATAAGGCGAGTGCCTTTCCCGCCTACTAGGAGAATCGCCTTCTTGATAGCGCTCATCTAATTCGCGCCAATCCGCGATACCGCTTCACAAATATTCGCATCGGTGGCTGTTAGAGCTATCCGGATATGCATTTTTCCAGCATCGCCATAGAAATTTCCAGGGGTGACGATTATTCCTCGCTCGGCAAACCAAGCGACGCTCTCCCAATCGCTCTCCCCTCTTGTGCACCAGATATATAACCCAGCCTCAGAACCTTCCACTTTAAAACCATTTGCAATCAGCGCGCTTGAAAGTTTTTTCCGGCGAGCTCGATACAACTCAGCTTGGGCCGTTACATGAGTCTCATCGCCAAGTGCTTTTGCCATCGCTCTCTGTACCGGAAGCGGAACCATCATTCCCATGTGTTTTCTAATCTCTAACAATCTACCTATCAACGCATTATCACCGGCAATAAATGCGGCTCTATATCCAGCTAGATTGCTCCGCTTTGAGAGCGAATGTAAGGCTAAGAGATTCTTGTTATCTCCTTCTGCAAATTTAAGGATTGAAGTTCCACGCTTTTGATCTGGGAAAGGTAGGTAACATTCATCACTTGCGATAGCAATTCCGTGAGACCTTGACCAATTAAGAACGGAGCGCATTTCGTCATCGCTATGGACGCGGCCGGTGGGATTTGAAGGAGTATTTAGCCAGACTAAATCAACACCTTCTGCTGGCCAAGAAGCAGGATCTATATCGACTTCAATCACTTCTGCTTTAGCGAGAAGGCCTCCGACTTTGTAAGTTGGATAAGCAATCCTCGGAATCAATACCCGCTTGGCTTCCAAGAGAAAAGGCAGTAGCGCGACCATCTCTTTAGAGCCAATTGTTGGAAGAACATCAAATTCACCTGTTGCGCCCAATACTTGACGGGAGTAATTGATTAAGGATTCGCGTAACTCTTTTGATCCGGTTGTGACTGGGTAGCTCGGTGAGTTAGCAGAGGCCTTTAGCTCGGTTTGAATGAATTCCGGGGTTGGATCAACCGGTGTTCCTTGAGATAAATCAATTCCACCTTGCGGATGGGCTCTGGCCCGCTGCCCATAAGGGGCGAGGGCATCCCAAGGAAAATCCGGGAGTTTCAAAAAACCCTAGTTCTCGGGCTTCTTTTCAATCTGCAGAAGCTTTGGGTGATCTTTGCCGGTGGAACCAACTTTGCTCGCTCCTCCGGGTGAACCGAGTTCATTGAAGAATTCAGAGTTCACTTCTTTAAATTCTCCCCATTGGGATGGGACATCATCTTCGTAATAGATAGCCTCGACCGGGCAGACTGGCTCACAAGCACCACAATCCACGCACTCGTCGGGCTGGATATAAAGCATCCGCTCCCCTTCGTAAATGCAGTCGACCGGACACTCCTCGATACAGGACTTATCTTTTACGTCCACACATGGAAGTGCGATCACATATGTCACGAGCGACTCCTTACTTGGCGAGAGAACCCAATCCTACAGAATCGTAGATAATTGAGAGGTATGAAGCGCGCTGATGCAGCACCGCTTGCGATTTACGACACCCTTTCCCGCGAAGTTCGAGAAGTTGTGGCAAGCGACTCCCAGGTTGTGCGGATTTATTGCTGCGGACCAACGGTTTATCGAGATGCCCATATTGGCAACCTGCGCACATTCCTTCTAGCCGACTTAGTAAGAAGAAGGCTGGAATTTTCTGGGTTGAAAGTAAAACTCGTCCAGAACATCACTGATGTTGGTCATATGAGTGAGGACTTCGAAGAAGACAAAATCATTGCAGCTTCAAAGGCAGAGCGAAGAGATCCATACTCAATTGCACGAGAGTACGAAGAGCGTTTTCATAGAGACTGTCATGCGCTAAATATCGCACCAGCCGATCTATATCCGCGGGCAAGTGAATGTATCTCGCTCATGATTGATGCAATCTCTAAGTTGATGGCGGAGGGGTTTGCATACAAAGGCGAAGATGGTTCGGTTTATTTTGATGCTACACAGTTTGAAAGTTATGGAGCGTTAAGTGGGAATCGGTTAGATGCGTTAAAGCCAGGGCATCGATATGAATTCACCGAAGCCGGTGCCAAGAAGTTTCATGCTGATTGGGCGCTCTGGAAAGCAGCAGGTAATCGGCGCGAGATGATCTGGGATACCCCCTGGGGAAACGGCTTTCCGGGTTGGCATATCGAGTGCACCGCAATGTCACTTGAATACTTAGGTGGCAAGTTCGATCTTCACATTGGTGGAATCGATCTGCGTTTTCCTCATCATGAAAATGAACGAGCCCAATCAAATCCGCTTATTGAAAGTGCAAATGGCGATGAGGCAGTGACGCTCTGGCTTCATGGTGAACATCTTCTCTTTGAAGGGCGGAAGATGTCGAAGAGTTCTGGGAATGTGGTCTTGGTTAAGGATGTGGTTGAGCGCGGTATTGATCCACTTGCCCTGCGCTTCTGCTTTATGGAAAATCGCTATCGAAGTCAGATGGATCTCTCTTGGAGTTCACTTCAAGCGGCACACTTAGTTCTCGAAAGATGGCGTAAGTCCTATCAAGAGTGGCTTACAAAGCCGGCGATTCACTCAGAGTTAGTTGGTAAAAAGGTCGCTGAGATCGCCCATCACTTTGGTGAAGACCTGGATACTCCTCAAGTTATGTTGAAACTAAGGGCAGTTGAGAAATCAACACTTGAGCCTGGTGAAAAACGGGCGCTCTTTGAAGCGATAGATCCCTTGCTGGGATTGAACCTATTGCAAATTAGAACTTCGAGAGAGCTTCCAGATCAAGCAAAGAAGTTGATTGATGAACGAGCGAAGGCAAGGAGAGATCGAGACTTTGCAAAAAGTGATGAGCTACGAGATCAACTTGCGGCGCTTGGCATTGAAGTGCGTGATACTTCCGGCGGCCAAGAGTGGAGTTGGCGGATTAATTAGATTTACCAAAGCGGATAGTGAAGGCAACGATTAGCGCTGCACCAGCTAGGACAAATAAATTTCCATAGAGATTTGCCTCTATAAGTAATTCGCCGCCATTACCAACGGTAGAGCCCCGGATCACTATGAGCGCCCAGCCCAAAAGATAGAGCCAAGAGTTAAGTCTTGAGCGATACATCTCCTTAACTAGATAAGCGCCGGTGACTATCGCTATCAATGACACTATGACCCCAAATGGTCGATAGCTGTTGTGGAGAAACACCCCCGAAATTCCAACGGCCACTCCAAAAAGAGTTGAAAGAACGCCCTTAATCAATTGAGTTCAACTCCTGCGAAGAGATCTAGTTCGCGGCCGGCCTCATCAAACGGCCCCGACTTCTCGCCATGTACAAGGCGATAAAACTCACGGCCCCAAACACGAAATCCGAGATTGTCAGAGAGCGCAAAGAATGGTCCATCAACTGCAATCTGAGTTGGGTGCGCCTTCATCGCAGCCATTTTCTTGGCGACGAATTCATCACCATTGAAAACTGTCGTAACTAAGTGATCAGGAGCGGCAAATGGAAAGTCTTCGGCTTTCTCAACACCAAAGAAATCAACGCCTGTTCCCTTCATTGCGGCAATGCCCTCTTCGATAACTGAGATAGGAATTGTGTTCCAATAGATCTTCTTTATCTCCCAACCACTTGTGCGAGCTAATTCCGCGGCCCGCATTGCAACTTGGTGGGCTTTTATGTGATCTGGATGGCCATAGCCACCATTTTCATCATAAGTGATTAACACATGTGGTTTTATCTCAAGGATTATCTTCTCCAAATGACGGGCCGCTTCATCTAAATCAGAATTCCAAAAGGCATCCGGACGTTCGTTTTGTGGGGTTCCGATCATCCCGCTATCGCGCCATTTCTTGACGGGCGCTCCTAGAAATCTAAAATCTGAAACACCGAGCTCATTCATCGCTGCTGCTAATTCAATCTCTCGATGCGCACCCAGCCCATCTTCTTTATCGCTTGCAAGATGAGATAACTCTGGGACCAGAATTTCTCCTTCTTCGCCACGAGTGCAGGTAACAAGGGTGACTTGAGCGCCGCGAGCAACATATGCGGCCATAGTCGCACCATTGTTAATTGACTCATCATCCGGGTGCGCGTGAACGAGAAGAAGTCTTGGCTGAGTTGATGCAATCATTTCGAGGTAAGCGTACCCGCAACCACAACTAGATTAATTGGCTAAAAAGGCTCTACTATGCGCGTGATGAGTAGCACAGAAATCAAAAGCGAACCGAAGTCTCGACTTCCACGAGATGAGAGGCGTGCGCAACTCCTCGTCGCAGCGCTAGAGATTTTCACAGCTTCCGGTTATCACGCCGCCTCTATGGATGAGATTGCCGAGCGTGCCAGTGTTAGCAAGCCTGTTCTCTATCAACACTTTCCCTCGAAATTAGACCTTTACCTCGCCGTACTCGATTTACATATTGATTCACTCGTATTCGCCATTCAAAAGGCGATTGCCTCGACTCGTGATAATCGAAATCGAGTTAAAGCAACAATTGAGGCCTACTTTGGTTTCATTGAAGGAGAGGGTGAAGCATTCCGCCTTCTCTTCGAGAGCGATATGAGCGTTGAACCACAAGTCCGGGAGCGACTTGAGCGGATGAGTTATGACTGCGCCGTCGCAGTAAGCGCCGTTATCTCGGCTGATACTGGCCTTCCTAAGGATGAATCAATGATTCTCGCAATTGGCCTCATTGGCTGTGCACAAATAACCGCTCGCCATTGGTTAGAAAAGGGCGGGAAAATAGATAGAACCCAAGCTAGCGCTCTGATTGCAAGTCTTCTTTGGCGCGGAATCTCAGGCTTCCCGCTCACCAAGTAGAAGTTTCTTTAAGTTTCAATAGAATCGCGACATGACCACAAAAAAAGGCGCAAAGAGCGATAGCGCAAAGAGCGAAGTTCGCATTTCAGTAAGTGATCAAGCTCGTGAAATCACAATTGAAGTTTCCCTTGATCGCGACGAGGTGCTTGCTCTGTTGAAGAAATCAATCGCTTCAAATGAGCCGTTAGTTCTTTCGGATGTTAGAGGGCGTAACTATCTGATTCCTTCAGCCAAGATTAGTTCGGTTGAGATTGGTGAGAGCGCCGAACGTCGCGTTGGTTTTGCGGGACTTTAAAGCAAGCCGATTTCTTCAAGTAAGGAATAACCAAGTTCTCTAAAGTCAGAAGCGATATCCGAGTGCGGATATTCACTTAAGGCTGAACGAGTTGATAGCTGGGCGGCTAAGACCGATTCATCTCTTCTAATTGAAACATCAAAGAACTTAAAGTCTTCAAGCACGGCTTTGCGGAGTTCCTCATCCCAAACAACGCTCTTAATCTCAAGTAATCGAATTTCTGGTTTCTTCTCACTCTTAGATTGAAAATCTCTTAAGTTAAGCGCTCCCCTTATTGAGAGCATACTTGCATCTATTGGAGAGATTATTTGATCTGCGAGTTCAATGAGTGGCGCAGTAAGCGCACTTGGACCAGTCGGGCTATCAATTAGAACAACATCAAATTGATCTAATTGAGTTTCAAGCCTCGCTATCCCTTTAAAGTCGGTATGAAAGAGGCGGCTTGCACTCGGCACAAGTGAGAACCGATCTGTGGTCTTAACGATGATGTTCTCTAACTTCTCCGCACCATCAAAGAGCTCTCTCGTGCAATACCTTGGATTCTCTACCCCGCAAAGGAAAGTAAGTGCAGCTCCGGGGTCGGCATCTATAACAAGTGCGCGCTTTCCATATTCTGCAATCGCAGTTGCCAAAGAGTGCGCTGTGGTTGTCTTACCGGTACCACCAGCAAGATTGGCGATCAAAAACTTCTTCACGATGCTCTTCCCATTCGAGTCTTAGCCTCTCGAAGTTGTGGGCTCTCTCTAAACCAACTAGGAAGAGTAGAGAGCGCAGCGCGTGTAGTTTTGAGAGCTAAATCGGTTGGAACTTGCTGTCCGGGAAGTGATGGCCAGCCATAAAGTCGGCGCGCCCATTTAGGTAGTGATGCTGCTGCGAGAGATGTGATTCCGCCCCAAAGTGGAGCAATCGGAGTTCCAAAACGCAATAACGGCGGAAGTGGAGGAAGTGCGATAAATAGCGCTGCTCGCTTTGCATCATCACTTGCTGCTAACTCGGGTTGAATGTTTACAAAGTATTTATCAAGCTCGCTCTTATTTTTTGGAGTTACTGCGGGATCAATACCGACTAGCTCGGCAAATTTCACCATTTCAAGTAGATACTGATCAATCTCATCACTACTTAATTTCAAACCGGATCTAATCGCAGTATCTAAGAATGCATCAACCATTGCCATATGTACCCATAACAAGAGATGAGGATCATCAAGTTTTAATTTGGAGTGAATCATCCGAACCCGAGAAGCTAGCTTCTCGGCATCTTCTTTAGTGGAAAAAGTAAGTGTGCCAACATAATCACCAGTTCGTTGCAATCTTCCCCAGGCATCCTCGCGAAAATTGGAGTGAGCTGCCACGCCCGACATCGCGCCGGGATGAAGCGCCTGTTCTAAGAGCGCACGGATACCGCCAATTAGCATCGAGGGATCTGAGTGAATCCGCCACGTCACGCTATCTGGTGCGAAAAAACCAGTCATTAGAGAAGTCCCTTTATTCCAGTCATCACCATTTCAAAAGCGATAGCAGCAGTAAGTAAGCCAGCGACCTTTGCAAGTAGAGCAACTCCAGTCTCTTTAATTACCGAGATAATTCGAGTTGCAAACATAAGTGTAAGTCCGATGACTATATGAGCACCGATTACTGCACCTGCTAATCCGAGAGCAGTCTCTGTTCCTTCGACTTCCGAGGCAAAGAGCATTATGGTCACGATGGCTCCAGGGCCAGCAAGCAGCGGAGTTCCAAGTGGAACTAGCGCCACATTCTTCTCACCACTTTTTGCGGGGTCGTTATCAATTCCCTTTAGAAGATCCAGTGAGATTAACAGCAGAAGCAAGCCACCTGCTCCTTGTAGCGCAGAAATTGAGATTTCTAAGTAATCAACGATGAACTGACCAAAGACTGCAAATATCGTGATGATTAGTAGTGATGTAGCTGCAGCAAGCCATGCCATTCGAACTTGCTCGCGCCTTTGTTTACCGCCAACAAGTGAGAGAAAAAGCGGCGCTGCACCAGGCGGATCCAAGATAACAAGTAGAGTTACAAATGCCTGGAGGCCGAAAGTTAGTGCAGTTAGTTCGCTCATCGCTTCACAACCCTTCGCGCGTTCGCCTTTGCTTCTAACCGCTCCCAATGGTGCGGATTCGTGGTGAACTCGGCTAACTGATTTAACTTTCCAGTCCCATGATAATCGCTACTTCCAGTTACAACTAAATCATGTTCAATCGCGAGGCGAAGCAATTCAGAACGTTCTTGTTCGCTGTGATCGCGATGATCGACTTCAATTCCGTCTAGACCTGCATTAATCAATTTCAATAAGGTCTCACTCTTTATTGTTCGACCACTTCTTGAAGCGAGTGGGTGTGCAATTACAGCGACTCCTCCAGCCTCTTTAATCAATCGAATTGCTAACTCAGGGGAAGGTGAATAATGATTTATGTAGTACTTCGACCCGTTATGAAGAAAGATATTGAATGCTTCGTCACGGCTTGCGACATGGCCCTTTGCAACTAAAGCATCTGCAAGGTGTGGCCTGCCCAGCGTTGCATCTCCTCGTCTTTGTGCATAAACCTCTTCCATCGTTATATCAATACCGGCCTCATTAAGCCTTGCGATTATCCGCGACATCCTCGTGACTCGATGCTCTCTAGTCTTTTCAAATTCTTCAATTAGTGGGGTGTAATTCGGATCAAACAAGAGTCCGAGCATGTGAATACTTGTGCCATCCTCATCTTGGCACGAAACTTCAGAACCAAGCACTAACTCCATATTCGATCCAGAGGGATGCTTTTTTAGTGCAGTGGTTGCTTCTTCCCATCCACCGACGGTGTCATGATCCGTCAGAGCTAATACATCTATCCCGCGAGAAATAGCCTTATCTATCAATACACGCGGTGAATCTGTGCCATCGCTTGCGGTTGTGTGGGTATGAAGATCAATTAACACTTGCGAAGTTTAACGGTTGATTAACTTTCTTTCCTCCGCTTAAAGACGAATACGCCACAACCTACGAGTATCAGCAATAATCCAGGAATTGTGCCTATCGGCGGTAATTGATCAAGCCACCAGAAGGCTAAAAGTGCGCTAACTGGTACTTCAAAGAAGACCACTAACGAGACTATTGCAGGTGAGAGATTTTTAAGTGTGAAGTTGAGAATCGTGTGACCCAAAATCTGGGCGCCAGCAATTAAAGCAATCAGGAGTAACCACTCCCGAGTAGAAAAGTTAATCAACTCAGATTTAGTGACGAGAGCAAAGAAAAGTGAAATTAAGGCACACGTTAAGTAAGCAATCGATGTATAAGTTGGAGTAGAAACAGTCTCACGCGCTTTTGCCCCGAGCACGACATAAGTAGCAGAAAGGGCAGCACATGCAATTGCAGCTAGATCTCCGATGAAGGCCCGAGTTGAGATTTGTGAGTCAACGCCGGTAATTATCAAAACTCCAAGGAAAGCAAGGGCCATCCCTACCCAGGCTCGACGCGGAATTTCACCACCCAATCGCTTTACAAAGTAGGTAGCAAATAGTGGTTGTAGCGCAGTTAGCGCAGTCCCGGCTGCAACTGTGGTGAAGCGCATTGCAACGAAAAATCCGATGAAGTGAAGTGCGAGGGCTATCCCAGAGAAAAATGAATAACGTAATCCCTTTGCAATCTGGGCATCGCGCCAATTCAGACCACGGAGGGCCCACGGCAAAACCAGAAAGAATCCACCCAGATTTCGCCAGAAGATCAGAGTGAGAATTGGCATTGTGCTTAGCGCGATAACGGGACCTGAAGTTCCAATTCCAATAATTACTAGAGTTAATAATCCGATATCGCGACCTGATGGCAAGGTTGCATGATCTCGCTCGCGCACGGCTCAACCGTACTATCTCAAGGTTTGTAAGAGATTACTAAGCGAAGACAACGCTAGGTACTAAGCCCAAGCCGGACGCCAAGTAAAGATTTCTTACGAGTAGTTAGCTGATCTATTACCGCCTCAAATTCAAGGGCGGCTGGTGACTCAGGCTTTGCCACAACAACTGGATTGCCCGTATCGCCACCTTCCCTGAGGGCAATATCAAAGGGAATCTTTCCAAGTAAAGGCACATCTGCTCCCACTAAATTCGAGAGGCGATGAGCAGTCTCTTCGCCACCACCTTCACCAAAGAGCGCTACTTTCTCATTTGAACCTTCGGGAATGTAAGCGGACATATTTTCAATCACGCCGATTATCTGTTGCTTCAACTGATGCGCGATTCGGCCAGCTCGTTCTGCAACTTCAGCGGCCGCTACTTGCGGCGTTGTCACAACTAGAACTTCAGAACCGGGAATTAACTGACCTAGTGAGATAGCAATATCGCCGGTACCGGGTGGGAGGTCTAGAAGCAGAAAATCAAGGTCGCCCCAATAAGCATCACTCAAGAGTTGCTCTAGAACTCGATGCAAGAGCGGACCGCGATACGCAACTGGATCTGCGCGATCGGGTTTAAACATTTCAATTGAAACAGTTTTTACGCCAAAAGATTCAAGTGGAATAAATGTTTGATCAATCGCAGTTGGCCGCTTGCCCTCAATTCCAAGGGCTCTTGGTATCGAGTGGCCGTATACATCAGCATCAAGCAGTCCTACTTTGAACCCACGTTGTGCAAGTGAGACTGCAAGATTTACTGTCACGCTGCTTTTGCCCACGCCACCTTTTCCAGAGGAAACGCCGATAACTCGAGTTAGAGATTCTGGTTGGGCGAACGGAATGAACTTCTCACGTCCACCACGGAGCAACTTCTTGACTCGGTCGCGTTGCTCATCGTTCATCACACCGAAGGCAACATTTACAGATTTAACTACATCAACTTTTAGCGCGGCTTCAGTTACATCTTTCTTGAGTCGATCCCGCATAGGACAGCCAGTTATCGTAAGTAGTATTGAAATATCTGCTGTTCCCGCATCAAAACTAATCTGCTCGACCATGCCCAATTCAGTTATTGGTCGGTGAAGTTCTGGATCAGATACCTCTGCTAGCTCAGCCCTTATCGCTGAGATAATCGCTTCGCTCATAGTAAATCAGGATCTATTTTGGCTACATCCTTAAGTTCTTTGCTGCGCTGGCGTACTTCTTGGATTACTGGCTTCGTATCCTCAAGTGCATCGCCAATCACCTTTTTAGCGAGATTCTTTGGGGTTAGATCCTTTACATCCAAATCCTCAAAACCAGGTCCGAGATTCTTCTTTAACTCTCTTGATGCATCCGATGTGAAGTTGCGAACCTTATGAATTATCCGGGCAAAGTCTTTCGCTGCCGTTGGCAATTTATCTGGTCCAACAAGGAATAGACCAAGAACCACGAGTCCTAAGAACTCTCCCATTCCGACGCCAAACATAAAGTAATCCTAAATCCCTATATCTTCGTGGCAACTAGGACGCCATCGCCTACTGGGAGAAGCATGGGAAGCCATCGCTCTCTGGCTTCACGAATCAGCTTTATTGCATCCCTAAAAGCAATTGTTTCCTCATCCCGTTGCGTGGGATCAGCCACTTTTCCGCCCATAAGTGCTCTATCTATAACGAGCACGCCGCCTGGGCGTAGTGATCTATGTGCGCTTTCGACATTCTCGAAAATATCTCTGCTCTTTCGCAATATGAAGATGTCATAAAGGCTGTCGGCAAGTTTTCCTACTATCTCGGTGCTATTTCCAGTTATCAGTCGATAACGTGAAGTTGGGATAGTTGCTTCTTCAAAAGCCTGTTTAGCTAGGCGGGCGTTCTCAACTTCATCATCTATTGATGTGAATAGCCCTTTTTCAATCATCGCCGGAATGATCCAGAGTCCACTAACGCCCGAACCAGTACCAACTTCTACGATTGATGAAGCGCCAATTAAATTTGTTAGATAGCGAAGCATTGAACCAACGGATTGGGTTGTTTCATAAGTACCGATCTCAGCGCCACGCTGACGTGCGCGTTGCATAATCTCAGTCTCTGGAATAAAGGAATTTGCGAATGCTTTCATATCGCCACGGTCAGAGAGCGGCGATTTCAAAGGCTAGCCATCCATTCAGTAAGGAGCCTTACGCCAAAACCTGTGCCACCTTTTGGGTTCTCGCCAGCATCAGCTTCGGAACGCGCCGGTCCAGCGATATCCATATGTACCCATTTACGTTTGCCCACAAATTTCTCTAAGAAGAGCGCTGCTGTTACCGAGCCAGCTTGGAACTTCTGTTTATCGGCGATGTGGTTGTAGTCGGCGACATGGCTTTCCAGTGCGATTATGTAGTCATCAACAAGTGGCATGTGCCAGATTCGATCACCAATGTATTCGCCAAGTTCATTGAATTTCCTCGCTAACTTGGCATCTCTGGTGTACATCGCTCCGTATTGGCGCCCTAATCCAAGGGTGGCAGCGCCCGTTAGCGTTGCAATATCAATTAAATAATCCGGATCTAAATTCTTATCAGCATATGCGAGACCATCGGCCAGCACCAGGCGGCCTTCAGCATCGGTATTAACAACTTCGGTTGTAGTCCCGCCGTAATGCTTTATTACATCAGATGGTCTTTGAGCCGTTGCAGAAAGGGCATTCTCTGCGAGCATCAAGAGACCAGTCACTTTTACTTTTAATTTTAATTCAGCGGCGGCAACGACGGTTGCCAATACAGCAGCGGCCCCTGCCATATCGCTCTTCATCGGGGCCATCAGATCGTAAGGTCGTTTGAGTGAGACACCCCCGGTATCAAATGTGATTCCTTTGCCAACTAAAACAACGTGCGGCTTTCGCGCTGCGCCAGTTGGTTGGTAAGAGATCTCCACAAATCTTGGGGGGTTTTTCTTACTTGAATTTCCGACTGCTCGCAATCCGCCAAACTCTGCTAGATCTCGACCAGAGCGCACCTTTATCTTTAATTTCATCCGCTTTGCCTCGGATTTAGCCTTTGTGGCAATCCATTCAGGTGATTTTATATTTGAAGGTGTATGTATCAGATCTCTAGTCTTCCAAGTTGCACCAACAAGGACTTCGCTCTTAAGCACAACCTCTTGAAAGTCTCCGCCAATTAAGAAATTAGGTGTCTCAATTTTTCGCTCTTTGTCGCTAGCTCCTTTTGTACTCCAGATATAGGTAGAAAGCGCGAGCGCATTTAAATGAACTAAAGCACCACTCTCATTATCAGCACAAAGTGAGAGTAAAGTTGCAGTAGTCGACTTTACTTTTCGACCTAAAAGTGAACCTACTTTTCTCAACTCATTTGGCTTACCTTCCCCAACGCCAACCAAATAGATTCGAGAAAGCGAATTTGATTTTGTGAGTAGTGAAATCTCAACCACTTCACCTAATTTTGATGTGAAACTTGAACCTGCTTTTGAGATTTCATCTTGAAAATTTAGTTTGAATTCACTTTCGAGGAAGCTGCGCCATTTTTCGGCTATTGCTAGATCGCCATTAAGTAGAACTGGGAGGGCAAGATGGGTTACACCTTTTAGCGTTTCTCCCGAGGGGCTGCCGGTCTTGCGCGTACCCAACTTCGGGATGGGGCGGTTCACTTCTTTATTAGCGTGACCGCTGTGTTCAAGACATCCGCGAGATTGCGTGCTTCCTCTTGATTGAGTTCCACAACTAATCGACCGCCGCCCTCCAAAGGAATCCGCATTACAAGGCTGCGGGCCTCTTTGGTTACCTCCATAGGTCCATCGCCAGTGCGGGGTTTCATGGCTGCCATTTCGACCTCTTTCTAGAAGCTTTAGTCCGGGTTAAATCCGGTAGTTCTTAAAGCTAGAACCAGGGGCGAATTATCGCCCATTCAGTCGGTAGAGGGGAAATCGAAGGTGGAGCGCAACCGAGCGCGACCTGAGGCTAATACTGCAGCAACTGAGCGTTCTGGTACCCCAATCTTGGCAGCGATATCAGCTACCGAGAGATTCTTTGCAAAATAGAGCAAAAGAACGATCCGCTCTTCTTCAGGCAGCGAGTCAATCAACTCAGCGAGAGTTTGAGATTTCGGTTCTGCCATATCCCAAGGCTACAAGGCAGGATGCGCTTCGTACTTCAAGACCTACTTGATTGAGCGTGCAAATTTCCTGAGAGAAAGATTTACCGCAATCAAGATAAATGGCTTTATCAGCGCTAGAACTAATCCAGGCGCTTTAATTTCTTCATACCAATCAAATCTGGTTCCATCTTTGACTTCTGTAAGTTTGAACTCGCCAATTCCGCGGATAATTTTTCCATAGTGATCAACTCTGCAAAATGTTGGTGGTTCCCATGCAGTTACTTTCATTCGGTCCATCACGCCAAGAATTCCAATTCCGGTGAAAGCATCAATAGTTGTTCCCACGCCAGAATCATCTGCACCTTTATCTGAAGAAGTTACTTTTGTTAGCGCCATCCACTCGCCTTGTTTCTCCCAGTCAACAAGGGAGCGCCAAACTTTTTGTTGTGGTGCAGAAATAAATACTTGGGCGCGAAAATCTTTAAGCACTTTGCGAACTCTCGAGATGTTGAAGTGATTCATCAATTCGATTGCACCAACGAACTAGGTCATGTAGCCCGGGCTTTAAGAACTTCTTCTCGGTCAAATCTCCAAGAGCAGTGCGTAGTGAATCGTAGACTCCGTCTGGGTCTAGAACGACAATCGGTTTATTGTGAAAACCAAGATATTTTCCTACCCAGATTTCAAAGAGTTCCTCCAGAGTTCCCATACCGCCAGGAAGAGCGATAAAGCCATCTGAGATGTTCTCGATCATTCCTTTGCGCTCACGCATATCTTTAACGACATGCATTTGCGATGCTTCGCTATCGATGAATTCGACATTTGTAAGTCGCTCCGGAATAACACCGATCGTTACTCCCCCTTGGGCTCGCGCACCGCGCGCAACTTCTCCCATTACTGATATGGCTCCGCCACCCCAAACCAGCTCGTGACCGAGTTTTGCAATTTCTACTCCGAGATCAAAGCCAAGTTGTAGCGCCTCTTTTGGAACTGCAGTCGAGGAGGCGCAATAGACAGCAATCTTCACTACCGCACTCTAGAGCCCAACTGCATCAGGCGCCGGTGTAAGTGATGTTGGTACCTTTGGCGCATGAGCAGCGCTTATGGTTATGGAATTGCAACTATCTCTAATAGTGGCGCTGTATTAGATGTTAAATACTCCGTTCTAGGTCTTGGCAAACTATCTGATGGAAAATCCCCTGATTTTTCGGCTCTTCTAGCGGGCGATGAGATACGAGGAGTAAAGCGCGAAGTAGTAGCCAAAGAGATCGATTTAACTGTCGCACCCAAAGATGTGGCGGATGCTTATCTTCGTCTACATCTACTCTCGCATAGATTGATAAAGCCTCACGGCGCATCTCTAGATGGAATCTTTTCGATTCTCAACAATGTTGTCTGGACTTCTCATGGGCCTTGCACCATCGAAGATTTTGACGCGGTCGCCGATAAGTTAAGAGCCCGCGATGGATTCTTAGTTGTGTATGGCGTGGACAAGTTTCCAAGAATGATTGACTATGTAATTCCAGAAGGTGTTCGCATTGCCGATGGCGATCGTGTCCGACTTGGCGCTCACCTTGCTCCGGGTACGACTGTTATGCATGAAGGTTTCGTTAACTTCAACGCAGGAACCCTCGGGACATCTATGGTCGAAGGCCGAATCTCAGCTGGCGTTGTTGTCGGTGATGGCAGCGATATTGGTGGCGGCGCCTCAATTATGGGAACGCTTAGTGGCGGAGGTAAGGAAGTCATCTCGATTGGTAAGAAAACTTTGCTGGGCGCAAACTCTGGAGTTGGAATTTCACTTGGTGATAATTGTGTGGTCGAAGCAGGTGTTTACATCACTGCAGGTTCGAAGGTGAAATTGCCAGATGGGAAAGTTGTGAAGGCGCGCGAATTATCTGGAGCGAATGGGATATTGCTACGAAGAAATTCTGAGAATGGCGCTCTTGAAGCCCTACCTAGAAGTGGTTCATGGGGTGGGCTAAATAGCGTTTTGCACTCAAACTAGTTGCTACATCTTGCATAGGGCACGTAAGTAAGTTCGATTCTCCTGACATTCTCTAACTACCGGAACAATCACAACGGGAACAAGGTTGTTGCGAATCCAGGTTGAAGGCAAATTCGTTCTAGAGCGAAAAACTTCGCCAGTTAAAGTGCTCTTTCTCCCATCGGATGAGAATGCGCTTATTGCAAAAACGCTACCTGTTTGCGTGACTGCATCAACTGTAAATGAGACCACGTTTGGTAACGCGAAGGATTGGGCCATCATCGCTTGAGGCACCGTGCGGGTCCAGCTGTAGTAACGCGGATTTATCTTGGGATTAAGGCTCCATGGATCCGGAACGCCTAAGAGATAGGAGAACTCCGAGCCCCAGACCTCTTTAATGTTCTGGGTTTTGCCGCCACTTGATGAGAAGTAAAAGGCGTTAATCGGCTTTCCATCGATTGTGATTACGAGCGCGGTTTCAGAATCAATGAAGGTGCGATTGACTGCATTTTTCCAGAGAATTCCATAATCAATCCGGTTAACCTTTTCATCTTCTTTAGAGAAGCCGACAAAATTCTGGTCGATAGTGGTGCTATAGATGTTGCAGTCACACTCAGCTCGAATTCTGCCAATCTTGTTTAATGCATAAGTTCTCGCTGCAATTACCTGGGCGTCTAGCGCAGCCGGCGGCCAAGAAGAAGGAACTTCTCCAATTCCGTAAAGGTACTCATCATGCAAACGAAGTGTTGTTGTAACAGCGAGATAAGATGTAATCGAAGACTTTATACTCTTAAAGTTGATTTGGCCATATTTGTAACGGCCACTCTTATCGCCGCTCTTAAACGCGATTACCGTGCTTGTTTCCCAGCGAAGTGTCCATGACACATTTGCTGGAATTGGTGCGAACTTTGCCGTTGGTGAAGTCAAGAATGGAATGACTTGACCTTCAAAATTAGTGAAAGTCGCAGTGACGGTACCGTCATAACGCCCAAAGGGTTCGGGGTTCTCAGTTGGTGCAACATCGCCTCTAAAAAGCGTAAAGCCACCAATTGATTTCTCTACATTTATGCTGGCGGAGGTAGTTTGATTTGCAATATTAACGCGGATTAAATGATTATCTGGAAATGGTGTAACGCTAGATCCGGGATAGTAGTAGTTAAGAATTTCAGCCGCGCTCTTTCCTTCGAGCGCCTGTCCGCGTGCTCCGATCTGACTCATCCCAACCCCATGCCCATAACCCGCACCCACAAATTCAAAAGCACTTGGAATGCTTGTTTCTGCGCGCACCACGGGTTGAAAAGTGCCGAAAACCATCGAAGTGATGGTTATAAATAGAAAAATCATTGAGCGGCGCATCAGGATTATTAGGGTACCTGAGCAAGCGACTTAAGAATTGGAAATAAGACCTCGTGGTGATGTGATGAAACCAAATCCCCAGGAAAAATGCATGATTATCAGAACAAGTGGAAGTCGCACTCGCTCTGCCCAACTCTTTCCGATGAAGAGTGAGGCGAGTTTTACAGTTAGGAGATATACAACCGGAGCAATCAAAAACCATGGTGAAACAAAAAGTGCGAGAATTAAAGAAATCAGATTAACAAGGAGATTTAGCGGCGCTGCAAGATAACGAAGACTTGCTGTTCCTTTGTGATACCGCGATACAGCTGCTCGCCATCTTCCATATTCAAAGTACTGCCGCGCAAGTGATCGCACCGAACTTCTTGGTCTATACGTAACTTGTAGCTTTGGATCAAACCAAACTTTGCCTCCAGCTTTACGTAATCTGAAGTTCAATTCCCAATCTTGGGCTCTTGTGAATCTAGGGTCGTATCCGCCAGCTGCAATAAGCGCACTTCTTCTAAATACTCCGAGATAAACGGTATCTACACTGGCGGCATCTCCGCCGGTATGAAACCTCGAACCACCAACGCCAATCCAAGATCTCATGGCGCGAGCAACGGCCCGTTCAAAATTAGTTACGCCTTCTGCAGCCATCACGCCGCCGACATTCACGGCTCCCGTTTCATTTAGAATTCTTACAGCTTCTCTTATGTAATTTGGATCAATCGCAGAATGTCCATCAATTCTTACAACAATCTCATGTTGCGTTGCCGCGATTGCGGCATTTAGCCCATCCGGTGTTCGACCGCTTGGATTTTCAATCAACTTGACTCGATTATCTAAGGCAGCAATATCTCGTGCGATTTGTTCAGTCTTGTCTTTAGAAGGCCCAACCGCAATTGCAATTTCAATAGCGCCACCATAGTTTGAATTGAGAATCGCCTTAATCGCTTCTCTTAGATGCGTCGCTTCATTTACAACGGTAAGAATCACAGAGACCGCAGGCTCTGCTCCGGTGTGGGCGGTATTACTCGTCAATTTCTCAGCGAACATAACAGTCAAACGCTATCGCTTGATTACTCTTGCACAGTGAAATCCGCCCGCGCGATTCGATTCTTTACCATCCTCTCAATTTCAATTGTTGCTATTTCAGGGATTACTTGGATGGGGCTAGGTCGAATTACTGCAGCAATTCCTAAGTTGGATGTATTTGCAGGGCTGGAAAATCGCCCCAAGAAGGAGTCTTCTGCAGTTAATTACCTAATCGTCGGCTCCGATACCCGGGAAGGCCTATCGCGAGAAGAGATCAAGAGATTGAAAGTTGGTGGTACCGAAGTTGCCGCTGGCAAAAGATCCGACACGATGCTCTTAGTTCACATCTCAAAGAAGCGTGATAAGGCAGCAATCATTTCGATTCCACGTGACTCATATGCACTCATTCCAGAACACAAATCTATAAATACTGGAAACGTAATTGGACCGGCGTATTCAAAAATTAACTCTGCTTATAACTGGGGTGGTGCGCCACTTCTAATCGAAACCTTTGAATCAATGTCAGGACTTCGAATTGATCATTATGTAGAGATTAACTTTGTCGGATTTGTGAGGATGGTAGACGCTTTGGGTGGCGTTGAAATTTGCACTAAGCGCGACATTAACGATCCAAAAAGTCATTTAACACTTCCGGCTGGCCGTCATATCTTGGATGGAGTTGATTCACTTAAATACGTTCGTTCGCGAACTTTTGATGGATTAGGCGATATTGGTCGGATGAAACGTCAACAGGAGTTTGCCGGCGCCATGCTCCGAAAAGCAACGAGCGCTGGCGTGCTTTTAAACCCGATAAAACTATTGGATTTCGTAAACTCGGCACTTGCTAGCGTTACAACCGATAGCAATCTTTCGCAAGGTGACTTACTAACTTTAGGTAAGCAGCTTCGAAATCTCTCTGCTTCAAATGTTCGAACCCTGACAATTCCATTGAAGTACTACAACTACAATAAAAATGGCGTCTCGGCCGCGGTCTTATGGGATCCTGAACTTTCGGTTGAGCTCTTTGATCGAATCAAAAATGATGAGGCGCTAATAGATAAAGTAAAGCCGGAGCCCTCTGCCTCACCTTCTATCGTTGACAAGTTTGCAACGGGAAGCGCAAGTGATAACCCCTGTAAGCAAGCGAAGGAATAGTAAGGTTCCCGCGTGAAGCTTTCCATAATCGGTACCGGGTATTTGGGTGCCACCCATGCTGCCGCAATGTCATCGCTTGGCTTTGAAGTGATTGGAATTGATGTAGATCCGGCAAAGATTGAACTTCTACGCGCTGGAAAGGTTCCATTCTTTGAACCAGGTTTAGAAGAATTGCTTTTGCAGGAAGTAAATAGTGGCAGGCTTAAGTTCTCAACTAACTTTGCAGATGCTAAAAATTGCGAAATACATTTCATTTGCGTGGGAACTCCGCAGCAAAAAGGAAGTCTTGCTGCAGATCTTAAATATGTTGAATCTGCAGTTGATGCGATAGCACCGCATGCAAAAGCCGGTTCGCTCGTAGTTGGAAAGTCCACCGTCCCAGTCGGAACAGCTGCAAGATTGGCACAACAGCTAGTAGAGCTTGGTTCGCCTGCTGAACTTGCATGGAATCCTGAATTTCTCCGCGAAGGTTTTGCAGTCGAAGATACGCTAAGACCAAATCGACTTGTTGTCGGTGTTACATCGGACAGAGCTGAGAATCTGTTAAAGCTCGCGTACAAACCGCTACTTGATAATGGTGTTCCCTGGATAAGAGCAGATCTGGCAACAGCTGAATTGGTTAAAGTTGCCGCAAATTCATTTTTAGCAACGAAAATCTCCTTCATAAATGCAATGGCAGAAATTTGTGAGACAACTGGCGGAGATGTCACAGTTCTTGCTAAGGCGATTGGCTATGACCCTCGAATAGGTTCACGCTTCCTACAAGCCGGCATTGGATTTGGTGGTGGTTGTCTGCCCAAAGATATCCGCGCATTTATGGCTCGCTCTGAAGAACTAGGAGCCCAACAGTCCCTTGAGTTTCTCCGCGAAATCGATTCAATCAACCTAAGAGCGCGTCAGCGGATGATTGATCTGGTGCGGTTAGATCTTGATGAGGATTTAAAGGGGCGGAAGATCGCTGTACTAGGTGCAGCATTCAAACCTGATAGCGATGATGTCCGCGACTCTCCCGCGCTAGATATCTCAGATCAAATCTCAAAAGCAGGCGGCGCCGTGACAGTCTTTGATCCCAAAGCAAATGCAAATGCCAGCCTGCGCTTTCCGCACCTTACCTATGCAGCATCGATAGAAGCTTGTATGAGTGGCGCTGAGATTGTTTTGCACTTGACCGAATGGAAAGAGTTTCGCGCTATTGACCCTATAAAGGCAAAGAGTTTGGTAGCCAGAGCAAACATAATTGATGGTCGTAATGCACTTGATCGGGAGGCATGGGAGCGCGCTGGCTGGCACTTCCGCGCTCTTGGTCGAGCTACTCGTTAATCACTCCCTCTAAGTAATCAATCGCGTGAATGACTTCTTCTCTCAGATTTGAACTTTTGCTTAAGGCTACAAATCCTCGGTGAGAGGTGAGCTTTTGGATTCGATACTTGGGTTGGTGTGCGAATAGATGAAGGTATGGATGAGTCATATCAAGGCTCGCAGGAGCTTCAAAATTTCCCACAAGCCATTCATTCTCAATCATTTCGCTTGTACCAAGGGGTAATTCCCAGGCGGCGCGAACGACGTTCTCAGAAAATGTGGTTACCGCAAAGATCTCACTCCATAACGTTTGCGAAGAAACACCTCTTTGGGTTCGGATTAAGGCACCGTTCAAATCAAAGCAAAAGACACTTTCCCCAAAAAGTTCTAGTCTCATGACTTCTTCGTTGACAACTTCTTGTAGACGCGATGCAAATTTCAAATCTAATTGCGCTGGAAAAGTAAGTAGTCGGTCTCGGTAATACTCATGCGCCACTATCGGATATGTGACGAGTTGATTCTTACTACTTCGCACCGCTGCGATAGATAAATGTTCAGCTCTAGGGCTTTGGTTTTCGCCTTCAATTACCTTGATTTCTAGAGCTAATCGAAGCGCCGCAGCATTCACTATTGGGAAGAGTCCAGGCTCAGTCTTAATCGCAACCGACATAATGCGAAGATACCTCAAGATAGAATCGCGACTTCATATGTTGCCACGAATAGTGCTCGCCTCAGCATCGCCCTCTCGTAAGGGTCTGCTGGAGAAAAGTGGCATCAAGCCGGAAATTGTCGTCAGCGGCGTTGATGAAGAAGATCCTCGATATGCCGAACTATCGCCGAGTGAGATGGTAGTCGCCCTTGCCATAGTCAAGGCCCACACAGTGAGCAAACTTGTAAATCATCCAGCGCTAATAATTGCTTGCGACTCGACCTTTGAATTCAATGGTGAATCGCTAGGAAAACCACTTACAAAAGATCGAGCGATAGCGAGAGCTGAACTTCTAAGTGGTAGCTCAGGAGTCCTTTACACCGGTCATTGTCTAATTGATACAACTAAGGAAGTAGAAATAAGTGATGTGGTTGCAACTCGAGTTCACTTTTCGACTCTTGAGAGAGATGAAATCAACTCTTATGTGGATACCGGTGAACCTCTTAATGTTGCAGGGGGTTTTACGCTAGATGGATTAAGTGCTCCTTTTATCTCCAGAATTGAAGGCGAGACTTCAAATGTCATCGGTCTTTCACTTCCATGGCTTAGAAGTGCCATAAAGTCCCTTGGATATAACTGGTTCGATTTTGTCTCGGTAGAGAAATGACTCTGTACGCTGCATATGGATCAAATCTTGATCCTCGTCAGATGTTGCAGCGCGCTCCGCACTCTCCGCATCTTGGTACAGGATGGTTGCGCGGTTGGAGGCTTACCTTTGGTGGCGAAGAAATAGGTTGGGAAGGATCCCTTGCAACCTTAGCTGAAGATTCTTCAGCCTCAGTTTTTGTTTCCATCTATGACTTAACTAGGCAGGATGAATCAGCTCTTGATGAATGGGAAGGCGTAACCACTGATCTTTATCGCAAGATTCGAGTCCGTGTTGAAACGCTCAATGGAACCCAGAGTTGTTATGTCTATGTTTTAAATTCTTTTGAGGGCGGGATTCCTTCAGCTCGCTACCTCGAAATAATGATTGCTGCGGCTCTAGAAGCTGGAGCGCCCGATGACTACATTGCTGAATTAAGAAGTAGAGGGGTACGGTAGATAAGTGATCCCCGAGAAGTTATTACAAGAAGTTAAGTCATGGATTTCTGATGATCCAGATCCAAAGACAAAAGCCCAACTAGAAGATTGGCTTAAGCAAGGAGCAGTTAACGAGCTATCTGCATGCTTCCAAGGTTTCTTAGAGTTCGGTACCGCTGGACTTCGAGGTCCCCTCGGTCCCGGCCCATCGCGGATGAATCGTTCGGTCGTATCAAAGACCGCTTATGGTTTAACCCGGTTTATGGCTAACTCTGGATTGAAATCAATCGTTATTGGTAGAGATGCTCGCTACGGATCAGAAGATTTCACTAAAGACACCGCAGAGATAATGAGTGGCGCCGGCTTTGAAGTATTTGTACTCCCAAGAGCTTTACCAACTCCGGTCTTGGCGTATGCGGTGAGAAAGTTGGGTTGCGATGTCGGAGTTATGGTGACAGCTAGTCATAACCCGCCGCAAGATAATGGCTACAAGGTTTACCTCGGTGGCACGGTAAATGGAATTCGATATGACGGCTCGCAGATAATTTCACCTACTGATAGTGAGATTTCAAGAGAGATAGCAGCTGCGCCAAGTTTAAATGCGGTAAAGCGTGGAAGTGACTGGACCGTTCTTAGCGATGAAATTGTCAATGAATACATCTCGGCAACTGCGCGACTTGGTAATGCGCCACTTGATCTAAAAGTTGTCTATACAGCTATGCATGGCGTTGGAACTGAGACGCTAGTTAAAGTATTTGAACGCGCTGGTTTTACCCCACCCATCCTCGTCAAAGAGCAAGCTCAACCAGATCCTGACTTTCCGACCGTCGCGTTTCCAAATCCGGAAGAACCCGGCGCGATTGATCTCTCGCTAGAACTTGCCCAAGAGGTAAAGGCCGATTTAGTTATTGCAAATGACCCTGATGCAGATCGCTGCGCTGCAGCGATAAATGAGGGTGGTTGGCGCATGCTGCGCGGTGATGAAGTGGGCGCACTGCTTGGTGAATACCTCGCGCAAACGAGTAAAGATAGAGAAGGTGTTCTTGCTAATTCGATTGTCTCCTCTTCTATACTCAAGAAAATTGCGAAGTCTCATGGTTTGCCTTTTGTTGAAACCTTGACTGGATTTAAATACTTAGCGAAGGTCGAGAACTTGAGATTTGGATATGAAGAGGCGCTTGGCTATGCCGTTGACTCCAACTCTGTAAATGATAAAGATGGAATTAGCGCCGCTTTAGTTCTTGTTCAACTTGCTGCCGATTTGAAGCGCGAGGCAAGAACTATTGCTGACTTTCTAAGTGAGATCTGGAAGAAATATGGCTTTCATGGAACAAGACAAATTTCAGTCCGCACTAAGAGCATTAGCGATATCGATAAAGTGATGGGCAAATTACGTAACGAGCTTCCCTCAACCCTGGCAGAATTCAAAATCTCTAAAGTCGATGATCTCGAGCGGCCCACAGATGGACTTCCACCAACTAATGGCGTACGAATTTGGCTAGATGACAAGTATCGAGTGATTGTGAGGCCGAGTGGCACCGAGCCGAAGATTAAGTGCTACATCGAGGTCGTAACTTCTCAAGCAAATGAGGCAACTACTATCCTTGACTCCTTGGAACGAGAATTTCGAACTCTGATGGCGGTGAATTAAGAAGTGATTAGCCTGATTGATGGCAGTGAAAGTTCGCTTCGCGCTTTTCTAGATAACCTGCCTGGAGTCGACAAGGTCGGAGCCGAAGCCAGAGCTGCCATGTTGGCAACGCGCAGCATTAAGACCACAAGCAAAGCGAAGGCGATCGATCTTGCAATCAGGATGGTTGATCTCACCACATTAGAAGGTGCAGATACCCCAGGAAAGGTCCGATCACTTTGCGCCAAGGGTTTTCGCCCAGATCCAACTGATGTAACTGTCCCCCACGTCGGCGCAATTTGTGTCTACAACGATATGGTTGAAATTGCACGTAAACACTTGGATTCAATCGGCGGGCACGAGATACCAGTAGCAGCTGTCTCTACGGCTTTCCCATCGGGAAGAGCTTCGATGGAAGTTAAGTTGCGCGATACAAAGGATGCGATTGAGGCGGGCGCTGGTGAAATAGATATGGTGATTGATCGCGGCGCTTTCTTATCGGGAAGACTTGGAGAAGTATTCGCTGAGATTAAGGAAATCAAATCACTCTGTGGCGATAGGGCCCACTTAAAAGTAATCCTTGAAACAGGTGAGCTTGCTACCTATGACAACGTCCGTAAAGCTTCCTATCTTGCAATGTTAGCTGGCGCAGATTTCATAAAGACAAGTACTGGCAAAGTTACTCCTGCGGCTACGGCACCTGTGGTTTTGGTGATGCTTGAAGCAGTTCGCGACTTTTACAAATTGACTGGAAGACGAATCGGGGTAAAACCAGCTGGTGGAATAAGGACTACTAAAGATGCAATCAAGCAGCTGGTGCTAGTTAATGAAACTACCGGACCTGAATGGCTAACTCCGGATCTATTTAGGATTGGGGCGAGCGCGCTACTTAATGATTTGTTGATGCAGCGGATGAAATTGCGCGATGGCAGATATTCGGGTTCTAATTATGTTACGGTGGATTAGTAATGAGCACTGAGATTTTTGAGTACGCACCCGCACCTGAATCGCGCGCAATCGTTAATATCAAGAGCGATTATGGACTTTATATAAACGGAAAGTGGGTGGCTCCGCACTCGAAGAAACGTTTTGCCAGCATCAACCCCTCTAATGAAGAAGTTCTCTCTAAAGTCTCGCTGGCTGATTCTGTTGATATAGATAAAGCAGTAAAGGCAGCGCGCGCCGCTTACAACAAGGTTTGGGCGAAGATGCCTCCTAAAGAACGCGCAAAATACCTCTTTCGAATTGCCCGCTTACTCCAAGAGCGAGCCCGTGAATTCGCCGTTTTAGAGGCCCTTGATAATGGCAAGCCAATCCGGGAGACCCGCGATGTAGATGTTCCACTCGCTGCGGCGCACTTTTTCTATCACGCCGGGTGGGCCGACAAACTTGAATACGCCGGCTTTGGCGCAAATCCAAAACCTCATGGCGTAGTTGCACAGATCATTCCCTGGAATTTCCCGCTCTTAATGCTTGCCTGGAAAGTCGCACCTGCACTTGCGACTGGAAATACCGTGGTTCTAAAACCCGCGGAGACAACACCTCTAACAGCTCTGCTATTTGCTGAAGTTTGCGAACAGGCAGAATTACCAGCCGGCGTTGTAAATATCATCACCGGTGATGGAAGTACCGGAGCATCTCTCGTTAATCATAAAGATATCGACAAGATTGCATTTACCGGTTCAACTGAAGTTGGAAAACTAATTGCAAAAGCAATCTCTGATCGTGGAATTCCAGCAACCCTTGAACTTGGTGGCAAGGGTGCAAATATCGTCTTTGATGATGCGCCAATCGATGAAGCGGTAGAAGGCATCGTAAATGGAATCTTCTTCAACCAAGGCCATGTCTGCTGCGCTGGCTCAAGATTGCTACTGCAAGAAAGTATCGTCGATGAATTTGTTGAGAAGCTCCAGTCGCGAATGGCGAAAATTAGAGTTGGCGATCCACTAGATAAGAACACCGATCTTGGAGCAATCAACTCCAGCGCCCAACTTGCGAAGATTAAAGAGATGTCTGAATCAGGTAGCAAAGAAGGCGCACAAATCTGGAGCGCGCCTTGCTCATTACCAACTAAGGGATATTGGTTTGCTCCCACCATATTTACTGGCGTTACCCAAGCACATCGAATTGCGCGCGAAGAGATTTTTGGCCCAGTCCTATCTGTACTTACATTCCGCACTCCACAAGAGGCGATGGAGAAGGCAAATAACACTCCGTTTGGCCTATCGGCGGGAGTCTGGACCGAGAAAGGATCCAAGATTCTCTGGGCTGCAAATGAGTTGAAAGCCGGCGTTATATGGGCAAATACTTTTAATAAGTTCGATGCTGCTAGCCCATTTGGCGGCTATAAAGAATCAGGATGGGGACGCGAGGGTGGCCGCCATGGTTTAGCTGCATATATAAAGGGAGCTAGATAATGCGCCTTGATGTGATGAAGACCTACAAGCTTTATATCGGCGGGGCATTCCCACGGAGTGAATCCGGTCGTTCATATGAATTGAAAGATAAGAAGGGCAACTTCATCGCAAATCCAGCGCTCGCTTCTCGTAAAGACCTTCGCGATGCAGTCGTTGCGGCTCGCGGAGCTTTTAGTGGTTGGTCACATGCGACTGCATTTAATCGTGGACAGATCCTTTATCGAATTGCTGAAATGCTCGAGGGAAGAAGTTCACAATTTATTGCTGAGATAAGTGCGCTTGAAGGCGTCGGTGAAGCAGCGGCTAAGAAACAAGTTCAATCCGCAATTGATTTGTGGGTTTGGTACGCAGGTTGGTGCGACAAGATTTCAGCATCAGCCGGTGGCACAAATCCAATCGCAGGTCCTTATTACAACTTCACCATCCCAGAACCGTTAGGAGTTGTTGGAATTATCGCCGAGGAAAGAGAATCACTCCTTGGCCTCACTCGCGGATTAGCACCAGTAATTGCAGGCGGTAATACCACTGTATTAATTGCTAGTGAGTCAGCCCCACTTCCGGCAATTACTCTCGCTGAAGTACTTGCCACAAGCGACTTACCTCATGGTGTTGTAAATGTTCTTACTGGAAAACGAAGTGAGTTAATCTCATGGCTAGCCGGACATATGGAAGTTGATGGATTGGATATCTCTGGTGCTCAGAAAACACTTGATGGCGAATTAAAGAGATTGGGAAGTGAGAATCTAAAGCGGATTCATCGCTTCAATATGGATGTTTCTCCTGCGCGGATGCTCTCTTTTATGGAGTACAAGACGGTCTGGCACCCGATCGGCATCTAATCAATCGCCATCTAATCAACTTGAGAGAGTAGCTCTAAAGCCTCTTGCTTACTTGGGTAGGAGGATTGGGTTCCTTTTCGAGTCACGCTAAGTGAGGCTGAGGCGCAACCAAGCTTTACCGCTTTAAGTGGCTCAAAACCAAGACCAAGTCCAACGGCAAATGCGCCCACAAATGCATCTCCAGCTCCGGTTGTATCTATAGCGGTAACTTTTGGAGCAGCCACACGGACCACTTTCCAATCTCTATCGACATAGGCAGCGCCTTTTTCTCCCAGAGTTACCACTAATCTGCAATTTAGATTTCGGGCTACATCAATAATCACATCATCGCTATCAGGAGCTCTGCCTGACTTATCTAGACCTGCGAACTCGGTTTCGTTTGGAATCACCCAATCTGAATTCTTGAGTAGTTCTGGTAAAAGAGGTGCGAAGGGCGCCGGGTTAAGAATTGTTGTAATACCTCTAGCGCGAGCGGCGGCAAAAGCAGCGGCGCTAACTTCTTGGCGAATTTCCAATTGGCCAACTAAAACATCAATTTCAGAAATTTCTGAGAGCGCGCTTTGAACCTGTGGGACAGTCATTGCAAAGTTCGCACCTGGTACACAGATGATTCGATTGGAGCCATCAGCCTCAACCCAGATTGGAGCTACTCCGCTGGGTCCTGGAACTCGATTTACATAAGTTGTATCGATTCCCTGTTCCTTAAAGTTCTTCAAAGTTGTTTCCCCGAAAACATCATCCCCGAGGGTGTTAATCATCTTTACCTTCGCCCCAAAGCGGCTCGACATAACAGCCTGATTTGCCCCTTTACCCCCAAAGCCAAGGGAAAATGAGTCGCCAATCACAGTTTCTCCAGAGTTTGGAGCTCGAGTTACATAAGCGATCATGTCGGTCATCGTGCTTCCGACTACAACGATTTCTGGGGGCCTTCGGTTAAGAGCGCTCATCTCTGCGAAACCCCTTTCGGCTAGATCCTCTGGTTCTGGACGAGAAGATACTCCACGCGATAAGTTAACGGAATTCCCCCTAAGTAGCTCAATTCATATGCTCTTTAGAAGGAGGCCGGCTCCTGTGGCCCGACATGTCGTCACAGAGATACGAACTCTTCTTAGCGCAACTTCTTGAGCGACTAGATCCGCAGTTAAACAACTACTAAGGAGATAACTGAATGCAGAAGAAAACTCTTCGCAAACTCGGTGCCTCAATCTTCGCTGGCGCAGTTGCGCTTTCAGGATTAATGGCAATTGCTCCAGCTCAAGCTGCAACCAAGACAATTGGTATCGCGTATAGCTTGGGCGGACGCGAAGTTCCGGGCTTTAACCAACTTGCCTATATTGGTGTTAAGCCAATCTTGGGCAAGAACAAGGCTATAAAGCTCATTGAGTCACAGGACAGTCCAACCGGCACTGATGATCAGCGCACAGAACGTCTTCGCTTAATGGCGAAGCGTGGCGCGAATCCAATCGTCGTCGTTGGATTTACCTATGCTTCAGCGCTTGCAAAAGTCGCACCAGAATTCCCGAAAGTACAATGGGGAATCGTCGATGATTCAAGCGTTAAGGCGCCAAACGTACAAGGAATCGTCTTCAAGGAAGAAGAAGGCTCATACCTTGTAGGTCTTGCTGCGGCAATGACAACTAAGACTGGAAGCGTTGGATTTATTGGTGGCGTTAATACTCCGCTAATCAAGAAATTCGAAGCTGGTTACATTGCTGGTGCAAAGGCGATTAACCCAAAGATCAAAATCCAATCCACATACATCTCTAACTTCCCAGATTTCTCTGGCTTCAATGATCCTGCAAAGGGATACGAAGCTGCTAAGGGTATGTATCAGAATGGCGCAGACGTTGTCTACGCAGCTGCAGGTGGAACCGGAACCGGTATGCACAAGGCTGCTTCTGAGTTGAAGAAGTGGTCAATTGGCGTTGATGCTGATGAGGCAACTTATCCAGCACACGCTGCATACAAGTCAACAATCCTTACCTCCATGTTGAAGCGCGTTGATCTTGGCGTGCGTGCCTTCGTAAATGATTCTCTTGCAGGCAAGAAAACTGCAGGAATCAAGACCTGGGGCTTCAAGCAGGGTGGCGTTGGTTATACAAAGACTGGTGGATATCTAAAGGATGTCTCAGCAGTTATTGATAACTACGGCTCAGAAATTGCCCGTGGCAAGGTGGTTGTTCCAACCGATCCAACTAAGGCATAAAGTAAGAGAGTGAAGTAAACAAAGCGCGCCATGGCCTTCATGGCGCGCTTTGTTTCATATTCGATGTAAAAACAGGAGCGTGATGGATAACGTCCTTGATGTCGTTGGGATAGAGAAGAAGTATCCAGGTGTAATAGCAAATCGCGATGTCGCCTTAACTGTAAAAGCAGGCTCGATTCACGCAATTATTGGCGAAAATGGCGCAGGAAAATCTACTTTGATGAAAATCCTCTATGGACTCATCCGCCCAGATGCCGGGCATATCAAAGCATTCGGTAAAGATGTAGAGCTTAAATCCCCGCAAGATGCGATTGCGCTTGGAATTGGAATGGTGCACCAACACTTTAAATTAGCCGATAACGCCACAGTTCTTGAGAATGTAATTCTGGGCAGCGAGCCGACTCGCATGGGATTCATTATTAATTTCGACCAGGCTAGGAAGAAGTTAGTTGAGATTGCTGAACACTACGGACTTGAAATAGACCCCGATGAATCACTTTCAAACCTTGGCGTAGGTGAGCGTCAAAGAGTTGAGATTGCTAAGGTTCTATTCCGCGGCGCAAAGATACTAATTCTTGATGAACCGACTGCAGTTCTTGTTCCGCAAGAAGTAGAAGAGCTTTTTTCAAATCTTCGTGAGTTAGTAAAGCGCGGGTTAACGGTCTTGTTTATCTCACATAAGCTTGATGAAGTTCTCTCGATTGCTGATGAGATAACCATTATGCGTCAAGGCGCCACAGTCGCATCGCGAACTCCAAAGAGCACAAATAAAGTTGAGCTAGCCGAGTTAATGGTCGGAGGCGAGTTACCAAAACCGCGAGCTGGGGCAACAAAATCAACTGGTGAAAGTTTAATTTCGATTAAAAACGCTTCTTACATGAGGCAAGATGGTCGGCAAGTACTCAATAACTTAAGTCTGGAGCTAAAGGGCGGAGAAATTCTTGGCCTTGCTGGAGTTGAAGGTAATGGCCAGAGCGAATTGATTGAGTTGATTATGGGTCTAGTCAAGCCAAGCGGCGGAACTGTTGAAATTCTTGGACTTGATGCGACCAAGACTCTCACCAAAGATATTAGGAATGCTGGCGTTGCTTATATTCCGCAGGATCGTCAGCGCGATGGGTTGTTGATGTCTGCTCCACTTTGGGAAAATCGAGTTCTAGGACACCAATTTGCATCTCCCATGGCCAATAACGCCTGGGTAAACAAGGGTGAGGCAATAGAAGATTCAAAGCGCGTTGTGAGTGAATTTGATGTTCGTACCCCCGGAATAAATGTCTTGGCGAGCGCCCTTTCAGGCGGAAATCAACAGAAGTTCATTGTGGGGCGAGAATTGAGTGGAAGCCCGAAAGTTATTCTCGCCGCCCAACCAACGCGTGGCGTTGATGTTGGCGCCCAAGCAATTATTTGGGATCACTTAAT
Organism: Actinomycetota bacterium; assembly: GCA_016870835.1. Taxonomy (GTDB): domain Bacteria; phylum Actinomycetota; class Actinomycetes; order Nanopelagicales; family Nanopelagicaceae; genus MAG-120802. The sequence goes on along the minus strand of VGAG01000003.1, from coordinate 11,370 downwards.
GAAAGCGCGATCTGAGGGCGCTGGGATCCTTCTTATTTCGGCCGATCTTGATGAACTCTTCTCGCTCTCTGATCGAATCGCAGTTATTTACAGCGGAAGCATCGTTGCGACGCTAGATCCAAATAAAACTACACCGGAGCAACTTGGGCTAGCTATGACTGGGGCGAAAAGCGCATGACAAAAAATAGGATTTTCTGGGCGGTAGCCGCTCCAGTTGCGGCGATTCTTAATTCACTTCTATTTATCTACATCATTCTAAAAATTCGAGGCGTAGATCCTTTGAGCATGTTTAGTTTGATGATCTCTTACGGATTTGATCCACGTAATCTTGTCTCAGAGTTGAACCAGACGATTGCTTATTACTTGGCAGGAGTTGCCGCAGCAATTGGCTTCAAAATGTTGCTTTTCAATATCGGTATTGATGGCCAATACCGCATGGGCGCATTCTTTGGAGCGGTAGTAGGCGGCGCAGTAGCTCTACCTCCCGTGCTCCACGTTCTACTAATAGTGATCACAGCGATGATTGCGGGTGGACTTTGGGCCGCTATTGCCGGCTACTTAAAAGTCCGCCGCGGAGTTAATGAAGTGATTAGTAACATCATGCTCAATTTCATTGCTGCTGCAGTGATTTCTTATCTACTTTTGCCGTCAATGTTGGGAACACTTCCAGAAGGTTCTCAGACCGCCCAAACTTTCCCAATCCCCGCGAGCGGACAGATGCCAACTATTAAAGCCTTTGATGGAGAGATTTACTCTTTCCTTTTTGTTGCCATTTTTGTAGGAATCGCCTATTGGGTAATGTTAAATAAAACTGTCTTTGGTTTTAATTTAAAAGCGACTGGCCTTTCATTTAGGGCTGCGCGTGCAAGTGGCGTGAATGCACCAAGAATGATCTTCGTAACAACCGTACTATCCGGTGCAATCGCTGGTCTGGTTGGAATTGGAACTTTACTTTCGGATACCCACAAGTACAGCATGGCTTTTCCAGCTGGTTATGCCTTTACTGGATTGGCTCTCGCACTTCTCGGGCGTAATCATCCAGTCGGAATCTTTTTCGCTGCCTTTTTATGGTCCTTCCTTGAGCGCTCGGCTCCTGTGCTTGAGTTTGAAGGAGTTCCGCCTGAGATTGTGATTGTTATGCAGGGAACCATCGTTCTCTCTATCGTGATTGCATACGAGGTGGTCGCACGAATTAATCTGCGACAGCAGCAACGTGCGGTGGGAAGTGTTAGCGCAGAAGCGCAACCGATTAAGGAGAGCAACTGATGAGTACCCAATCAGCAACTCCGAATAAAGCTGAGAAAGCGAAGTCTTTCTTTAAATCTCCAGCGCGCGTAACAATTCTGATAGCCATCGTCTTCCTTGTAGTCTCACTCGTAGAGAACATAACTAGTGCAGTCGATATTTCATCTCCTGGAACCTCTGGTGCAACTTTGCGATTTGCCATTCCACTACTAATGGCCGGACTTGGTGGTCTGTGGGCAGAACGAGCAGGTGTTATCAATATCGGTCTTGAGGGCATGATGATAGTTGGAACATGGACTGCGGCCTGGTTTGGATATTTGCATGGGCCTTGGGTTGGCTTACTTGCTGCAGCAATTTTTGGATTGCTATCCGGGTTATTCCACGCGATATTGACTGTAAAAATAGGAATTGATCAAGCGGTATCTGGTCTTGCAATTAATTTGATTGCTGCAGGGGCTGCCCGCTATCTCTCTGGAATCTTCTTTCCAGCTGTGGGCGGTGATCGAACTATCTCCCCTCCAGTTGAGACTCTTCCGACCTTTACTGTTCCAGTTCTCGCACCTTTCTTTCAAGGTATTGATGAGAAGAATATTTTTCTAATTTCAAATGTCTCCGGATTGATCTACGGTCTCCTCACAGATCTATCAGTTGTGACCGTTGGGCTTTTGCTTTTTGTACCACTCACTTCATGGATATTGTGGCGCAGTAAGTTCGGGCTTCGGATGCGCTTTTCTGGTGAAAATCCAATGGCAGCTGAATCACTCGGAATTAATGTTTATATGACTCGTTATATCGCGATCTCAGTATCGGGAATGCTTGCATCTCTTGGTGGCGCTTATCTCGCGCTCGTAGCCTCATCGGTTTATCGCGAAGGTCAGACCGCTGGACGCGGATTTATAGGTCTTGCAACTGTTATCTTCGGAAATTGGAGACCTGGCGGAGTGTTTGCTGGATCTGTTCTCTTTGGATTTACCGACGCGCTAAGAGTGCGTCAGAGTGATTCTGTAATGGCAATGATTATGGCAGCTGGAATTGTCGCTGGATTACTAAGTCTTTATTATGTTCTTTCGCGTAAGTGGAAACCGGCAGCAGTTTCAGGAGGAATCGCGCTATTTGCGCTCTGGATGAATCTTCGCGTTACTAATATCCCGCAAGAATTTATAACCGCTTTCCCGAATCTTGCGACGCTTATTGTGCTTACCTTCTTAGCGCAACGACTCACTCCTCCGGCGATGGCAGGAATGCCTTATCGACGAGGGTCTGAGTAGCGCCTGCAACTTTTATGACTGTCCGTTGGCAATCCCCCGTGCTCTCAAGTTTGAGGCCGGTGATTGAGCAAGCCTCGTTGGTGGAGATAAATAAAGATAAGTTGATTCAAGTAGCTAATTGGATGGCTTATGAAGAATTCGCTAAACCAGATGGCTCAATGCTCTTTGACTTTGGTAATGACCCTGACCACTTGATGGACTTCACGATGGTCGTAAACACGATGAATTTTGCGTTTACCGATTTTCACTCTGGAGTTAAGTTTGAGACGGATTACCTAGGAAGACGGTGGTGTGATAGCGAGGCGATGCTTGCTTGTATTCATCGCGCTATTAACGCGGGTACTCCGCTATTCAGTGGTGACTACTTAGCAAAACTGACTCATGATGAGTTCGCTCGCGTCTTCAGTGGCACTATCGAGATGCCTATGATTGATGAACGAGTGAAGATTTTTAATGAAGTTGGAAGAGTTTTGGTCGAGAAATTTGAGGGCAGATATCACAACTTTGTCCGGTCCTGTCCACCGCGGCTCTATGCCGGCGGAGATGGGTTACTTGAGCGACTAGTTGTTGAATTCCCACGCTTTCAGGATGTAAGTCAATACAGAGGATCCTCGATTCAAATCTACAAACTTGCTCAACTCGGCATCTGGGGAATGCACTTAGCTCTTTCGCCAAGAGGACATTGGAAACTCGAGGATGCTTCTGATTTAACCGCTTTCGCAGACTACATAGTGCCAGTTGCTCTTCGAGTCATGGGAATCTTTGAGTATGCCCAAGAACTCGAAACAAAGATAAATTCACTTGAAGAGATTAAGCGCGATAGCGAGGCTGAGATTGAATTGCGAGCAAGCTCTATTTATGCAATTGCGCTTTTGACAGAGGAGATAAATAAGCGTCGCCCGAACTTTGAGCCGCTTTTAATGCCCCAAGTAGATTTCAGATTTTGGAAGAGTTATCACGCTACGCACTGGCCTCATCATTTAACCCGCACCATCATGTATTAGAAGCGGGTAGCTCCGAGCGCCACTTCCTTAATATAGGTAACGCCTTCTCAAAGTTATCTACAACCTCACCAACATCTTCTACACAGCCACGAACAAAGAGATTAATACCTTTTCCATCAATCATGTTGCGATCGCGAATAACCCGGGTATCAGTAACTAATCCGATGATTCCTTTTTTACTGGAATCGGAGCGCATGGCCGCCCAGAAAATTCCAATTTCGGATGCGGTTCCATCATCCACCATCGGACCGTCTAATAACGCCAGTACGGCATTTGCGCGCATAACTTCTTTTGAATCTACATCAAATATAAATTTTGCTGTGACTTGATTGGGAAGTTCAATCTCATGCGGAACGAATACTTCAAATCCCTCAGCTCTCAACTTTGATGCGCATTGATCGATGTAACTTCTCTCATATGGCGTAAAGAGTGGTCCGGCAAAGTAAATCCGCATCTTGAGAAACTCCTTCTCTATGTTGGACGAGAGTATGCCCCGCAAGATAGGTTTAAGCAATTAATTATTGCTTTAGAAACGAGGCGAATTGTTTGGGTCCTATCGGGAGGTAATCCGGCATAGTCACGCCGCACCAACCTTTGGATTCGGAATGATTGGCAGAATTCCGGTAGCGATGAACACAGTCGCACTAGTTTTCTTAGTCTCTTCGGTTCGCGATTCCTTTCTACTTGCCGGAATTGCCTCTTCTTTTTACACCCTTGCTGGCGCTATTGCCGGACCAAGAATCGGAAGACTCGCAGATCGTCATGGAACAAGAATTGTCCTGATACCAATAGCGCTAATTAATGCGATATCAATTTTGGCTGTTGTCTATTTCAGCGAACGCTCTGTACCGCTACTTCTAATCTTCTCCGCTTTTGCCGGTGCAACTATGCCCGGATTTGGAAGTTATACAAGAGCGCGGTGGAGCAGAACTATCTCGGATAAGAAAGATCTGGATTCGGCGCTTTCACTTGAGTCAGTCTTTGATGAAACCGCCTTTGTAATTGGGCCTGCGCTCGCTGGCTTTATGTTTTCACTATACGGCTCCAATTCACCGCTCTTCGCCGGCGTCATCTTCATGGTCATCGGAGCTGTAGGCCTTGCAATAACTTCCTTTGATCATGGTGGCGATAAACAGATTGAAGAGGTACACGGTGGACTCCTCAGGATCCCTAGAATCAAAGGCTTGCTCGCCTCGTTGGTGGCTATGGGACTCTTATTTGGATCAAACTTCGTTGTAATTCTTGCAGTAGCCAAACAGTATGACCGAGCTGCCGAGGGCGGACTATGGGTTGGCCTTTATCCCTTGGGAAGCATCGTTGCTGGCCTTGCTTATGGATTTATTCATTGGAAATCAAGTAATGCGCTTCGTTACACAATTGCACTTGGTTTTATGACTCTTGCCACGAGTTCGATTCTCGTTTTTCAAGATATCGATACTCTCGTTTACCTTCTAATTCTTTCAGGCGTGGCGATTGCTCCTGCGCTGATTGCTGCAAATGCGCTTATGAAGGAGCTAGTGCCCCTTCGCCGGCTTACTGAAGCATTCGCACTCGTTGGAGCTGCGCTCTCAATTGGAATTACTCTCGGAAGTAGCCTTAGTGGGCTAATTGTCGATGAGTACGGTGGCTGGAGCGGTTTCTACTTCATGACTGGCGCTATGGTTCTTGCAACCTTACTTTCAACGTTAATCATTAAACCAAAAACAAATGGTGAAACGATTTTAGAATCAGACCAGAAGTGAAAGAATAGGACTATGCCTCAAAAGATTATCTTCGATACCGATCCGGGTATTGATGATGCCCTTGCACTCTTATTACTCGCTAAATCTCCTGAGATAGAGTTACTTGGAATAACAGTCACGCATGGAAACACTTCACAAGAGAAATGTCTAAGGAATGCGTTAAGCCTGGTTGAGCTAGCCGGCATAGAAGGAATTGACGTTGTGAGGGGGGCAACTGAACCGCTCGTTAAAGAACTCTCCGTCGCCGAGGAGACTCATGGTGACGGTGGACTTGGTTATGCAAAGTTACCAACTGCTTCCAAGAAAGCGAATGAGAAACCGGCTCATGACTTCATTATTGAAATGGTTGAGAAGCACCCAGATGAAGTTACGATCTTGGCCGTTGGCCCTATGACGAATGTGGCTCTCGCTCTTTTGAAGCGGCCCGAGATTGGAAAGAAAGTACGTTCGATAATTTCAATGGGTGGAGCTATTCACTATCCTGGAAATGCAACTCCGCAGGCAGAATATAACGTTTTCTGTGACCCAGAAGCCTTTGATATCGTGCTTCGCTCTGGCATTGACTTCACCTTAGTTCCATTAGATGTTACTTACAAATGTATATTCACAAAGAAACACTTAGAACAAATAAATGCAGCTCGTCCAGAAATAAAGAATTTTATAGCTGACTCAACCCGCTTTTACATGGAATTCCATGTTAAGCACCAATCAATTGAAGGTTGCGCGATAAATGATCCACTCGCAGCAGCGTTGTTGCTCGATTCAACCCTAGTCAAACTTGAGGATTACTTTGTCAGAGTTGATTTAATGGGACCTACCTCAAAGGCAAAAACCATTGCTGATTACTATGGCGCCTTGAATCAGAAAGTTAATGCTCATGTCGCCATGCAGGTTGATGTGGAGCGGTTTATGGAATTGTTTGTCGAGCGAATGAATAGATTTCAATGACAAAGCAGCATCACACTCATACCCAAGAAGGTGATGTTGGAAGGTATGTCCTTATGCCAGGTGATCCCGGGCGTGTCCCCATCATTGCTGCTCACTTGGATGATGCGAGACATGTAGCAACAAATAGAGAATACGTAACTTATACCGGGACTTTAGATGGCGTTCCGGTTTCTGTAACTTCAACTGGAATTGGTTGTCCCTCAAGTGCAATCGCAGTGGAAGAGTTATTTCGTTGCGGCGCCGATACTTTTATAAGGGTTGGAACATCGGGTGGAATTCAGCCCGGTACAAAATCAAATGAAATTGCAATTGCGACTGGGGCGATTCGCCATGAAGGTACATCGCTTCATTACATACCAATTGAGTTTCCGGCTGTATGCAGTATTGATGTTGTGCAGAGTATGCGAAAAGCTGTAGAGAGACTGAGCTTGCCGCATAAAGTGGGTATCTCACATTCAAAAGACTCCTTCTATGGCGAAGTGGAGCCAGAGAGATCTGCTAACTCCGATGAGCTCCTTGAATTTTGGAGGGCCTGGCGCGAGGGTGGCGCTATCTGCTCAGAGATGGAGCTTTCAACTATCTGCATAGTCTCCTCGCTCTTAGGGGCAAGAGCTGGTGGGATGATGGCCATGTATGGTGAAGGTGAATTTGGTCCACTTGATAACCTAATTAAGGCCGCAGTGGAATCAGTTAGAGAATTGATAAAGCTAGATAAGGCTAAGGAGCGATGATGGAGACAGCGGGCAAGCAGTACCACATTCAATTAAAGCGGGGCGATGTTGGAAAGTATGTCTTGCTACCTGGAGACCCCGGACGATGTGAGCCGATCTCGCGCTTATTTGATAATCCAAAACATGTTGCGACAAATAGAGAATATGTAACTTATACCGGAACCCTAGATGGCGTACCTGTCTCTGTAACATCAACCGGAATTGGATGCCCCTCAGCTGCGATTGCCTTAGAAGAACTCGTTCGTTGCGGCGCCGATACTTTTATAAGGGTTGGAACTTCCGGACATATTCAAGAAGACATTAAATCTGGTGAACTTGCAATTATTACTGCTGCAATTCGCGATGAGGGAACATCGCGCCAATACATGCCGATTGAATTTCCGGCTATAGCTGATATTGATGTCGTACTGGCACTGCATGCCGCTGCGCTAAAGAGTGGAGCTAAATTTCGAACTGGTATCACTCAATCTAAAGACTCTTTCTATGGTCAGCATGAACCAGAGCGGATGGGTGTTGCTAAAGATTTGCTAGAGAGATGGCGCGCTTGGCAACTCGGCGGTGCGCTCTGTTCTGAGATGGAGGCGTCGGCGCTCTTTGTGATCTCATCGATGCTTAGAGTTCGATCAGGTGGCGTGATGATGGTGCATGGCAAAGAGCCAATGCCACCTTTAGATATCTTGCTAGAGACTGCTGTTGGAGCGCTACGTGAGGTAATTGCTGCTGATCGCGCGAAAGGTCGCCCAGTTACTTTGTAGCTGCTGATTTCTCAATCGCTTCGAGCATCATCTTCCAGAAGAGCTCAAAATCAAGCTCTAGCGCTACCTCACAGTTTGCTTGCTCTCCTAATCGATTGTGAAGGTCCACCACGGTTGCACCTCTAGTTAATGAGCCAATCAACTCGACTTGAACATTTACTTTCTTAGTTCTAACGACGCTGCGATCTATTAAGAGCGCAACAGCGACTGGATCATGAAGCGGTGGATCAGGTATCTCGAAGACTTCATCATAAGTTTTGGCGAAGAACTTAAGTAAGCCGATGATTGTCCTGCTTACTTGAGTGCCCATCTTCTCAAGTCGGGCGAAGATTTCAGGTGTCACTAGCGCTTGATGGGTTACATCTAGCCCGCACATCGTTAACGGCAGGCCGCTACGCAAGACGACATCGGCAGCTTCTGGATCCATCCAGATATTAAATTCAGCGTAAGGAGTCCGGTTTCCTCTTGTAGCGCTTCCACCCATAAAGACAATCTCTCGTACATTTTCTTTTAACTGCGGATACATCTTCAAGAAGAGCGCAACGTTTGTAAGTGGACCTGTAGCAACAATTGTTACCTTCTCGGTTGATTCCTTTAGAAGCTTTGCTATCAAATCAACAGCATGAAGTTCTGAGAGTTCAATCTTTGCTTCTGGGAGCTCGGCACCATCAAGGGCGGACTCACCATGAATATCAGTCGCCTCTTCTACAGCACCGAGAATTGATTTTCCTGAACCTTCTGCAATCGGCAGATTCAAATTGGCAAGAGTTGCAACTCTCCTCGCATTTAGCGTGACCTTCTTGATTCCACCATTCCCAGAGACTGTTGTAATGCCGATTAAGCGTAAGGCCGGATTGTGAGCAGCCAAGATAATTGCTAGCGCATCATCATGACCTGGATCGCAATCAAGTATTAAAGGAATGGGTTTCATAGGAGCACCTTAAAAGTTAGCCATTACCTTTGTATAGCCACGAAGTGAGAACGCTGGGCGTCGCTGCGGCTCCCGAGCAAGATTCAAATTAGGGAAGCGTTTTATAAGTAATGGAAGTGAGATAGACATCTCAAGCCTTGCTAGTGGTGCACCAACGCAGAAATGAATACCTGCACCAAATCCAATATGGGGATTTGGTTGGCGCGATACATCAAATTGATCCGCCCTTTCAAAGACGCTCTCATCGCGATTGGCAGATCCCAACAAGCTAACGATTTTCTGACCCTGCTTTACGGTAACTCCACTTATCTCGCATTCATTTATAGCAGTGCGCTCAAAGTATTGAAGTGGCGAATCAAACCTTAGGAACTCCTCCACCGCAGTCGGAGAGAACTTATCTGGATCGTTAAACAATCTAGCGCGTTCCGCCTCGTTTCTAAGTAGTGCCACCATTCCATTACCAAAGCCATTAACACTTGCTTCATGACCCGCATTTAGTAAGAGAATGCATGTTGCAATCAGTTCGTGCGTTGATAGCTGTTCGCCCGCCTCATGGACTTGCGATAAATCAGTAATCAAATCTGGTTTTGGTTCGCGCTTCCGTTCGAGCATTAGTGTGTGTACATACTCGGCAAACTCATTTGCGGCCTTCTGGGCAGCGAGTTGGTGTTCGCGCGGTGGGTTTACTTCGTACATCTTCACAATTGCCTGTGACCAAGGACGAAGTAGGTATTCATCCTCAGGTGGGAAGCCAAGTAAAAGAGCAATAACTTTTACAGGAAGTGGCTCGGCATAATCAGCGATTAGATCAAATTCGCCACCCTTGTTCTCAATTTCATCTAGAAGTTCAGATGCAATCGCTTCAATTTGAGAGCGCATCCCTTCCATGCGGCCCCGGTTAAATGCCTTTAGAACAAGCCCGCGCAGGCGCGTATGTTTTGGCGGCTCACTATCCAAGATTGAATCGGAATGTAGCCAGTTGAATACACCCCACTCTGATTCTGGAGCGCGGTCTATATAAATTCTTCCCAAGCTCTTATTACGCAGGACTTCATTGGCATCGCGGTGAGTAGCAGCAAGGAATACTTCTAAATCAGGATGCCAGAATGGTTTATCGAAATCTCGTAGCTCTTTTAGATGCGGATATGGATCTCTAATAACGTCCGGATCGCGAAAATCAATCATGGCGTTACATCCTATCTCGTACGAAAACTGTCTCAGCAAAATGCTGCTTCGAGAGCTTTTTTGTTCATGGCTTTAACTACATCAATATTCCAGCTATGCGCGGTGGTCATTGCTTGATATTCCTCTGAGAGTGTAGTTGAACTCATCAAACGGTTATCAGTATTCAAAGCAACATTAAATCCCAACTTATGGAATAAAGCAGCTGGATGACTTTCATAGCTATCTGCTAAACCAGTTTGCAGATTCGAAGTTGGTGCCATTTCAATGTGAACTTGGCTATCCAATATTAGTTTTGCTTTATCAGTGAGTGTTACTTCATCCTCACTAATGATTAACTCATCCAATAATCTAAAACCATGTCCAATTCTCTTTGTCTTGAATTTTAAGAGCGCTTCTTCGATGTATTCAAAAGGCCCAGCCTCTCCGGCATGAATTGTGAAAGGAAAATTGTTCTCAATTAGTAGTTCAAATGCGGCGCGATGTTTAGAGGCAGGAAAGCCACGTTCTGGGCCGGCAATATCGAACCCCACGACTCCTTCTTCTCGATACTTCAAGGCTTCATGTGCAACTTCTAAGCTGCGCTCTTCATGGCGCATGGCACAGAGAATCGCTCTTACTTCAATTTCCTTTCCGGAATCTCGAACGTTTTGCATACCCTCTTCATATCCTTTAAGGGTTGCTTCAATAACGCCACCAATACTCAAGCCACCCCTAGTGAAGAGCTCTGGCGCTCCCCTTACCTCTGCGTAAGTAACGCCATCTGCTGCTAGATCTTCAACGCATTCGCGAGCAATTCGAATTATGTGATCGCGACTCTGCATTGCAGCAATTGTGTAATCAAAGTTCTTTAAGTACTTCTCTAGATCACCTTCGTTACAGGCTGAAAAGATCTGAGTTTGTAACTCAGTTGGGTCATAGGATGGAAGTTCTAAATCAATCTCGGTGGCGATATCAATCAGTGTCGCGGGGCGTAATCCCCCATCTAAATGATCATGCAGGAGCGTCTTTGGAAGTTGCTTTAATTCTGCAATAAGCACTTGCTAAAGATTTTCAGGCCCGAATGCCCAAGGTAGCAAAGTCGAAAGTGGAGCTGGTCCATCTGGAGTCATGAATTGGGTATCAGGTGTGCTGTGCTCCCAAAGTAGTTGGCGACAACGGCCACATGGTGAGAGCGCATTTCCATTTATATCAACACAATAGATCGCCTTAATGATGGACCTGCCACCGAGAACTAAGTTTGAGATGAGTCCACATTCGGCACAAAGCCCTAGCCCGTAGCTCGCATTCTCAACATTGCAGCCCGAAACTATCCGACCGTCATCAGTCTTTGCTGCAACCCCTACGGGAAATTTAGAGTAAGGCGCATATGCGCGTTTCATTGCGCCAATTGCTTCAGTTCTTAATTGATCCCAATCGATATTAGCCATGTATTTAGTCTATTGCGCCTTCAGGTCAATCTTAGGAAAGCTCTTTCGTAGCGCAGCAATCTGACTTGAAGTAAATCCAGTCGCAAGATTGAGACGATAGCCGCCATTGGTGAATCCATAGATTCGACCAAAGA
>VGAG01000002.1 GCA_016870835.1 Actinomycetota bacterium | reverse complement strand
GCAAAATCGCGATCAGATACAGCATCAATGCTGTTACGCACAATTCCATCAAAGCCCAGATTCTTCGCTGTTTTTTCAGGAGCGAGTGGAAGTGAACTTCCGGCGAGAGCGCCCGCGCCAAGTGGCGAGAGATTTGTTCGCGCATACCAATCCTTGATTCGGTCTAAATCGCGCTCCAAGGCCGATGAGTGTTTTGCTAATTCGTGGCCAAAAGAGATCGGTTGCGCGTGTTGAAGATGAGTAAAACCTGGAGCGACGGCATCAACATATTCACTCGATTTATCAAGAAGGGCCTTGCTTAGATTTCCAAGTTGGTTAGCAATCTCCAACATGTGATCCATTAAGTAGAGCTTGAAATCAGTGGCAACTTGATCGTTGCGGGATCTACCGGCGCGAATTGCGCCACCTAGGTCACCCAACTTCTCCTTTAACCCCCGCTCTAAAGCCGAGTGGACATCCTCATCGCTTGCAGTCGGAGCAAATTTGCCGCTCTTTACTTCCTTAAGGAGTTGAGCCAAGGCGCCGAGAAGTTTTGAAGCGGTTTTTGCATCAATCAACTTTCCAGCTTTAAGAACTTGAACGTGCGCCATTGAACTCACTAGGTCATATGGCGCGAGTCGCCAATCGAATTGCACGCTACGAGAGAGTGCAAAGACTGCATCGTTAGTTTTGGAATCAAATCTTCCGCCCCATAGTGCCATTAGTGCGCCACCTTTCGCTTCCGTGCATCAGTATTCATCAGATACATTCGCAATTCGCGTTCTAAAGATTTACCGCCTGTCGCGCTTCTTGAAACCACAAGTACGGTGTCATCCCCTGCAATCGTTCCAATTATGTTGGGTAGTTCTCCGAGACTCGAGGCTCGATCAAGAGTACTTGCGAGAAGTTGGGCTCCCCCGGCTGGAGTTTTAACAACTACAAGATTTCCGCTTGCAACCATGCTCAGCACCAACTCGTCTGAGGCCTTTGAAAATCTCGACCTATTTTCACTTGTGTCAGAGAGGAATTGGTAGCGCAATTCACCACTTCCATCCCGGCCACGAACAGCTCCGACTTCTTCAAGATCACGGCTCGCTGTTGCTTGAGTGACATCAATACCTTCATCTGCAAGGAGATCAACCAAATCATGTTGCGAGTGAATCAGTCCCTGGTTTACATATGAGATTACAAGTGCCCTGCGCGCATTTGTGGAGAGCGCCGATTTCCTAGCCATCGTAAACCTCCTCACAAGCATCTGCGAAAGCGCGAGCAAAACTTATGATCTGTTTCTCAGTAATTATGTAAGCTGGAGCAATTCTTATGATCTCCTCACTTGTGGCATTAACTAAGAAACCGCGCTTAGCTAGTTCGCTCGTAAGCACTTTGGCTTTGCCATCGCGAACCTTGATTCCAATTAGTAGACCTCGACCGCGAGCTTCAATTACGCCATTTATTGGCGAAATGAGGTTTCTAATCAAGGCACCTTTTGAAGCATTAAGAGCTAGATAGCTATTTCTCTTTATCTCATTAATTACGACATTTGCGGCAGCACAGGCAATCGGATTGCCGCCAAAAGTTGTCCCATGCATACCAGCTTGAAAGAGAGAGGCTGATTTGCCTAGTGCAATCATCGCACCTAACGGAAGACCGCCACCAAGGCCTTTAGCAATTGTGATGACATCCGGAGTAATTCCCTCATGTTCAAAACCAAACCAAGTACCCGTTCTTCCCATCCCAGTTTGAACGCAATCAAGAACTAGTAGCGCCCCCGTCTTATCGCAGATTTCGCGCGCTGCTTTCAAATATCCAGAAGGTGGCATGACAACGCCGGCCTCGCCCATGATTGGTTCGATAATCACCATCGCGGTTCGACTATTTACCTTGCGCGCAAGTGCTTTGGCATCGCCGTAAGGAACATGCACAATGCGTTTAATTAGAGGCTTAAATGGATCGCGTTTTGCAGGTTGTCCGGTAAGTGAGAGCGCTCCAATCGTTCGCCCATGGAAGGCGCCCAGCGTTGCAACTACTCGAGATCTACCGGTTAGACGTGAGAGTTTGAGCGCGGCCTCATTGGCTTCCGCTCCAGAGTTACAAAAGAAGACGCGCGCGCTCTTGTCGCCGCAGATATCTATCAACCTTTCGGCCAGCGCCAGACCTTGATTATGACTATAGAAGTTAGAGACATGGCTTAGCTCTTTCGCCTGCTTCGTTATTGCCGTAGCAATCTTGGGGTGATTATGTCCCAGTAGATTCGTAGCGATTCCACCTAGTAGATCTAAATATTTCTTGCCATCACTATCTACGACTTCTAGACCTTTCCCCTTAACAAGTGAGATAGAAGGCGTTCCATAATTCGCCTGCATCGCGTTATCCCAACGCTTTGCTTCGCTGGCATTTGATTGCTTCACGCTCTTACCCATGTTCCACCCTTTCCAGCTAGCGCGTCATGAAAAGCTTCTAAAGACTTGCCATCAATCACACGTACAGATTTTGCCCCTGACTTAACGGCATTTATCGTCGCAGAAACTTTAGGAACCATCCCATCTGCAAATTGCAGCTTCGATAGTTCTGCAATCGAAATCTCATTTATCAGAGAGCCCCGGTCTGGCCAATTTCTGTAGATACCAGGTACATCAGTCATAAAGAGCATCTCATCTGCACCTAAAGCTCCGGCAATCGCGCCCGCCGCCAAATCGGCGTTGACGTTCAAGGCCTTGCCCTCTAAATCATTGGAGACTGGTGCCACTACAGGTAGAAATCCAGATCCAATCAGCGAATTTAAAATCTCGGGATTGACTTTCGTTACTTCACCCACAAGACCAAGTGCGCCGCCATCTTTTAGTTTTACTTCAAGTAACTTTGCATCACTTCCTGTGATTCCCACCGCCGGCAAACCAACGGCAGATAAAGAGCGGACGACCGAGCGCAAAACGGTTCCCGTCAGAACTGATTCGACCACTTTCATAACGGCGGGAGTGGTGATGCGAAAACCGCCCTTAAATTCACTTTCGATATTTTCTACTTTCAACTGAGCATCGATGTGTGGTCCCCCGCCATGAACCACTACAAATTTCTTCCCACTCTTCCAGAGCGCAGCAAGCTCGCCCATCCACTTGGGGTCGCTATCCATGGCATGGCCACCAAATTTAATTACAATCATGTCGAGTAGGCCGAGTTCTCGTGGACGTATTCTGCTGTTAGATCATTTGTGAGAATCGTTGCGCTGGCGGTTCCCACATGAAGATCAATCACAATATCAATCCGCTCACCCTTCATATCCACTAAATCCCGGTCAGCACCTGGAGCGCTCGCCTTGCAGAGTAGAACGCCATTAAGTTCGACATCAATATTTTGTGGATCAATCACAGCCTTAGTTGTTCCAAGAGCAGCAAGAATCCTGCCCCAATTTGGATCCTCACCATGCAAGCCGCACTTTAGAAGGTTATTTCTCGCACAAGCACGACCGATTTCAACGGCATCACGTTCACTCTTTGCATTCTTTGTTGTTATGGAAATTATTTTTGAATGCCCTTCGGCATCGGCAATTAATTGATAGGCGAGGCTCTCGCAAACTTTCGTTAGCGCACTTCTTAATTCCTCATCGGTGGGTTCGAATCCAGATGCTCCAGAGGCCATGAAGAGGACGGTGTCGTTTGTGGAGGTACAGCCATCAGAATCAATTCGATTAAATGTCATCTCACAAACTTCTTCAAAGATTAGCTCGGCTTTTCGTGCATCTACCTTCGCATCGGTCATCACAACCGAGAGCATCGTCGCAAGGGCTGGCGCCAACATTCCTGCGCCTTTTGCGATTCCGCTAATCTCAAATCCGGAACCCTCATAGTGTGAAATTTTGGGAATCGAGTCGGTAGTCATTATCGCTTCTGCGGCATCTTCAATCTTTGGACCCTGTAGTTGGGCAAAGGCGTTTTCAATACCGACTACTAATTTTTCCATCGGCAACCTTGTGCCAATTAGCCCAGTTGAACAGATTGCAATATCGCCCGCCGAGTCGCCCAACAAGGCCGCGACCTTCTCAGCGCTTGCATGGGTGTCGGCGAAACCATCCGGACCAGTGCACGCATTTGCGCCACCGCTGTTTAAGAGCACTGCTCGAACTTGATTGTCCTTCACTACCTGGCGCGACCAAATCACAGGCGCAGCCACTACTTGATTAGTGGTGAAGACTGCGCAACCAAATTTCTGTGGGCCCTCATTCACGATTAAGGCAACATCTTTCTTGCCACTGCTCTTCAATCCTGCGACTACTCCAGCTGCCCGAAAGCCTTTTGGCAATCGCGCTCTAGTTGAATTGGGCTCGATATTCATTGTCAGATACTCACTGTCCGATCCCCATTGCCGAAAGCCCAAGGTTTTCCTCTTGGCCAGTCATCAGGTTTGCGTTTTGTATCGCCTGACCAGCCGCTCCTTTCCCTAAATTATCTATAGCTACCGATGCAACTAGCCTTGAAGTATGTGAGTCGAGGGCAATTTGAAGCTGGACACCATTTGAACCAATCAGCGATGAAGTTTCAGGCAAGCTACCTTTTGTTAAGAGTTTTACAAATTTTTCATCTTTATATGCTGACTCGTATAGCTCGCGTAGCTTCCCCTCTGGGGCTGAACTCTTTGCCGTGACTGTTGCCAAGATTCCCCTTGGCATAGGCGCCAAAATCGGCGTGAATGAGATCTTTACTTCTCCCCCAGAAATAGCACTGAGGCTCTCTTCGATTTCAGGGGTATGTTGGTGAACTCCGCCAAATTTGTAAGAGGTCAGAGAATTCATTACCTCACTTGCGCTTAAATTCACTTTGCCGCTTCTGCCAGCACCGGTAGTGCCGCTAGCAGCAACTACAACAATGTCGGTCGCTTCAACGACTCCTGCTTTTACTGCTGGAGCAACAGCTAACGCGATCGAAGTCGCATAGCAGCCCGGGTTTGCAACTCTTGAAGCGCTTTGAATTTTGATCCGCTGACCTAGTAATTCAGGAAGGCCATAAACCCAGGTACCGGCATGGCTACCTCCATAGTATTTCTCCCAGCTAGTACGGCTCTTTAGACGAAAGTCAGCGCCCAAATCGACAACTTTTACCTTTTCATCGATTCCGTTAACGAGCGCTGCAGATTCTCCATGTGGCAGGGCAAGAAAAACTAAATCGCATTTGTTGATTTCATCAGGTGAAGTCTTAGAAAATGTTTGACCGCTGTAATCGGTTAAGTGGGCGTGAATTGAGGTGATTGCTTCGCCCGCATTTGAACCCGCCGCAATATAGGAAGGCTCAAACTTAGGGTGATCTGAAAGTAGACGCAGTAGCTCCCCGCCGGCATAGCCGCTTGCCCCAACGATTCCAACCCGCATGGGGCTAGGATAACCGTGAATGTATAAATATGCAATTCTATGTTTATTTATGCGCTAACTACGGATTTGCGCTCCGCATTCTTTTGCTGCCCTTGCGCCGGCTCGCTCACGTAAGGCAGAAACTTCATCTCCGGTTAGCGTTCGATCCGGCGCTCGGAAGGTAAGAGTGAAGGCGAGTGAGACCTGCTTTTCGCCGCTCTTCTGGAATCGATCAAAGAGAGCCACACTCTCCAACAATTCTCCGGCGCCTAGTCGTAAAGATTGCGCGACTTTAGCGGCCGAGATGCTCTCATCCACAAACATCGAAATATCTTGAATTGCAGCCGGCATCGGTATTACGGCTCTGCTAACGATCGGTTGTCTAACTGGTATCGCATCTAAGACAAGTGCGAAAAATACGGTGCGCTCTGGGAGGCCCAGCGCTGCAGTTATCCGAGGATGAATCTCTCCGGCATGAGCTATTGGTTTTCCATCAACCTGAAACTCGGCACACCTGCCCGGATGCCAAGGAGCAAGTTCAACTGAACTAATTTCAAATCCCCCAGTTATCTCTTCTAGCAATTCAGTCGTGATTGCAACAGCATCCTGCCAATCAGCGCTTCGACCCTTACCCCACCAACCGAAAAGCTCGGCCTCCCCGGCAATAACGCCACCAATATGAAGTGATTGGAAGGGCACGCTCGCGTAAAGCTCTTTAACTTGTGCTGCAGACGGGCGCTTGGAAGTTGAGAGGTTGGTAGCTTTTTCTAATTTCTTTATATCTCTAAAAATTAAACCGCTTTCGAAGAGAGCGACAGATTTTGCGCCCCGTGCAAAATTTCGCGCTGCTGTCTCTAGTAAACCTGGAGAGAGATGGGTGCGAAGGAGTGGGCTTTGATCTGAGATTGGATTTGCAATCTTAAATGTCTTGGCCCGATCGCCGGTGAATCCGAATAGCTCCATCTGGGTCTGGTTTACAAAAGGATAGTTATGAACTTCGGTGAAGCCCTTAAATGCCAAAGCTAAGGAGAGTGACCGACGACGAATTTGTAGCGGCGTTAGTCCCGTTTTGCCTGACTTTGGAATCTTTACCAAAGGCAATGTCGAAGGAATCCGCTCGTATCCATAGAAGCGGGCAACTTCTTCAGCAAAATCAGAGATATGAAGCAAGTCGCGTCGCCACGAAGGTGAAGTTATCTTCCACTTCTTTCCACTCTTTACGATCTTGCAGCCAACTGCGGTGAGAGCTTTCGTGATCTCCGTAGGAGAATAGGTCGTTCCAATAAGTGCGGAGATTTCATCGGGTGAAATAGTCGAGATAGTTGGCTTTGGAGCTAAACCTTTCGCCGACGTCCCGTGATATTTCGCTCCCCCAAATTCAATAAGTAAAAGCGCGGCTCGAGCTGATGCGAGTTCGGCAAGAGTTGGATCAACCCCTCTTTCAAATCGACGAGAAGCCTCCGAGGAGAGAATGTGGCGCCGTGAATTCTGTGCGATTGCAACGGGATTGAAGTGGGCTGCTTCTAGCGCGATTCGAGAAGTGCTTTCAGATACCTCACTATCAAGACCGCCCATCGTCCCCGCGAGAGCGAGCGGTTTCTTTTCATCGGCGATCAAGAGATCCTCTGCGCTTAATTTTCGCTCTTGATTGTCAAGAGTTTTCAAACTCTTGAATTTACCTGCTCGTTGAACTTTTAACTTTCCTTCAATCTTCTCGGCATCGAAAGCATGTAGTGGTTGCCCAAGTTCGAGCATCACATAATTTGTAATATCAACAGCAAGAGAGATGGGGCGCATGCCGGCCTGAGAAAGTCGGCGTGACATCCAACTCGGGGTTAATGCGCTTGGATTAAGTCCACTCAATGAGCGCAAGAAGATTAAGCTCGCGCCATCCTTATCCTTAATCTCAGCTACAGTAATTTTTCCGCTCTTCTTTGACTTAACTAACTTTGCAAAAAGAGTCTTGCGATCAACATCCTTAAAGGACAAGCCCAGCGCCATGGCAAGTTCGCGAGCTGCTCCATGTACTGACATCGCATAACCGCGATCAGGGTTCACGGCGATATCGATGATCGGATCGTTTGCAGCTAAAGCTTCTAGCGCATCGCTTCCAACCTTAAACTTGCTACCTAGAACGATGATGCCGCTGTGATCCTCACCAAGGCCCAATTCTCGGCTCGAACAAATCATTCCGTTGCTCACTCGGCCATAAGTTTCGCGAGCTGAAATCGCAAAGTCCCCTGGGAGAACTGCCCCGGGTAGCGCTACAACAACCTGATCTCCTACGCTGAAATTGCTTGCGCCACAAATAACAAAGCGGGTCTCTTTTTCTCCAAGATCTAGGCCCACATATCTGATGGGTTTGCGAAGTCCAGTTAGCTCTTCAATTGACTGCACCGTCCCAACTTTGAGCGGGCCCTTAATCTTCTCTGCTGGGTTAATTACTTCTTCAACTTCAAAGCCTACTTTTACAAATGCTGCGACAGCGCTCTCGACCTTAAATCCCTTTGGAAAGGTGATGAATTCTGCGAGCCAGGAAAGTGGAAGTTTCATCGCGTTCCGGTTCCAAATTGTCTAGAGAAACGAAGATCTCCCTCAACGATGTCATGCATATCGGTAATTCCATTGCGCACCATAAGAGTTCGCTCTAACCCCATACCAAATGCAAATCCCGTATAGATTTTTGAATCAATGCCGCACGCCTCTAGAACTTTATGGTTGACCATTCCACAACCGCCCCATTCAACCCAACGGCCGTTATAGAAGAAATCGACTTCTGCACTTGGCTCGGTAAAGGGAAAGAATGAAGGGCGAATTCTCGTCGTGACATCAGGACCAAATATTCGAGCGGCAAAGAGATCAAGAGTGCCCTTTAGATCAGCCATAGTGATTCCCTTATCAATCACTAGACCTTCAACTTGGTTGAAGACAGGAGTGTGCGTGGCATCGAGCTCATCAGAACGGTAAGTGCGACCGGGGCAGATCACGTAAATTGGAGGTTCATTCTCTAACATTGTGCGAACTTGGACCGGCGAAGTGTGAGTTCTAAGAACTAAACCGGCATCTAAGGGTTCGATAAAGAATGTGTCCTGCATTGACCTTGCCGGATGATCTTGTGGAATATTTAGCGCATCGAAATTCAACCAACTAGATTCAAGTTCAGGTCCTTCAGCAACCTGATAACCAAGTCCTACAAATAAATCTTCAATCTCATGGCGCAAGGATGTAAGTGGATGTAGCGCTCCCTTGTGTCTGCGATTTACCGGCAGCGTGACATCTACTTTTTCCTCGACCAGCGCCTTTGTATCTCGAGCAAGAATCAAGTCACGTTCGCGGTCATCGAACGCCTGGTTGATGTTGGCGCGGGCGGTGCCGATTAACTTTCCGGTCGTGGCTCGCTGCTCCATCGATACCTGGCCCAAACTCTGATTTGCCTTCGCAATCGGCGATCTATCACCTACATGTGCAATCTTTATCTCTTTTAACTCATCCAAATTCTTAGCTTCCGAAATAGCTTTGAGGGCTTGCGCCTTTATAGCCTCAATTTCGGCCGGCTCAATACTTATTGGGGCGGATGACACCTGTGAATTCTACTAATTAAGCCTGCGAAAGAGCGGTTATTTATCAGCGTTTGATACCGCATACATGACTACTGAGGCAGCGGTCGCCAAATTCAAGCTCTCTGCTTTTCCACTCATCGGGATTGAAACGGTAGATGCGCCAAGAACTTTCTCTACATCATTCGGCAAGCCGCGTGCTTCATTTCCAAAGACCCAGATTGAGGGCTTTCCTGACGCCGATTTAGCTGCTCTTTGGAGGATCTCATCGCCATCTGCTTTGGTTGTAAAGATTGAGGCGTTTATTGATTCGGAGAAAGATTTGATATCTGAGGTAGAAACTTCTTCAACGACTTTAATCTCAAAGATGGATCCGGCCGTGGATCTAATTACCTTCGGGCTATAGATGTCGACCGAGTTATCGGAGAAGATCACGGCATCAAAGCCAAATGCATCTGCAGCGCGAATTACCGTGCCAGCATTTCCTGGATCTTGAATCTGCCAGAAGTAAGCAATCTTCGCGCCAGGAATTTTTGAAATATCACTAAGGGATGTCCGATGTAATTTGGCGAGCGCGAGGACACCTTGCGGGGTAACGGTATCGGTCATTGCCTTCATTACCTGCTCGGAGACTTCGATTAGATTGTCATGAACAAATGAACCAAGTCGCTCAAGATTTCCTTGGGTGTAATAAATGGATTCGATAGTTACATTTTTTGAATCTAGCGCTGCTTTTACATTTGTCGGACCTTCAACTACAAATTGGGAACGTTCGCGCCGCTCTTTTACGCCCCTAGAACCGAAAAGAGCCTTCACCGCCTCGACATGAGGCGAATGAAGGCTGGTAATCATTGGATTTTTTAGGAGACCTTTACATGCTTCTTTGCGACTTCAACGAGTGCGGCAAATGCTTTTGGATCATTTGTCGCAAGATCTGAGAGCAGACGGCGGTCAACTTCGATGCCGGCTGACTTAAGACCTTGGATAAGACGGTTATAAGTGATTCCGTTCTGACGAGCTGCAGCATTGATTCGGGTAATCCAAAGCTGGCGGAAATCACCTTTCTTATCTTTGCGATCGTTGAAGGCATAGATCATCGAGTGGGTGACTTGCTCTTTCGCCTTTGTGAATAGGCGTGAACGCTGACCGCGATATCCGCTGGCGCGCTCTAATACTGTGCGGCGCTTCTTAGCCGCGTGTACTCCGCGTTTTACTCTAGCCATTTCGCACCCCTTACTTCATTCCAAGCAGGCGCTTGGCTGAGAATGTATTGCGGTCATTTGCAGTTGCATCCTTCGAGAGACGACGAGTCAATCTCGATGACTTGCGCTCGAGCAGGTGGCGCTTTCCGGCGCGCTCGTGCATGACCTTTCCGGATCCGGTGACGCGGAAAGTCTTCTTCGCACCACTATGAGTCTTCATCTTTGGCATGTCTTGCTCCTTTACTTCTGCTCGTTCTTAACCGCCGCTGCGCGACGCTTTGCCTCGGCTACTGCTTCGCTCTTCTTCTTAAGTGGGCCGAGCACCATCGTCATGCTTCTGCCCTCTCGCTTTGGAGCGAATTCAACAAATCCGGTTCCTGCAACATCCTCTGCGAGGCGTTGCAACAATCGAAAGCCGATCTCTGGACGAGTTTGTTCTCGTCCCTTGAATTGAACAGTCACCCTCACCTTGTCGCCACCGAGAAGAAACTTCTCAATGTGATTCTTCTTCGTCTCGTAATCATGGTTTTCGATCTTCAAACCCAACCGGATCTCCTTGACCACAATATGGGTCTGGTTCTGGCGAGCTTCCCTAGCTTTCTGGGCGATCTCATACTTGTACTTTCCAAAGTCCATGATCTTGCAGACTGGTGGCTGAGCATCTGGTGCGATCTCAACGAGATCAAAACCAGCTTCTTCGGCTAATCGAAGCGCCACATCAATTGCGACAACTCCAACTTGCTCTCCAGCTGCACCAATCAGACGAACCTCAGGAACGCGAATACGATCGTTGATTCTTGGTTCTGTGGTGCTGATAACTCTTCCTTTCAAGTTTGAAGATTGAAGAGAAAGCGCCGCTCGGAGACGGGAGATGAACCCAGTAAACCTTGACCAGCCCACTTAAATGTGAGGAGGTGGGAGCGGCTAGCTCCACTTCATCTTGAAATCCAGCGCTCTGGCCGGATATCTAGCCGAAGGGTACCCGGGGGTGGCGATGAGGCCAAATCGGGGTGCGGTTAGATTGATTCACATCTAGCGTTAGCGCATGAAACGGGGCGAAGAAGAGATTCATAACATCACTGAGGCCCAATCTGCACTCTCGGAAGATATCCCCGCCCGCCAACGTAAATACTTCTATTCGATGATGGTTCGAACTCTCTGTTTCCTTTTGGCCGTATTTACCCCAAGCCCTTATAGGTGGTTCTTCTTGGTTGGCGCTGTGACCTTGCCCTATATATCTGTGATTGTTGCAAATGCCGGTCGTGAGACGATTAGAGGAGAAGCAAAATTGCTTCGTTCTCGAAATCGTGAGATTGGTAGATGAAACGAATATTTGGAGCAACTCTTCTAGCTCTAATTTTCTTCGCGCTCTGCCTTCAAGGTGCTAGATGGCAATATGACCGGCACGAAGTTCGCCACAGTAAGAATGAATTGATTCACGAGAACATAAAAAAGCCGGTAATAAACGAACTCTCATTGGTAAGCCCGGATGAAGTTGCATGGCGAACTATTCAAATCAAGGGGCGCTTTATGCCCGATAAAGAAATTCTGGTTCGAAATCGTTATCACGAAGGTCAATATGGTTTCGGAGTAGTTACTCTCTTTGAAAGCAGTAGTGGAAAACGGTATTGGATAGATCGAGGTTGGGTTATCGCTGGACCGGATGCACAGACTCCGCCGAACGTTAAACCCGTAGATTCCCAAGAGGTTGTAATAACGGCTCGCGTCCGAGTTGCCGATATCGAATCCCAGATCTCTGGAACTGTATTTGCGGTACCGGGTAATAACGGGAGTTCAAAACTTGCGAGATGGGATGAGGAAAATTCGCTCACTTCAGAGCCGGTTTATTTTGATCTCATCTCCGCAAATCGCACTGCTCTAAATCCGGATGTTCCAACCATGCTTCCAGAACTCAGCGATGGGCCTCATCTGGCCTATAGCGTGCAGTGGGTGCTTTTCGCTGGGATGGTGCTCTTTGGTTTATACCTAGTAGTTAGGGAAGAGCGAAAGGTTCAAGCAGAGAAAGCTTGACGATTGTAAAGATCGGCATAAAGCCCATTCTTTGCAATCAATTCATCATGCTTACCGCGTTCCTTAACTCGCCCCGATTCAAGAACAAGAATCTGATCGGCGCGCCGGACAGTTGATAGGCGATGGGCGATGACAATGCTCGTGCGATCCTCAAGCGCTGTTGCTAACGCTTCTTGTACTAGCGCTTCATTCTCCGAATCTAAATGCGCTGTTGCCTCATCAAGAATGACTATGCGAGGCGCCTTGAGAAGTAATCGCGCAATAGCAAGGCGCTGCTTCTCTCCCCCAGATAATCGATGTCCTCTTTCGCCAACGACGGTATCAAAGCCATTTGGAAGTGATGCGATCAAATCCCAAATCTGGGCAGACTTACAGGCGCTCTCCATCTCGGCCTCGCTCGCATCGCTCTTGGCATAGCGAAGATTTGCAGCAATTGAATCGTGGAACATATGTGCATCCTGGGTGACAACTCCTATTGCATCGCGCAACGTTGCGAGTTTCAAATCGCGGATATCTTCGCCATTGATTTTTATCGCGCCTGAGGTCACATCGTAAAGGCGCGGAAGAAGTGAACTTATTGTTGTTTTGCCAGCACCGGATGGTCCAACTAGCGCAGTTAACGAACCAGCAGGAGCGGTAAAGGAGACTTCAGAGAGTATTTCTCCGCTCTCAATAACTTCTGGTTTAGCAACGGATTCAAGTGATGCGAGTGAAATCTCTTCTGCGCGTGGATAAGAGAATTTAACCTGATTAAATTCAATGCTTAATGGACCATCAGCAATCTTTTTTGCACTCTCTTTGTCTCTAACCATCGGGATTAAGTCAAGAACTTCGAAAACTCTTTCAAATGAGACTAAAGCAGTCATTACATCAACCCGCACATTTGAAAGTGCAGTTAATGGCCCATAAAGCCTTACCAAAAGGGTTGTGATTGCTAGCAAGGTGCCGAGCGTTATCTCTTTATTGATGGCGTAATGACCGCCGACGCCATATGCAAAAGCTGTTGCGATTGAGGCAATTGAGGTAAGGGCGATAAAGAACATTCTTTGAAGAAGTGCGATTGAGACTCCGATATTTGCCACTTTTCTAGCTCTCGATGAAAAGTACTCGCGCTCGGTTCCTTGATCTCCATAGAGTGAGACCAAAAGCGCACCGGAGACGTTAAAACGCTCGGTCATTGTCGCTGACATCTCAGCGTTCAAATTAAACGATTCTCGGGTCAGACCCTGGAGCTTTCGCCCCACCCACTTCGTTGGGAAGAGAAAAAGTGGCAAGAGCCCCAAAGCTAAGAGAGTTATCTTCCAAGAGAGAGTTAGGAGCGCTCCTATTACGAGGATGAGAGTAAGAACATTGCTCACCAAACCAGCAAGTGTCGTGGTGAAGGCTTGTTGGGCACCCATGACATCTGAATTGATTCGTGAAATTAAGGCTCCGGTTTGAGTACGAGTGAAGAAGGCGATGGATTGGCGTTGCACATGGCTAAAGACTTGGGTACGTAGATCAAAGATCAAGTTCTCGCCGATTCGCGCTGAGAACCATCTGCCAATCATGCTGAAAAGAGCATCGAGGAGCGCAATTAATCCAACCAAAAGTGCGAGCTGAGTGACGAGTCCAGGATTTCCCGGAATCACGCCATCGTCAATCAATCGCTTTAGTAGAAGTGGCGAAGTGATTACAAGTACGGCATCTATAACTACAGTTATTAAGAAGAAAATTAGCGCGCTCTTATAGGCAACCGCATAAGAAGCAATTCGCTTAACCGTTCCAGATTTGAGTTTCTGGTCTTTGACTGAAGAATCTGCGGTTAGCGAGCGGAATGACATCCACATCGCATGTTGGGACATCTTTAGACCGTAAAGCCGATAGCTCTTAGCTGTTCCCGTCCATCATCAGTAATTTTGTTGGGTCCCCAAGGTGGCATCCAAACCCAATTAATCCGTACATCTGAAACTAAATCTTGAAGGACTGAGCGAGTCTGATCTTCAATCACATCTTGAAGTGGGCAAGCAGCTGAGGTGAGTGTCATATCAAGAACCGCAACATTTGATTCATCAACCGTTACATCGTAGATAAGACCAAGGTCAACGACATTTATTCCTAGCTCAGGATCGATAACATCCTTCATCGCTTCGGTGACATCAGCTACCGCGGCCTTTTCACTCATAGACTCATGCCCTTCTGCTATCTCTTCTTTGCAATCGATTGTTGTAAAGCATCTTTAAATGCCATCCAACCAAGTAGTGCGCATTTTACCCGAGCCGGGAACTTTGCGACTCCAGCAAAGGCTACGCCATCTTGTAGGTGCTCCTCATTTCCAGCATCAATTCCCTTGCTCTGTAGCATCTTCTGGAACTCATCAACTAGGCCTAGCGCCTCTTCCACGCTCTTGCCCTTTAACAAATCTGACATCACAGAGTGACTTGCTTGCGAGATCGAACAACCAACGCCCTCCCAAGATATCTTCGCAACGACTCTGCCATCTGTATGTAGATTTAAAGTAACTTCATCGCCGCAGCTCGTATTTACATGATGCACCTGGACGGTGGGGTTTGGTTCAAGTTTTTTATTTAAGGGGCGTTTGTAGTGATCAAGAATTACTTCCTGATAGAGCGAATCTAAATCCATCTAACGCTCCACGAAGTATTTTCGAGCGCGTGCAACGCCTTCGATGAGCGCATCAACATCACTTTCACTGTTGTATAGATAAAACGAGGCACGAGTAGTTGCAACTACTTTGTAACGGCGCATGAGTGGCCAGGCGCAATGATGTCCGGTCCGCACCGCGATTCCATATTGATCTAAAGCTTGACCGAGATCATGAGGATGCACTCCCGCAACGGCGAAAGAAACGACCGCTCCCCGATCTACTAAATCTTCTGGTCCAATAATCGATAGCCCCGGGATTTGCTTTAAGCCTTCGATAGCTCTTTTGGTAAGCGAAAGTTCATGTTGATGTATCTCATCTAGTGAAATCTTCTCTAAGTAATCAACAGCGGCTCCGAGCCCGACTGCTTGCGCCATATTAGGAACTCCAGCTTCAAATCGCTTTGGTGCCGGAAGATAAGTCGCGCTCTCCATAGTTACGTTTTCGATCATGGAACCACCGGTAAGAAATGGAGGCAGCTCATCTAGCAATTCATTTCTTCCCCAAAGAACCCCGACTCCCGTTGGACCAACTGCTTTATGGCCGGAGAAAGTTAGGAAATCGGCACCCAACGCTTGTACATCAACTTTAAGGTGAGGAACGGATTGGCAGGCATCTACAAGGAAGAGCGCCCCTACCTCTTTAATCCGATTCTTTACTTGAGAAAGCGCCCCATTGAAATCATTTATTGTTCCTAAGACATTTGATTGGTGAGTGAGCGCTACAACTTTCGTTCGCTTATCGATTATCTCTTCGAGGTTTGATAGAGCCAACCTGCCTTCGTCGGTAACACCTAACCACTTCAACTCAGCGCCGGTTCGAGCAGCGAGCTCCTGCCATGGAATGAGGTTTGCGTGATGCTCCATTTCTGAAACAACAATTCGATCACCTTTTTCAATGTGAAACTTCGACCCAGGTCTCGCATTTCCCAGTGAGTAAGCGAGAAGATTTATGCTTTCTGTTGCAGACTTTGTGAAGATTATTTCGTTCTCGCTTTTAGCATTTAAGAAACGTGCAACCTTAGATCTTGCACCTTCGAAGAGTTCGGTTGCCTCTTCAGCTAGTTGGTGCGCACCTCGGTGAGCTGCGGCGTTATGTTTGGTATAAAAATTGCGCTCGGCATCTAGAACTACTAGCGGTTTTTGAGAGGTAGCAGCGCTATCAAGGTAAATCAGAGGTTGATCTCCGCGGATAAGCCGCGAGAAAATGGGAAACTCTGACTTTATCTTCTCTACATTTATAGCGCTATTCATTATGCCTTTACGTACTCTGCGTACCCCTTCTCTTCCAAACGATCTGCAAGTTCTGGTCCTCCCTCTTCAACAATCTTTCCGCCGGCAAAGACATGGACGAAGTCAGGCTTTATGTAACGAAGGATTCGGGTGTAGTGAGTAATTAGCATGATGCCAAGGTTCTGTTCGGCCTTCACGCGATTAACTCCCTCAGAGACAATTCTTAACGCATCGACATCAAGGCCAGAGTCGGTCTCATCAAGGATTGCGATCTTTGGTTTGAGTAACTCCATCTGCAAGATTTCGTGGCGCTTCTTCTCGCCACCTGAGAAACCTTCATTAACGCTTCGCTCCGAGAATGCTGGGTCCATCGCAAGTTTGCTCATTGCATCTTTTACTTCTCCAACCCAGGTACGGACTTTTGGAGCTTCACCGCGCAGCGCAGTTGCTGCAGTGCGAAGGAAGTTTGCAACAGATACTCCAGGGACTTCTACTGGATATTGCATCGCAAGAAAGAGACCAGCCTTTGCTCGTTCGTCAACGCTCATTTCCAGTACATCAGCGCCATCTAGCGTTACCGAACCGCTAGTGATTGTGTACTTAGGATGACCGGCGATTGAGTAGGCAAGAGTTGATTTACCGGAACCGTTTGGTCCCATAATTGCGTGAACCTCACCAGAGTTAATAGTTAAATCAACACCGCGCAAGATCTCGGTAATGCCCGATTCTGTCTCTACTCCAACATGGAGATTCTTAATTACTAGCTTCGACATTTTCGCTCCTACCGTCTGCGCTCTTGAATCGTGACGGAGTCTCCGTCCCGCTTTACTTCATAAACTTCTAGCGACTCAGTTGCTGGTGGAGTTATAGCTTCACCTGTGCGCAGATTGAACTCAGCGCCATGCAACCAGCACTCAATCTTCTCGCCACTTACCTCGCCCTCAGAGAGTGAGGCCTCGGCATGCGAGCAGATATCAGCGACCGCAAAGACTTCTTCATTGACTCGAACGACGCAGATATCCTTGTCGCCCAACGTTACTTTTTGCGGCTTGCCGGTAGTTAAATCAGAGAACTTAAGTGAAGTTGTCATCACTCACCGACCTTGGCTAATTGGTTATCGATCCGGGTCATCAATCGCTCTTCAACGCTCTCAATGCCGATCTTGCTGACAATCTCGCCAAAGAAACCGCGGATTACAAGTCTTCGTGCATCTGCCATCGCAATTCCACGCGACATCAGATAGAAAAGTTGCTCATCATCAAAGCGCCCCGTAGTACTTGCATGGCCGGCGCCTACGATCTGGCCAGTCTCAATCTCTAGATTCGGAACCGAATCGGCCCGTGCGCCATCAGTGAGAAGTAGATTCTTATTTAGCTCATAAGTATCTGTGCCTTCAGCATTTCCGCGGATAAACACATCGCCAATCCATATGGTTCGAGCCTCGGCGCCGGCAAGAATTCCCTTGTAGGTGACGCGAGATTTTCCATTTGGGATTCCATGTTCAACATGAACGCGATGCTCAAGATGTTGACCACCAGTCGCAAAATAAAGACCTAAGAGCTCGGCGCTACCGCCTTGATCGGAGTATTCAACAGTTGGAAGCAGTCGAACTAAGGAGCCACCGACTGTGATGGTTATGGAATTAAAGCTTGCATCTCTGCCAACAATTGCATGGTGGCGGCCGAGGTGAACGCTATTTGCACTCCACTCTTGTAGTGAAATGAAAGTTAGGTTTGCACCTGAGTCAACGCGAATCTCGATTTCTTCGCCGATAGTGGCCGAACCTTCATTCTCTACAACGACCGTAGCTTTGCTATGCGCGCCGGCGGTGATGACAGTTCTGGAGAACTCTTTCTCACTTCCGGCAGAGCGCTTTAGAAAGATCGGCTCTTGAATAACTGATTCTTTTTCGATTACAAGATGCGTGACCTTGGAGACACTCGCTCGAATGCGCTGAGTGACTGCATCATCAGTTGCAGACTTGGGCGGCAATTCATTTGCTGGAGAAGTTTCAACTTTGAAGCCCGGCCGGTTAGCGCCAACAAGCGAGATTGAGATCCGATCGGCAACTGATGTTGCCGGATCATGCAGACCAGCAATCCGCTTTAAGGGGGTAAAACGCCAAGTCTCTTCGCGCCCGGTTGGAGTCAGGTAATTTGTTGGAAGTGCGCTCATTAGCCGACCGCGCCCTCCATCTGGAGTTCGATTAGGCGATTTAGCTCTAACGCGTATTCCATGGGGAGTTCACGGGCAATTGGCTCGATAAAACCACGAACGATCATCGCCATCGCTTCATCCTCAGATAGACCGCGTGACATCAGATAGAAGAGTTGATCATCACTTACCTTAGAGACCGTTGCCTCATGGCCCATCGAGACATCATCTTCGCGAACATCTACATATGGGTAGGTATCCGAGCGCGAGATGGTGTCGACAAGGAGCGCATCGCACTTAACAGTGCTCTTTGAGTGATGGGCACCTTCTTGAATTTGTACCAAACCGCGATAGGAAACTCGCCCGCCACCGCGAGCGACAGATTTTGAAACGATGGTTGAAGAGGTAAATGGAGCTGCGTGCACCATCTTTGCTCCGGCATCTTGATGTTGACCTTCACCTGCAAAAGCGATTGAAAGCGTCTCGCCTTTAGCATGCGGCCCCATCATAAATACGGCTGGGTATTTCATAGTTACTTTTGAGCCGATATTGCCATCAATCCATTCCATAGTCGCACCTTCGGCGCAAGTAGCGCGCTTCGTAACGAGGTTATAGACATTGTTCGACCAGTTCTGGATTGTTGTATAACGGACGCGAGCATTCTTCTTGACGATAATTTCTACAACAGCTGAATGCAGTGAATCCGATGAATAAATCGGCGCTGTACATCCCTCAACATAATGAACATAAGAACCTTCATCAGCGATGATGAGAGTTCGCTCAAACTGACCCATGTTCTCAGTGTTGATTCGGAAATATGCCTGGAGTGGAATCTCGACATGAACGCCCTTTGGGACATAGATAAAGGAACCGCCCGACCAGACTGCGGTATTTAGCGCCGCAAACTTGTTATCACCAACAGGGATAACGGTGCCGAAGTACTCTTTGAAGAGCGCTTCATACTCTTTAAGACCCGAGTCAGTATCAACGAAGATGACTCCTTGTTGCTCAAGATCTTCGCGAATTGAGTGATAAACAACTTCAGACTCATATTGAGCGGCAACGCCTGCTACCAGTCTTTGGCGCTCGGCATCCGGGATACCCAATTTGTCGTAAGTGTTCTTAATATCCTCAGGTAGATCTTCCCAAGATTTCGCCTGCTTCTCGGTGGAACGAACAAAGTACTTAATGTTGTCAAAATCGATAGTGCTTAGATCTGAGCCCCATGCGGGTAGCGGCTTCTTATCAAAGAGCGAGAGACCTTTTAGACGAAGCTCTAGCATCCATTCTGGTTCGCTCTTCTTAGATGAGATGTCGCGAACAACATCTTCATTAAGACCGCGTTTACTTGTGGCGCCGGCATCATCCTTATCGGACCAGCCATATTGATATTTGCCAAGGCCCTCAAGTTCTGGGTGGGTTGTCTGGCTCATTTGCGCTTTGCCCTCTCTTTGATTACTGCTCTGATAGAACGGGAAGAATTACTCGATCCAGCTAGCGCTGCTTTGGGGATGAAGGTTGTGCAGACACCGTCGCCATCTGCGATTGTGGCAAGGCGTTGGACATGGCTGCCAAGAACTTGTGCAAAGGCTTTAGTCTCCTCTTCACAGAGTTGCGGAAACTCTGCAGCCACATGGGCAATTGGACAATGGTGTTGACACAACTCAACACCGATACCTTGGGCATGAGTGCTTGCGGCATAGCCTTCGTTAGTTAAAAACTTTGCCAGCGATTTGGCCTTATCTTTCGCATCGCTAATGAATTGCTCAGATTTTCGCGCTATTTCATCGGCTCGCTGTTTAGCAAAACCAGTTATGAGGTGTTCTCCCCCTTGTGCGGCGATGTATTTCAAGGCTGAGACCGCCAAGTCATCATAAGAATGTTCAAATTGCTCTCTGCCTCTATCGCTCATTACAAAAACCTTCGAAGGGCGACCGCGTGTTCGAGCACTTCTTGAATGAGGATCGCGCTCTTCCAAGATTCCATCTTCAATAAGCGAATCTAGGTGGCGACGGATACCTGCGGGAGTGAGCTTTAACCGAAGGGCGAGCGCTCCCGCGGTAGAGGGACCGGATTCCAAGATCGCCCGAGCGACCAGATCGCGGGTGCGAAGGTCTGGGGACTGGAGGTCGGTTTTCACAACGATATTGTTGCGTAATTCATCTCCCTCTGCCAATTGGGCAGACCGCCCCGAGATACCTTGAAAAGTAGGCTCAGCCCATGCTTCGCAGCGCTAGAGCCTTACAGAGACTCTCCTCGCTTATGGTCTTCACTCAATCTGCGATTGTCATAACAGGCGCCTCGGTACGACTTACCGGTTCTGGGCTGGGTTGTTCGACTTGGCCAGAGTGCACACCCGGATCTTTTACCCCAACGCCCGCACAACCAGAATCACCTCTTCATGCCTGGATTGAATTTGGAAATCGTTTACTTACTTTCATTCTGCTTTTAAATGCAATTGCGCTCTTTGCCGCAATCATTCGAGGAAGGCGAAAAGGCTTACGTTTTCTCGGTGCAGTTCAGATCGTTGGAATCTTGGCCCAAGGTGTTTTGGGCGGCATTACAGTTCTTACTGGTTTAAACCCTGCAACAGTTGCAGCACATTTTCTACTCTCGATTGTTTTAATTGCGGCCGCGCTCTCACTTCGACAGCGGGCGCATGGAAAGATTCCTACTGGGATTTCGCTCAATACAATTACAAAGAGGTTAGCTCGAATTGCCCTCGCTCTCTCGATTCTCGTTATATTTGTAGGAACAATTGTTACTGGTAGCGGTCCGCATGCCGGCGATGAATTAGCCGAGCGCTTTAACTTGGATCCAAAAACCATGTCATGGATACATGCTGATCTTGTTATCGCGCTAATTGGCGTGACCGTTGCGCTACTCATTGCAATCCGGTTGGCCGAGCCAGAATCTGTTCGCCATGGCTGGGGTAAGAACGCCCGGAATTTCCTCTTAATCTGCCTTGCACAAGGCGCGATTGGCTATACCCAATATTTCACGGGGCTACCCATCGCTCTAGTAGCTTTTCATATCTTGGGGGCGGTTCTTGTGTGGCTATCCATATGGAACCTAACAATCAAAGGTAGCGTTCTTTCCCGGCCATGAAGAAACCTGACCGCGCACCTTGGAGCCAATTAGATGATCGGGCTGTTGCAGTCGCGAGGGCGCTTGCGATGGATTCAGTACAGAAAGTCGGAAATGGCCATCCCGGAACGGCAATGTCACTCGCCCCAGTTGCCTACACCCTCTTCCAAAGATTTCTCCGGCACGATCCGCGAGATCCAAAGTGGGTCGCACGCGATCGCTTTGTACTTTCTTGTGGCCACTCCTCATTAACGCTTTATATACAACTTCTCTTTAGCGGGTATGGGCTGTCGATTGAAGATTTGAAATCATTTAGAACTTGGGGCTCTCTAACTCCAGGACATCCTGAATATGGCCACACCGCCGGAGTTGAGACAACGACTGGACCGCTTGGCCAAGGAGTTGCTAACGCCGTTGGCATGGCGATGGCGGCGCGCTATAAACGCGGCCTGCTTGATCCAAATGCGCCCATTGGCGAAAGTATTTTTGACCATAACATCTGGGTGATTTGTAGCGATGGCGATTTACAAGAGGGCGTTAGCGCCGAAGCCTCTTCACTTGCCGGAACGCAAGAGCTCGGCGCGTTAAAAGTTATCTATGACGATAATCGAATCTCTATTGATGGCGATACCCACCATACTTTTACCGAAGATGTGAGCGCTCGCTATCGAGCTTACGGTTGGAATGTAATTGAAGTCGCTGCATTAAGTAATGGCGATGTTGATCGCGCAGCTCTTGAATCTGCGATGGTTAGCGCCGTAGATGAGAATAAGAAGCCAACTCTCATTCGCCTCAAAACAGTGATTGCTTGGCCCGCCCCTAATGCACGTAATACGGCAAAGTCACATGGATCTGCCCTGGGCAAAGATGAAGTTAGTGCAACCAAGGTAGGACTTGGTTTACCAGCAGAAGATTTTTATTATCCAAGTGAAGTGAAGACGCATGTTGAATCACTTCTTAAGCGAGCCTCGGATTTGCACACAAATTGGGATGCCCAGTTCGCAACCTGGTGCTCGGCAAATCCCGAAGCAGCTCTGCTCTTAGAGCGGTTGGAATCTGGGAAGCTACCCGCGGATTGGGATAAAGGGATTCCTAGCTTCGCTTCCGGAAAAGAGATCGCTACCCGCAAGGCTTCTGGTGAACTGATAAATCACCTGGCGCAAGCCCTTCCTGAATTGGTTGGTGGCTCGGCAGATCTAGCTGAAAGTAACAACACCATGGTTGAAGGCGGAGGTGCATTTCTGCCTGCTACATCTGTCCTAAAGGGCGCCTCACCATATGGGCGCAATATTTTCTTCGGTATCCGCGAGCATGCGATGGGCGCAATCCTTAATGGAATGGCGCTACATGGCGGACTTCGTCCATACGCCGGAACTTTCTTAGTCTTTAGCGATTACATGCGCGGCGCAGTCCGACTCTCTGCGCTAATGAACCTTCCAGTTACCTATATCTGGACCCATGATTCGATTGGTTTAGGTGAAGATGGCCCTACCCACCAACCAGTTGAGCATGCAGCAGCTCTTAGAGCGATCCCCAATTTTGATGTGATTCGACCAGCTGATGCAAATGAAGTTGCTATCGCTTGGCGGGAGGTAATCCGAAGGGGGCGCCCTTGCGGTTTATTGCTCTCGCGTCAGAACTTGCCTGTTATCGATCGAAGTAAGTTTAAGAGCGCCTCGGATGTAATTAAAGGCGCTTATGCAATAAATGAAGTTGCAAATCCTGAACTGTTAATTATTGCGACCGGATCTGAATTGAGCCTTGCGATTGAATCAGCCGCGCAACTTGAGAGCGAAGGAGTAAAGGTTCGCGTAATTAGCGCGCCGTGTCTCGAGTGGTTTAAGGAGCAGCCAGAGAGTTATCGGAATCAACTTCTTCCGTCAGATGTTAAGGCGCGGGTAAGTATTGAAGCTGGAATTGCCCAAGGTTGGCGTGAGTTTGTTGGTGATGCCGGTGAGATCATCTCACTTGAACACTTTGGCGCTTCAGCTGCCCACACCACTTTGTTTAAGGAATTTGGTTTCACCGTTGAGAATGTGATTGCTGCAGCTCGTCGCACTCTTGCGAAAGTAAAGTAATGAGCCTTTCTCAAGTTTCTCAAGCCGGTGTCTCCGTCTGGCTCGATGATCTATCTAGAGAGCGGATGAGAAAAGGCGGAAAAGCTACTTACCTGCCCGATTTGATTGCCCAGGACAGCGTTGTTGGCGTAACCACAAATCCCGCTATTTTCTCCGCCTCAATTGCTGGTTCAGATCTATATAAAGAAGATATTGCCTCGCTTTACCGGGAAGGCAGAGATGCCGAAGAGGTAATTACTGCGCTAACAACCTCTGATGTCAGAGCTGCATGCGAGTCATTTATGCCAACCTTTGAGCGAACTGGCGGCGTTGATGGTCGAGTAAGTATCGAGGTAGACCCGCGGTTGGCCCGCGATACTGAAGGAACAATCACCCAAGCACGCGCGCTATGGGAATTAGTCGGATCGCCCAATGTATTGATTAAAGTTCCAGCAACGCTCGAGGGGTT
Source organism: Actinomycetota bacterium (assembly GCA_016870835.1). GTDB lineage: Bacteria > Actinomycetota > Actinomycetes > Nanopelagicales > Nanopelagicaceae > MAG-120802. The sequence goes on along the minus strand of VGAG01000002.1, from coordinate 65,901 downwards.
GCCGGCGATAACAAGACTTATCGCAGATGGAATCAGCGTAAATGTAACAATCATCTTCTCGGTAAAACGCTATGAAGCAGTCCTTGAAGCATTTCTTAAAGGTTTAGAAGAGCGAGCAACTAACTCACTTCCAATAAGTGGAATTCATTCCGTTGCATCATTCTTTGTAAGTCGAGTCGATACAGAGATTGATGCACGGCTTAAGGGAACTGCAAATGAGGGATTGTGTGGACAGGCAGCTCTTGCAAATGCTCGCCTTGCTTATGAACACTTCTTAAAGGTTCAAAGTTCAAAGCGTTGGCAGTCGCTCGCACGAAGAAGCGCATCGATTCAACGCCCGCTCTGGGCATCTACTGGTGTTAAAGATCCGGCTTATGACCCAACTATGTATGTACTAGAACTTGTTGCCGATAAGACTGTGAATACGATGCCAGAAGCTACTTTAAACGCCGTTCGAACTAGTGAGAAATTTGCCGGCGATACGATAACGGGACGTTTTGATTCAGCACGAAACATCCTAGAAAAGTTAGCCGACATTGAAATCTCAATTGATGAAGTGGCAGCAAAACTCGAGGGTGAAGGTATCGAAAAGTTCATCAAGCCTTGGTTAGATCTAATAAGAGTTGTTGAGGCAGCCAAGGCGTGATCAAGTTAGCCCAAAGCTTCGCCACTAACTCAAATACGACTGCGCTAAATGCCATAACTACTCGGTTGGCAGATAAAGATGCCACTCTCTGGGGACCAGATGCAACAGCTGAGGCGGCGATAAGACTGGATTGGGTAGACCTTCCCCATTCTTCACGCGAACTACTTCCAACTTTAGATGCGCTTTCGGCTTGGTCGCGCGAACTAGGTCATGAACATTTCATACTCTGTGGAATGGGTGGTTCATCTTTAGCCCCTGAAGTTATTGCGACCCACTTTAAGAAGAGCCTTGTAATTTTAGATTCAACCGAGCCGTCTCAAGTAGCCGATGCTTTGAAGTGCGATCTTGCCAAGAGCTGCATCATCGTCGCATCAAAATCCGGAAGCACGATTGAGACCACTTCCCAAAAGGCGCTCTTTGAAGCTGCGCTAACTAAAGCCGGTCTTCCAATCAAAGATCACATGGTGATAATTACTGATCCAGATAGTCCGCTACATAAATCTGCAACAAGTGATGGGCTTCGAACAATTAATGCAAATCCAAAGGTTGGTGGACGTTTTAGCGCCCTGAGCGCATTTGGTCTAGTGCCAGCAGCACTTATCGGCGTTGACGTATCGCTTCTTCTAGATGATGCTGCTGATGCCGCAGCCCAATTCACTCAACCGGACTCCCCCGTTGTTCGAGTTGCTGCCAAACTATTCGAAAGAGAGTTTGCATTTGCACGATTCTTCGATGGCGATTCTCTCTATCAAGGTTTAGCAGATTGGATTGAACAACTAGTTGCAGAATCAACGGGTAAAGATGGAAAAGGTGTTCTACCTGTAGTCCTTGCAAAAGCACCTTCGGATAGATCAAATGTGATTTCATTTAAAGAGGGTGATCCACTTTCCATAACTGGACCGCTGGGCGCTCAATTGATCTTCTGGGAGTGGGTAACGGCCCTGCTCTGTTTTCTCCTCAAAGTTGATCCCTTCAATCAACCAAATGTTGCAGAGTCAAAAGAGCGGACTGGCAAGATACTTCTTGATTGGAGTAAGCGCCCATCTAATAGTGGCCATCTCATAGATAACCTCGAAGTTTTTGCCGAGGAAAAACGTTCAAGTCTTAGCGAGTATTTGAAAGCTTTGAATTCAGGAAAGTACTTAGCGGTTATGGCTTATCTAAATCGTAATTCAGATGGTGAGATTTCCCAGCTCCGCGATCTCTTAGAGTCGAAGTTAGGTATCCCTACGACATTTGGATGGGGTCCACGATTCCTTCACTCAACCGGGCAATTTCATAAGGGCGGCCCACTTGTTGGAACTTTCCTTCAAATTACAGCCGAACCAGAGTCAACCGTTGAAATTCCTAACGCAGGTTATGGATTTGAGAGATTAGTCCTGGCACAGGCCCTTGGCGATAACGAGGCGCTGAGTTCGCGTGGATTAAGGGTTATAAGAGTTAATTTAAAAGAGCGCGAAGCTGGGATTGAGCAACTGCTTAAGGAAGTAGCGAAACTTTAATCCTCGTCCTCGGCACGAAGCTTCTTTAGAGCAGCATCAAGAATCTTCTTGGCTTCAGCTTCGGTACGACGCTCCTTTACATATGCAAGGTGAGTCTTATACGGCTCATTCTTCATAGGTGATGGCGGATTATTTTTATCTCGACCAGCTGGAAAGCCACACCTTGGGCAATCCCATTCAGCTGGGATGTCGACCGTTCCATCATCGGCAAAAGATGGTTTTGTCTCATGGCCATTTAGGCACCAATAAGAGATTCGAAAGCGGGCAATCGCTTCGCCACGCTCAGCCTCGCCCATTGGACCAGCGCCGACACGTGAACCTCTAATTGCGCTACCACCAGCCATTTTCTCTCCCTCTCCTTAAGCCAACTCTTAAATTCAAAAGTTCGTTCTACTTCAATATCAATTTACTTCAATACCAAGCCAAGCGCTATCACCGAAGCGAACCATAGACCGCCAACCACAATTGTGATTCGATCTAAATTCTTTTCGACAACTGAGGAACCTCCATAATTTGAGGAGAGACCACCACCGAATAGATCAGATAGTCCGCTTCCTTTTCCTTTATGAAGCAGGACGAGCACGATCATCAAGATGCTCGAGACCACAAGGATGATTGAGAGTGCTAACGCCACTTATCTGCTCCTACCTTCGATTGAGGGGTGAATATTACCGCGCCGCAAGGATTTAGATGACCCGATGGAACTTGCAGATACGGGCAAATTCTTCTGGATCAAGGCTTGCGCCACCTACTAGGGCACCATCTACATCGCCTTGGCGCATGATGTCGACGATATTGGCAGATTTAACAGAGCCGCCATAAAGAATTCGCGCGTTCTCCCCAATCTCATCGCTACCAATCTTCTTCAATTCAGCTCGAATCGCTGCACAAACTTCTTGCGCATCTTCTGGGGTAGCAGTCTTTCCAGTTCCAATTGCCCAGACTGGTTCGTAGGCAAAGACAATTTTCTTTAACTCTGGCTTATGTAAACCCTTAAGTCCAGTGCGAAGTTGGTTCAAGACATGAGCAACATGATTACCAGCTTCACGAATTGCTAACTCTTCACCAATACAAAATATCGGCGTCATCTCATTACCAAGAACAGCCTTGAGTTTTTTATTGAGTAACTCATCGCTCTCACTATGAACTGCGCGTCGTTCTGAGTGACCAACAATTACAAATGTGCAATCTAACTTCTTAAGCATTGATCCGGAGATATCGCCAGTAAATGCACCGGATTTTTCCGGGGAGATATCTTGGGCGCCATAAGTTATCCGGAGGCGGTCACCGTCAACGAGAGTTTGAACTGAGCGAAGATCGGTAAATGGCGGGATGATTGCAACGTCAACGGCATCAAAGTCTCGCTCTTCAAGAGAGTAGGCAAGTTTCTGAGTGACGGCGATTGCCTCAAGATGATTTAGATTCATCTTCCAGTTACCGGCCATCAAAGGTCTACGGCTCATCAACCTCTCCTCTCGCTTCGATCTAGCTAATTGGAACTTACAACCACTTTATTGCAGGGCTATCAAGCCCGGTAATTCTCTGCCCTCAAGATACTCGAGAGAGGCTCCACCACCAGTTGATATGTAGCCAAAGTCGTCATCTTTAAAACCTAAGGCCCGCACCGCCGCCGCAGAATCTCCTCCACCTACAACTGATAAGCCTTCTACTTTAGTTAGCGCCGCTGCTACTTGTTTAGTACCCTCTGCAAAATTGGAGAACTCGAAGACACCCATCGGGCCATTCCAGAAAACTGTTTTACATTTCTTAATCGCGTTGGCAAAAGCCACGCTACTTTCTGGGCCAATATCTAGACCCATCTGATCAGCCGGAATTGCATCAACTGAAACAACGGTTGGGCTCTCATTGGCAAACTTTGGTGCGACTACAACATCGGTTGGAAGCGCAAGCTCCACTCCTCGCTCCTTGGCCCGGTTCAAAATCGCTTTAACAGTATTAATTGATTCGGCTTCAAATAGTGAAGTTCCGATTGTTTTGCCCTGAGCCGCTAGAAATGTAAAGACCATTCCTCCACCAATTGCCAAAACGTCTACCTTCTCAATCAAATTAGTAATGACTCCAATTTTGTCGGAGACCTTCGCGCCACCCAGAACCACCCCGTATGGGCGAAGTGGCGACTTAGTTAACTTTTCAAGAACTTCAACTTCAGCAGCTACAAGTTTTCCGGCAGCATGAGGAAGTAACTTTGCTAATTCATAGACAGAAGCGTGCTTACGATGTACTGCGCCGAAACCATCGCCCACATAGAAGTCCGCATATTCCGAGAGCTTTTGGGCGAGCGTCGCGCGCTCGCTCTCCTCTTTAGAAGTTTCCGCTGCTTCATAACGGATATTTTCGAGGAGCACAATTTTTCCAGGCGTTAGCTTGGAAATGGCTGCTTTAGCTGATGGTCCAACAACATCCTCAGCAAATAGAACTTCGCGCCCAAGTAATTCGCCAAGACGCTTACCGATTGGGGCTAGTGAAAGTTCAGGTTTGGGTTCACCTTTGGGCCTTCCGAGGTGAGCACAGATAACGACAGATGCCCCACCTGCAAGAAGAATTTCTAAAGTTGGAAGCGAAGCTCTTATTCGCCCATCGTCGGTTATGACTCGTTTGCCATCTACTTCCTTTAGCGGAACATTTAAATCGCAGCGAAGCAGAACTCGCTTACTAGCGAAATTAATTGAGTCGAGGGTACGAACCACTTTAATGGTGCGCTTTAGTTAGAGCTTTGCGCCGATGAACTTCATCAGGTCGACTAGACGGTTGGAGTAACCCCACTCGTTGTCATACCAAGCAGCAACCTTTGCTTGATTGCCAATTACTTTGGTAATTCCCGCATCAAAGATGCTTGAGTGCGGATCGGTAACGATATCTGCCGAAACAATCGGATCTTCGGTATAACGAAGAATTCCCTTTAGTGGACCCTCGGCTGCCTTCTTCATCGCTGCATTTATCTCAGCAGCAGTTACTTCTTTCGACAACTCAACGGTTAGATCCGTGATTGATCCAGTTGGGACTGGGACGCGAAGGGCGTAACCATCAAGCTTGCCCTTTAATTCCGGAAGCACTAGACCGATTGCTTTTGCCGCTCCTGTGGAAGTAGGAATGATGTTGGTGGCAGCAGAACGGGCACGACGTAGATCCGTATGAGGGAAGTCAAGAATTACTTGATCGTTTGTGTAGGCGTGAACCGTTGTCATGAAGCCACGCACGATGCCGAAATTATCATTAAGGACCTTCGCCATTGGCGTAAGGCAATTTGTAGTACAGGACGCGTTAGAGATTATCTTGTGTTTTGCAGGGTCATAAGCCGAGTCATTTACACCAAGAACTAGGGTCACATCCTCATCAGTTGCTGGCGCCGAAATCACGACTTTTTTAGCACCGCCATTTAAATGTTTAGCCGCATCAGATGCCTTTGTAAATCGCCCAGTTGATTCAATAACAATCTCTGCGCCTACGCTAGACCAAGCAAGTGCTGCTGGATCTTTTTCGGCAAATACGCGGATCTTCTTTCCGCCGATAGTTAAGGAGCTATCATCGAAGGTTACTTCTTGATTTAAACGACCAAGAATTGAGTCGTACTTAATTAGATGAGCAAGTGTGTCGATACTTGTTAGATCATTTACTGCAACAATTTCGATCGGAGCATTTGATGCAAGAGCTGCTCTGAGAAAATTACGTCCGATACGACCGAAACCATTTATGCCTACTTTGACCATGACCACACCCCATTAAATTTAAGCTAGACCTGCAAATTTTTTGCCACAACTCTGTGGACTTGTGCGCAGTCTATCAGCGGGCATTATTTAAAATCTAATTGAGCAGATCAGGCGAGAGCCCAGATTCGGTATCAGGGATACCTAGATCAGAGGCGCGCTTATCCGCCATAGCAAGGAGCCTGCGAATTCTTCCCGCAATTGCATCCTTAGTCATCGGAGGTGAGGCAAGTGAGCCAAGTTCTTCAAGGCTTGCTTGGCCATGGTTAATACGAAGTTCACCAGCATCTCTCAAATGTTTAGGAATCTCTTCACCCAGAATTTCCAAAGCTCTTGAGACTCGAGCTGATGCGGCTACAGCTGCGCGAGCAGATCTTCTTAAATTTGCATCATCAAAGTTTGCAAGGCGATTTGCGGTTGCACGAACTTCTCGGCGCATGCGTCGCTCTTCCCAAGCAAGTACGCTCTCATGAGCACCTAACCGAGTTAGTAGCACGCCAATCGCATCTCCATCTCGGATTACTACTCGATCTACTCCTCGAACTTCGCGCGCTTTAGCTGTGATATTTAAACGTCGCGCTGCGCCAACAAGGGCAAGCGCTGCTTCTGGACCAGGACAGGTAATTTCAAGTGCTGATGAGCGACCTGGTTCAGTTAAGGAACCATGCGCAAGAAAGGCTCCGCGCCATGCTGCTTCAGCATCACAAACTCCAGCCGAAACAACTTGTGGTGGAAGGCCACGGACTGGGCGACCATTTGAATCAACGAGTCCAGTCTGGCGAGCAAGCGCATCGCCATCCTTAATTACTCGAACGAGATAGCGGCTCCCCTTTCGAAGTCCGCCTGCGCTAATTACAGCTAGATCAGATTCATGGCCGTAGATGTCAGCAATATCCTTACGAACTCTTCGCGCTGCCTGGGCAGTGTCTAATTCAATTTCAACCATTATTCGCCCAGAAGAGAGATGCAATCCGCCTGCAAACCTGAGGATGGATGAGACCTCGGCCTTTCGGCAACAAGGTTTTGAGATGGAGAGTCGACTCAACTCATCTTTTACCGAAGAGGTCATCGCCACGAGCGTTATCTAATCACTTCCGATGAAAAAATGTTGCGGAAAACAGAACTTAATTTTCCTGGATCATGGTGATTACTGCCGGGAATTACTGCGAGATCTGCCACAATCAATGAACCTTCCATATCGTTGACAATTGACTGAAGTTCCTTTCCACTTTCGCCTCGGGCCATGATTGACTCATCTGCAATTGCGAAATCACACTTCAAATCTGGGGCATATTTTCTTATCAATTTGAGGTGATCTGCGGGCGAATAGCCAGCAAATTCATCACCCGATGCGTCTGGATTTGCATCAAGATTGAGAACAATTATTTTCCGGGCTTTCGCGGTGCATATTGCTTTTCTCTGTTCTTCCAAAAGTAAATGTGGCAATACGCTGGAAAACCATGAACCAGGTCCCAAAGTGAGCCAATCAGCGCTCGCTATAGCTTGCAATCCCTCGGGAGTGGAGCGCGCATCACTTGGTATCAGGGAAATATTCTCAAGACCACCTTTTCCGATTGCGACTTCTTTCTGACCTCTAATGACTTGTGTTCCTTGCCAATTACGAAATGTTCCCTCAATATCAAGCGGTTGCAGCGACATTGGGAGTACTCGGCCGACAACTTTCAACAGAGCTCCCACTCTTTCTAACCCTTTGATTGGATCACTATCTCTATCCCATAGCGCGGCAAGTAAGAGATTACCTAGGGCATGTCCATTTAAATCGCCTTCTGAGGTAAAGCGATATTGCATTAAGTCTGCCCAATTTCTTCCCCACTCATCATCACCACATAAAGCGGCGAGCGCCATTCGCAAATCTCCCGGAGGAAGTGAATTGAACTCTTCTCGCAATCTTCCACTTGAGCCACCGTTATCAGCGACTGTGACAAGTGCAGTTATATCTGGAGTTACATTACGTAAGGCCTTAAGTGTTGCTGCTAGCCCATGGCCTCCGCCAAAGGAGACTACTTTCAACGCTCTCTACCTAAATCGCGATGAATTGCATGAGCAGAAACTTCCGAGTCGCCCTTCAAATTTAGACCATTTAATCTCTTAGCCAACTCTTCAGCAACGGCAACGCTTCGATGTTTTCCACCGGTACAACCAATTGCAAGGGTGATGAATTTCTTACCTTCATGGAGATAGCCACGGGCAATACTGTCAAAGAGGGCAACATAGCGATCTAGAAACTCTGGAACAGCGCTTGCATTTAGTACCGCATCTGAGACTTCTTTATCTAGACCAGTCTTTGGCCGAAGTTCACTCTGCCAATGTGGATTTGGGATAAAGCGGCAATCCATAACTAGATCTGCATCTGCTGGTATCCCAAATTTGTAACCAAAGGAAAGTACATTCACCTTTAGCGCAGCAAGCGAGCCGCTTTGAAACAACTCGTTTATCTTCCGTTCAAGTTGATGGATATTGAGCTGGGAGGTGTCGACAACTAAATCTGCGCCGGCCCGCATCTCACGTAATTTTTCCCGCTCCCGTTCAATCCCATCGACTATCCGATCATTGCCTTGAAGTGGATGTGGCCGGCGAGAGGATTCGAAGCGGGTTATTAACACCTCGTCTGAGGCATCGACAAATATGATCTTTCGCGAGACCCCTTTTTCAACTAAATCAGCAAGAGACCTATTTAGATCATCGAAAAACTGTCGACCGCGAACATCGATAACAACCGCGATTGAGTCAGAGGTCCGCTCGGTCATATCTAGAACAGAGGAGAGCAAGGAAGGTGGAAGATTGTCGATTACATACCAACCTGAATCTTCCATTGAGTGGGCAACGGTCGAGCGACCGGCTCCACTCATCCCGGTTATTACTACAACTTCGCGAGCCATGGCTTCATCATGCTATCTATGTCAAGGATGTTCGATAATCTCGCCTGTTTGCGCATCTACCTCATAATTTCTAGCAAAATTAGCGAGGCTCTCAAAAATAGATTTAGCGGTTCGCTCCCCTATACCCGGAACTGCGGCAATCTCTTCGGCACTTGCCTTGCGAATGGCTGCAATCGAGCCAAATACCTCCAAAATAGCGTTTCTTCGCGTCTCACCAAGGCCGGCAATTTCATCTAGTAAAGATTCAAGCATCAACCTTGAGCGCTTAGAGCGATGGAAAGTGATGGCAAAGCGATGGGCTTCATCCCGGATTCGCTGCACTAGATAAAGTGCTTCGCTATTTCGTTTAAGAATTACTGGATAGCTTCTATCTGGAAACCAGATCTCTTCAAGGCGCTTAGCAAGACCTACGAGCGCAACATCAGTTATCCCAAGCTCAGCTAGAGCGCGCGCTGCTGCATTTACCTGTCCGCGTCCACCATCAACGATTACAAGTTGTGGCGGATAGGCGAAGCGTGGACGTGCGCCACCTTCTGCGGCAATCTCCTCAAGATCGAGCTCTTTCTCTTCTAGATATCTCTTAAATCTCCGAGTGATTACATGGTGCATTGCCCGGGTATCGTCAAACTTTTCTTTATCATCAATTCCAAATCGGCGATAATCAATCTTCTTCGGTTGACCATCTTCAAAGACCACCATCGAAGCAACTACCGATGTTCCTTGAATATTTGAGATATCAAAGCACTCGATTCTTAGTGGTAGCTCATCTAGTTCCAAGGCCTGGGCGAGTTCTTCCAGAGTCCGCCCTGATACAGCGGCATCATTTGCGCGCTTACTTAGGAATTGAATGAGGGATTGGTGGGCATTGCGTTTTACAGTCTCAAGAATTTCTACTTTCTCACCTCGTTGCGGATGTGAAATAGCAGTCTTTTCCCCTGAGCGCTCCAATAAGAGAGCCTCGAGCGCTTCGCCCTCGGCTACCTCTTGATTTATGTATATCTCTCGTGGGACTTCATATTCACGATAAATCAACTCTAGGGTCGCTGCTACAAGGTTCTCATCTTCGGGCAATTTAGTTCTATCGATAATCCATGAGCGCGATCCGACCACTCGTCCACTTCTTACCCGAAAGAATGATGCAGCCGAGTGCGTGATGTCATCGTGAAGTGAGATGAAATCTGCTGATATTGAATCTGAGATCGCAGCTTCTGTCGATTCATTTGCAAGTTCTAGCGCTCTAAGGCGATCTCGAATTTTGGCAGCTCGTTCAAATTGTTCAGCCTTTGAGGCGCGCTCCATCTCTTCTTTAAGTCTTGCTTCTAGGTCAGCACCACCGCCCTCCATAAAATCTGTTAACTTGGAAATCAGCACTCTATGTTCACTACTATCGATTCGACCCACACACGGTGCCGAGCACTTTCCAATATCTCCTAGGAGACATTGACGTTTACTTTTCTCGGCCCGTTCAAAATTGCTCTTGGAGCAGGAGCGAATGGGAAATAGCTCAAGTAACAGATCAAAAGTAGTTCGAAGCGCCCAAGCATGAGCAAATGGTCCGAAGTATTTGATTCCCTTCTGTTTGGCTCTTCGCGTAATGAAGATACGTGGAAATTCCTCTTTAACACTTATCGCGAGGAAGGGATACGACTTATCGTCACGGAATTGGACGTTAAATTCAGGGCTCTCCTCTTTGATCCAACTGAACTCAAGTTGTAGCGCCTCAACTTCAGAATTAACTACGGTCCAATCAACCCGGGTTGCGGCATGGACCATGCGGTCTGTTTTCTCTGGAAGGTTCTTCTGGAAATATGAATTTAGGCGATTCTTTAGTGAGCGTGCCTTTCCAACATAAATGACTCGATCGGATTCATTAAAGAATCTATAAACACCTGGCTCATCCGGAACCCCTGTAGGGCGATAGCTATTTGGATCAGCCATAACGGGGTTACTTTGTTCGCTTTAGCGTCTCAGCTAGAAACTTTCCGGTGTAGCTAACTTTATTCTTTGCTACCTCTTCAGGGGTTCCTACCGCCACTACTGTTCCGCCGCCAGATCCGCCTTCAGGTCCTAAATCAATGACCCAATCTGCAGACTTAATTACATCAAGATTGTGCTCAATCACTACGACTGTGTTTCCGGTGTCAACTAGGCGTTGTAAGACACCTAGTAGCTTTCGAACATCTTCAAAGTGAAGTCCGGTTGTTGGTTCATCAAGTACATAGATTGTTCTACCGGTTGAGCGCCGCTGTAATTCAGTAGCTAATTTCACCCGTTGCGCTTCACCGCCGGAGAGGGTGGGAGCAGATTGCCCCAACCGAACATAACCAAGTCCGACATCGCCTAAAGTTTTCAAATAACGATGAATAGCTGGAATTGATTCAAAGAAATCGGTTGCCTTTTCAATCGGCATATCGAGGACTTCAGCTATGGTCTTGCCTTTGTAATGTACTTCGAGCGTTTCACGGTTATATCTTGCGCCATGACAGACCTCGCAGGGAACATAAACATCAGGTAAGAAGTTCATCTCAATTGTGATCGTGCCATCTCCAGCACAGTTCTCACACCTTCCACCTTTGACATTAAATGAAAAACGCCCCTGTTGATAGCCTCGAACTTTTGCCTCACTTGTTTCGGCAAAGAGCGCGCGAATCTTGTCAAAGACTCCGGTATATGTCGCCGGATTGGATCGTGGAGTTCGCCCGATTGGCGATTGGTCTACATGGACAACCTTGTCTAGATTCTCAACGCCAGTTACGGTGCGATGTCTTCCTGGGACGATTCGAGCGCCATTTAACTTGTTAGCAAGAACTGAGTAGAGAATGTCATTAACCAAAGTTGACTTTCCAGAACCGCTAACGCCAGTGACTGAGATAAATAGCCCTAACGGGAATGTCACATCAATCGACTTAAGGTTATTTTCCTTAGCCTCTTTAACAACTAGCGATTTCTTAGAGTTAACTGGACGGCGCTTTCTAGGAACCGAGATGGTCGAACGCCCCGAAATGTAGGCCCCGGTTATCGACTTCTTTGAGGAGGTGAGGCTTTCAAAATCTCCCGAAACCACAATTTCGCCACCATGTTCACCGGCGCCTGGGCCGATATCAACAATCCAATCCGCAGTTCTAATTGTCTCCTCATCATGTTCAACCACAATTAGAGTATTTCCAAGATCGCGCAGATGAGTTAGCGTCTCAATTAATCTGCGATTGTCTCTCTGGTGAAGGCCGATACTAGGTTCATCTAATACATATAGAACTCCGACCAACCCAGAACCAATCTGGGTAGCAAGGCGAATTCGTTGCGCCTCACCTCCCGAGAGCGAGGCCGCTGCCCGTGCCAGGGTTAGATATTCAAGACCTACATCAAGCAGGAATCCAAGGCGCGCATTTACTTCCTTCATCACTCGTTCTGCAATCTTTGCCTCGCGCGAAGCTAACTTGATTTCCTTGAGGAACTTGGCGCACTCATCAATTGAAAGTTCACAGATCTCTGCAATGTTCTTTCCGCCGACAGTGACTGCAAGTACTTCGGGTTTCAGCCTTGACCCATTACATACCGCACAGGGAGTCTCGCGCATATACGCTTCATATTTCTCACGGCTATAATCACTTTCAGTTTCGCCATGGCGCCGCTCGATAAACGGGATTACGCCTTCGAATCCGGTTGAATAACTACGAACTCGGCCATATCGATTCTTGTACTTAACATGCACTTCATATTCATAGCCTTCGAGAATTGCAGTTTTGGCTTTTTCGGAGAGGCGCTTCCACGGTGTATCCATTGAAAACTTCACATCTTTTGCAAGTGCATCAAGTAAGTTATTGAAATACTCGGCGCTCTGGCCACCCGCCCATGGAGCAATCGCTCCTTCATTTATCGAAATTGAGTCATCTGGGATGACTAACTCCTCATCAACCTCAAGCTTTGATCCGATACCTGTGCACTCGGGGCAAGCACCGAAGGGAGAGTTGAAGGAGAAAGATCGTGGCTCCATCTCTTGGAATGAGAGTCCACAATCATGGCAGGCCAATAGTTCGCTATAGGTGCGCTCGCGCTCGCTCTTCTCTTTCACATCTACAAACTCAAGAGTCACTAAACCATTCGCAAGGCGAAGAGCAGTCTCTATCGAATCAGTTAACCGTTGCTTTGAATCTGCTTTGGCAGTTAAGCGATCAATCACAACTTCGATGGTGTGCTTCTCTTGTTTCTTTAACTTTGGAGGTTCGCTCAATTGGATAGTGACACCATCTACGCGCGCCCTTGAATAACCTTGAGCGAGCAAGTCTTTAAAGAGATCAGCAAACTCACCCTTTCGTGCACGAATCATCGGCGCAAGGACTTGGAATCTAGTTTCGGGCGCTAGCGCAAGAATCTGATCGACAATGTTCTGTGGGGTCTGTTTGGCAATTGGTTTCCCGCACTTTGGGCAATGAGGTTTTCCAGCTCGAGCAAATAACAATCTCAGGTAGTCATAGACCTCAGTGATCGTTCCTACCGTTGACCGTGGATTTCGATTTGTTGATTTCTGATCAATCGAGACGGCCGGCGAGAGCCCCTCTATGAAATCAACATCAGGTTTATCCATCTGGCCAAGGAATTGGCGGGCGTAGGCCGAGAGCGATTCAACATAACGCCTCTGTCCCTCCGCAAAAATTGTGTCGAAAGCAAGTGAAGATTTTCCCGAACCAGATAGACCTGTAAAGACGATAAGAGAGTTTCTGGGTAGATCTAACGAAACGTTTTTGAGATTATGTTCGCGCGCACCACGGACGACTAACCGCTCAGCGCTCACTTGATCCCACCTTCATCCATACTTCTTAACTCTCGTTTTAACTCTTTGATTTCATCGCGCAATCTAGCTGCCAACTCAAATTGAAGTTCAGCAGCTGCGCTTCTCATCTGTTCGGTCAAGGATTCAATCAAGCCGAGCAACTCAGCGCGGGGTAAGGCTACGAGTGACTTGGTATGGACGCCAACTGGAGTTTCAGAGATACCTTTTCTCCTTCCGCTACCTAGCAGGCTATCTGTATCTTGACTCTCCTTCTCAATCAGGTCAGTGATATCAGCAATTTTCTTACGGAGTGGTTGCGGGTCAATACCCATGGCCTCGTTGTAAGCGACTTGCTTTGCCCGGCGACGATTAGTTTCATCAATCGCATTTCGCATCGAGTCAGTTAAGTTATCGGCATACATATGAACTTCACCCGAGACATTTCGTGCAGCGCGACCAATAGTTTGGATGAGAGATCTTGTTGACCTCAAAAACCCTTCTTTATCTGCATCGAGGATTGAGACTAGGGAAACTTCAGGCAGATCGAGGCCTTCGCGCAATAGATTTATTCCAACCAGAACGTCATATTCACCAAGGCGCAGTTCCCGAAGTAATTCGACTCGGCGTAAGGTATCAACCTCGGAGTGGAGATATCTCACTCGAATTCCGGCGCTTGAAAAATAATCGGTTAAGTCCTCGGCCATCTTCTTAGTCAGAGTTGTAACAAGCACTCTCTCATTTCGCTCGGCCCGAGCATTGATTTCGACCATAAGATCATCAATCTGATTCTTTGTGGGCTTTAAGATGATTTTGGGATCAATTAACCCCGTAGGGCGAATAACTTGTTCGACAAAGACTCCGCCAGCTTTCTCTAGTTCATATGGCCCAGGAGTAGCAGAGAGATAAACTTTTTGAGGGGTACGGTCTAAAAATTCATTGAAGGTAAGGGGCCGGTTATCCATTGCGCTGGGCAACCTAAATCCATGTTCTACCAAGGTTCGCTTTCGCGAAGCATCTCCCTCATACATCGCGCCTATTTGTGGCACCGTAATGTGGGATTCATCAATGACACATAAGAAATCTTCTGGGAAATAATCAAGTAAGCAATTCGGCGCAGATCCGGGAGCACGACCATCAATATGACGGGAATAGTTCTCGATTCCGGAGCAGAATCCGAGTTGAGCGATCATTTCAAGATCAAATTGGGTGCGCATCCGAAGGCGCTGGGCCTCAAGTAACTTATTAGAGCGCTCTAACTCCTTTAATCTAATTGCAAGTTCAGCCTCGATATCTGTCATTGCGCGTTTCATCGTGGTGGGGCTTGCTGAATAGTGAGTAGCAGGAAAGATGAAAACCTCTTTCACATCACTAACAATCTCACCGGTAAGCGGATTTAAGGTTGTAAGTCTTTCGATTTCATCGCCAAACATTTCGATTCGAATTGCAAGCTCTTCATAGACCGGGATGATTTCAACGGTATCGCCTCGAACTCGAAATGTACCGCGCTCAAAGGCCATGTCATTGCGCTTATATTGAATATCCACAAACTTGCGTAGTAGAGAGTTTCGCTCGATTGAATCGCCCACATTTATCCGCACCATGCGATCGATGTATTCCTGTGGCGTTCCCAAGCCATAAATGCATGAGACTGTTGCTACAACGACTACATCGCGTCTTGTGAGAAGTGAATAAGTAGCTGAGTACCGAAGTCGTTCAACTTCTGAATTAATTGAGGCGTCTTTCTCTATAAAAGTATCCGTCTGGGGAACGTAGGCCTCAGGTTGGTAATAGTCGTAATAAGAGACGAAATATTCAACAGCGTTGTTGGGCAAAAGTTCACGAAATTCATTTGCCAACTGTGCAGCAAGCGTCTTATTGGGCGCCAAAACGAGAGTTGGCCGTTGGACTTGTTCAATCAACCAGGCAACAGTTGCAGATTTACCCGTTCCGGTTGCTCCAAGTAGAACTACATCGCTCTCCCCCCGATTGACTCGGTCGGTTAGATTTGCAATTGCACTTGGCTGATCACCGGCTGGTTTGAACTCACTTATTACTTGAAACGGACGATCCGCTCGGGGCGTTGTAGTTACAGCTCGAGTCATCGACTACTTCGCGGAAGGATTTCGCGCTCCCAGACTTCTAAAACCTTTCGCTCGAGCTCCTCGATGCTGCCATTGTTTTCAATCACGATATCTGCGATAGAGGCGCGTTGCTCATCACTTGCCTGGGCAGCGATTCTTCGTTCAATCTCATAGCTCTTGAGGCCGCGCTCAGCTAAGCGCGCTCTGCGCTTCTCAAGTGAGGCGGAAACTGTAATGACAAGATCAAACCGACCTTGCCCATTTGTCTCAAATAGAAGCGGAATCTGATTTATTACAACACCATCTTGCGGAGTGCGTGCCGCAATGCGAGTAGCAATCTCTCTGACTCGCGGATGAATGATCGCCTCTAGGTCTTTGCGAGCTACTTCATCTCGGAAAACAATCTCGGCCAACTTTGAACGGTCGATTTCCCCGCCAGAGAGAATTGAATCGCCAAACCTTGCTACAACTTCATCAAAACCTGGGGAACCTCGCTCAATTGCATCGCGCGCAAGTTGATCAGAGTCAATTACCACGGCGCCTAGCCCTTCAAAAAATTCTGCGGCTAATGACTTACCCGAACCGATACCGCCGGTTAGAGCAATTGAGAGCATCTTCTCATCTCCAAAGTTCTATAAATGCGTTCTTGAAAATAGAAAAACTGGGCCAGAATAAATCTGACCCAGTTCTCATTTACAACTACTCTGCTTGTGTGCTTGCGCCATCTTCTGCAGGTTCAACTGCAGCTGCGGCAGCATCGGCAGCTTGAGCTTCAGTTTTCTGCTTCTTATGAGCAAGGAAGCGAGCTTGCGCCTCTGCGTATTGACGTTCCCACTCTTCTTTCTGAGACTCATATCCAGGTTTCCACTCTTGTGTCTGTGGGTCGAAACCTTCTGGATAAATGAAGTTTCCACTCTCATCGTAACGAGCAGGCATTCCATATTGAGTTGGGTCAAAGGCTTCGACTGGGACGTCATGTCCTTCGTTAGCCTGCTTTAGGGAGAGCGAGATACGGCGACGCTCTAGATCGATATCAATAATCTTCACAAATAGTTGATCGCCAACTTGAACTACCTGTTCAGGAATCTCTACATGGCGCTCTGCCAACTCGGAGATGTGCACTAGACCTTCGATGCCATCGAACACTCTGATGAAAGCACCGAACGGGACTAGCTTGGTTACTTCTCCAGGAACAACCTGATTGATTGTGTGAGTTCTAGCAAATGCTTGCCATGGATCTTCTTGAGTTGCCTTTAGTGAGAGTGAGACGCGTTCACGTTCAAAGTCCACTTCAAGAACTTCGACAGTTACCTCATTTCCGACTTCAACTACTTCTCCAGGGTGGTCGATGTGTTTCCAAGATAGTTCGGAAACGTGGACAAGACCATCAACGCCGCCGAGATCTACGAAGGCACCGAAGTTAACAATCGAAGATACAACGCCAGAGCGAACCTGACCTTTTTGAAGTTGATTTAGGAATGAAGTACGTGACTCGGATTGTGACTGCTCGAGATATGCACGACGCGAAAGTACAACATTGTTGCGATTCTTATCTAATTCAATAATTCTTGCTTCGACTTGCTTGCCGATGTAAGGCGATAGATCGCGTACTCGACGCATCTCAACAAGTGATGCTGGAAGGAAGCCTCGTAATCCGATATCGACAATCAAGCCGCCTTTGACGACCTCGATAACAGTTCCAACGACAACTTCATCGCGCTCTTTCTTGCCTTCAATTTCGCCCCATGCTTTTTCGTATTGGGCGCGCTTCTTAGAGAGGATTAATCGTCCTTCTTTATCTTCTTTCTGTAGAACGAGCGCTTCAATCCGCTCGCCAACTTTTACAAGTTCGCTTGGATCTAAGTCATGGCGAATCGAAAGTTCGCGCGAAGGAATAACTCCTTCGGTCTTGTATCCAATATCTAAAAGGACTTCGTCGCGATCTACTTGGACGACTATTCCTGAGACTAAATCACCATCATTGAAATTCTTTATTGTGCCTTCGATTGCTGCAAGAAAATCTGCTGCTGTTCCAACATCGTTAAGTGCTATTTGAGTTGACAAGGTACTCCGTGGAGAAATTTTCTAGTAGGGCACGCTTAAAGTCTGACTCCAATGTGAATTGGGCATTTCCTTCTAGGTCCAAGGCGATGCAAGATCCCTAAGCGAGGAGCGCAAGGCTACTTTCCCTTATGAGTAAGGGTCAATTTGAGCCTTTAGTGGGCTGCGAGATCCCAGCTCTTTCCAAAACCTACATTGACATCAAGCGGGGCTTTGAGTGGATACGCCCCACCCATCTCCCGGCGCACTAGTTTTTCAAGGGTTTCTGACTCCCCCGGAAAGACTTCGAAGATCAATTCATCATGGACCTGTAGCAGTAAGCGAGATTTAAGCCGCTCGGCTGAGAGAGATTTAGCTACGTTTAACATCGCAACTTTAATGATGTCGGCAGCTGAGCCTTGAATCGGAGCATTTAGAGCAGCGCGCTCTGCAACTTCTCGGCGCTGACGATTCTCATGGTTCAATTCAGGTAAATATCTACGCCGTCCTAGGATTGTTTCGGTATAGCCGCGCTCTCTTGCTGTACGTACTACTGCTTTCAGGTAATCCTGAATTCCACCAAATCTCTCAAAGTACTTACCCATCAAAGCACTTGCTTCAGTCGGTGAGATATCTAATTGCTGAGCCAGCCCAAATGAGGAGAGGCCGTAAGCAAGCCCGTATGACATCGCCTTAATTTGGCGCCGCATTTCGGCATCTACATCTTTGATTGCAATTCCAAATACTTGTGAAGCTACAGTGGAATGCAGGTCTTCCCCTTCATGAAATGCTTTAAGGAGCCCTTTATCTTCTGAAAGGTGAGCCATGATCCGCATTTCAATCTGGCTGTAATCTGCAGTCATCAGATTGACATAAGGAGCCTTGGCCACAAATGAGTTTCTAATCCTTCTTCCCTCATCACTTCTGATTGGAATATTTTGCAGATTTGGATCTGTCGAAGAAAGGCGCCCTGTGGCTGCGACAGTTTGCTGAAAAGTTGTATGGATTCGACCATCACTTGCAATTGCGCTGATTAAGCCTTCCACAGTCGTGCGCAACTTCCCCACTTCTCTAATGCGAAGTAGATTATTAAGCACAGGGTGACTTGTCTTAGCAAATAGCCACTCAAGGGACTCGGCATCTGTACTAAATCCAGTTTTGATTCGTTTTGTCTTCGGCAATCCCAGATCTTCAAAGAGAACTACCTGTAACTGCTTGGGAGAAGATACATTGAACTCTTTCCCAGCGGCTTTATGAGCTGCGGTTGTTGCTTCAAATTCTTCACTTGCAAAAAAATCTCTGAGGGAAGTTAGTTCCCTTTCATCCACACCAATACCTGTGCGCTCCATTTCGGCTAACAAGTGCAGGCTGGGCATTTCAAGGGAGGAGAAGAGCCCTTCAACTTCCCGGGTTCTTAGCTCGCCCACCAAGACTTCATGTAGATCTAGTAAATAAGCAGCGGCCTCAGGGCTCGCATCAGTGCCAAAGAGACTCTCCTCCTTTGGCGGAAGAGAAATATCCAAATAACGAACTAGTAGCTCATCGACCTCAAGGTCTCTAGTTCCGGGATTTACCAAGTAAGCAGCAAGTTCGATATCAAAGTCGCAGAAGCTCAATACCCCGCTTCTAATTAACTCTTTGCTCCTATGAGCGATCAGTTGAGAGACCTTTGGAATCTTCAAGCCTTCGCTTAAAGTTTGGATTACTCGGTTCTTACTCAGCGCAACTGCAATTTTCTCGCCACAAGCAAGAACTGCGATTGGAGAATTAGTCTCATTTAGCGCAGCGAGAAACTCTTTATGCGAAAGGCTCTCAATCTTGATCTTGCGAATCTTTGAAGGTGTTTTTGAAGTTGCGGATTGATCCTCGCCGCCACGAAGGGCTGCGGCCCGATCACGAAGCGCCTTAATCTCAAGCTTCTCGAAGAGAGCATTTGCCTTCGCGCCATCTATTCCACTCCATTGCAAATCTGGGATATCGAATGTGATGGGAACATCGGCTCGAAGTTGGGTCAACTCTCGATTCTTAATTACGCTATCAAGCGAGCTTCGAAGTGAATCACCGGCTTTGCCGGGAACTTCATCAACCAGCGCGATCAATCCTTTTAGCGAGCCGTATTCATGGATCCACTTCGCGGCAGTCTTCTCTCCGACGCCGGGGATTGAGGGCAAGTTATCGCTCGGATCCCCACGCAGCGCAGCAAAATCGGGATACTGCTTGGGGGTTAATCCATATTTCTCAGAAACTGCCTCAGGAGTCATCCGGGCTAAATCTGTGACTCCTTTTCGTGGATAAAGAACAGTAACTTTTTCATTTACTAGCTGGAAAGAATCTCTATCCCCAGTACAAATTAGAAATTCTGTATCACCATCTCCCCTAGCAACAATCGTTGCGATTACATCATCGGCCTCAAACCCTTCGCTTTCAAAACTTTTGATGTTGAATGCTGTTACGAGCTCAGAAATGTAAGAGAGTTGCGAGCGAAATTCATCTGGGGTCTTTGCGCGATTGGCTTTGTATTCAGGGAAAGCTTCGGTTCTAAAGGTATTTCGTGAGACATCAAATGCAGCTGCAATATGAGTAGGTTTCTCATCTCGAATCAAGTTAAGGAGCATCGAAGCAAAACCGTAGATGGCATTTGTATGTTGCCCACTTGAGGTTGTGAAATTCTCTAATGGCAGGGCATAAAAGGCTCGATAGGCAAGTGAATGTCCATCAATAAGAAGAATCCGCGGCTTCATCAACGACAATCCTAGGGATAGCCTCGTAGAATCCTCGCCATGAAAGATTTTATGGAGGTTCTGCGCGAGCGCGGTCGAGGTTCGCTCGATAAAAAAATGGGAATTGAGATTATTGAAGCGACCCCCGAGCGACTTGTTGGAACTATGCCGGTTGAAGGAAACACCCAACCGCTAGGTCTTCTTCACGGCGGCGCCAATGCTGTTTTGGCCGAGAGCCTCGGATCTATAGGCACCCAACTTCATGCCGGTCCAACCCGTCGAATTGTTGGAGTGGACATAAATGCAACTCACCACAAATCCGCAACCTCAGGAATCGTGACAGCAGTCGCAACTGCGATAACACTTGGTAAGACTCTCTGTTCTTACAATGTTGAGATAACTAATGAAAAAAGTGAACGGACCTGTACCGCGAGAATTACTTGTTTGATTCTTGCCGAGCGTTAATTAGTCAAGCTCGTGCGCGCCGGTACCCAGATAGGCTGACTTTACATGTGGGTCATTTAGTAGATCTTTACCTTTAGCCTCTTTGGTAATTGAACCAGTTTCTAGAACGTATGCCCGATCGGAACGAGAAAGCGCTTGTTGAGCATTTTGCTCAACCAGAAGAATTGTTACGCCTAACTTGTTAATTTGAGTAATAATTCTAAAAATATTTGCAATCATCTGTGGAGCAAGACCCATTGAAGGTTCATCAAGAAGCAGCACTTTTGGTTTCGCCATGAGTGCGCGACCAATGGCGAGCATCTGCTGCTCGCCACCTGAGAGCGTTCCTCCTGCCTGTGTTGTACGTTCCTTCAGCCGCGGGAACAATTCGTAAACCATGGAAAGGTCCTCTTGCATCTCACTCTTCTTTGATTTCAAGTGATACGTACCTAGTTCCAAATTCTCAAGAACCGTTAGACCCGGAAAGATTCCGCGACCTTCAGGAGCTTGAGAAATACCAAGATGAACTCGCTGGTGTGCCTTCGACCCGAAGATACTTCTTCCATCATATTCAATAGAGCCAGAAGTTGGATTTAACAGACCAGAAATTGTCTTGAGTAATGTTGTCTTTCCGGCTCCATTTGCGCCAATCAGTGAAACTATCTCACCCTGATATACCTTGATTGAAATTCCTTTTAGCGCCTCTATCTTTCCGTAGGCAACCCGGAGGTCCTTTATCTCAAGACGCATCTTCAGGAACCCCTAAGTAGGCCTCGATTACTCGAGGGTCATCTTGAACTTTTTGAGGAGTGTTATCAGCAATCTTCTGTCCAAAATCAAGAACGACAACTCGATCAGAAACTTTCATCACCAAGGACATGTCATGCTCAATTAGCAAGATTGTGTAGCCAGCATCTCGAATCTTCCGAATGACTTTGGCTAACTCGACTTTCTCGGCTGGATTGAAACCGGCTGCGGGTTCATCGAGAAGAATTAACTTTGGCTCGGTTCCTAATGCGCGCGCAATCTCAAGGCGACGTTGAACTCCGTATGGAAGATTCCTCGCAAGACGATCTGCGTACTCACCGATTCCGATGAAGTCCAATAACTCTTGGGCGCGCTTCTTATCGCGCTTCTCTTCTCTTCGTGAGACTGGTGATCCAAAAAGTCCGCCCACTAACCCAGAACGCTTATGGGTATCAGTTGCAGTCATGACATTCTCAAGCGCAGTCATGTCGCCCCAGAGGCGGATGTTCTGGAAAGTTCTTGCAATTCCACCTTTTGTAATCTTGTAGCGCTTCATTCCAGAGATTGACTTGCCTTGAAGATCGATTGAGCCGGAAGTGATGTGGTAGACGCCGGTTATAACGTTGAAAACCGTTGTCTTTCCGGCGCCATTAGGACCGATGAGGCCCAAAATCTCTTTCTCTTTTACATCGAAAGTTACATCGTTAAGAGCGGTTACGCCGCCAAAGCGCATCGTTACGCTCTTTAGGGAAAGAATCGATGTACTCATGGCTTCTCCTTATTTGGAAGAACCTTTTCGCGCTTCTTGCGTGGAAGTAATCCGTCAGGACGAAGATTCATCATTATTACTAAAACTAGACCGAAAACTAGAAGTCTTGCATCGGAAATGAAGCGAATGCGATCCGGTAAGTAGCCAAGAATTACGGCCCCAAGAATTACTCCCCAGATATTTCCCATTCCACCAAAAACCACGCAAGCGAGAATCAAAATAGAAATCTGCAGTGTGAAGTTGTCGGGAGCGATGAAAAGCGTTTTTGATGCATAGAAAACTCCTGCTGCTCCACCCACGGAGGCACCGAGGACGAAAGCCCAAACTTTGTATTTAAATGTTGGAACACCCAGTAGCTCGGCCGCATCCTCATCTTGACGAATAGATTCCCATGCTCGGCCAGCTCGGCGAACTGAAAGGCGGCGCACCATCCAGATGGCAAGTAAAATTAGCATCAGGAGAGTCCAGTAGTAGATGCGATGGCTATCAAATCGATATTCGATTCCAAAAATACCAGGAGGGGTTGGAATATTGATAATTCCTTCAGAGCGGCCGAGCGTGCCCAGGTTTAATGCCACAATTCTTACAATTTCACCAAAACCAAGTGTAATAATTGCTAAATAGTCGCCGCGAAGTTTAAGAGCAGGAACTCCTAGAATAATGCCCGAAAACATAGCCATGGCAATTCCAATCGGCAAAATCTCCCAGGTATTCAAGCCTGTCCTGGTCCCAAGTAAGCCCATGGTGTACGCGCCAATTGCAAAGAAGGCTACGTAACCAAGGTCTAGGAGTCCACTCTTGCCAATAACAATGTTTAGGCCGATTGCCATTAGGACAAACATTGCTATTGGATAAACCAGAACTGATTCATAATCAGCAATTGGAGTATTTAGAATTGTGCCCCCCATAAATGGAAGAGCGGCTGCAACTGTCATCGCCCCAAGTGCGATTCCAATGCGACCAAAACGGCCCTGGTTCTCCCAGATTGCCGCTCCCTTGTCCCGAAGATTTATCATCATGCCCTCGTCTGAGTTAGCGCTTCACCGAATAAACCATTCGGTCTGGTGTAGAGAACGAGTACGAGCACCACGAATACTGTGACAGCTTTCCATTGTGTTCCCAGGAAGAATGAGGCATAAGTTTCAAGAAGTCCGAGAGCTAATCCACCATAAAAAGCCCCTTTGATATTTCCGATTCCCCCTAGGATAGCCGCAGTAAATGCTGCGATTCCAAGCTCAAACCCGATATTTGAAGCTGTATTTTCATACTTTAAAGTATAAAAAAAACCAGCTGCACCAGTCATTAATCCACCAACTAAGAATGTGGCCGACACTACTCCATCAATATTTATACCCATCAAACGAGCAGCGTTGGGGTTCATAGAGACTGCACGAATTGCCTTACCCATGCGGGTTCTATTAACAAAAGTAATGAGCACAGCAAAGAGAATTAATGCAGATGTGACAATAATTGTATTATCGATTCGAATGCCCGCATCAAAGAACTGTCCAATGAACTTTTTCTCCATAGCGCGCGGACTTGCAACTGGTCTTGAATCAGTAAGAATTCGAACGCTCTCTGCAAGAACCATTGATACACCGATAGCTGAAATCAAGGGAGCGAGAACTCCAGAGTTCATTCTGCGCAATCTGCGATAGGCAACGATTTCAACTAGCATGGAGAGTGCGCCCGATACCAACATAGAAAAGATCAATGCGGTTGCAAGAACGAGCCAGAGACGGAGGCCGGTTGCTGGCTCTGAGGCTTGAGTGAATTTAAACAAATCTCGAATCACAATAATCGTGGCAAAAGTACCAACCATAAATATTTCCGAATTAGCAAAATTGATCATGCGCAAAACGCCATAGACCATTGTGTAGCCGAGGGCTATGAGGATGTAAATAAAGCCAAGACTTAAGCCACCAAAAGTCAACGACCAAAATTGATCTAGAAAATTTCCGATCAAGGCGCTTGATTCCTATCTAGAGGTTTCAATTAGAGCTTCGGCAGGCCCTCGAGATGAGGAGCCTGCCGAATCCTGACTCTCCTACTTTTTTACTTTACTGGCCCTGTGAACGTAATAACGCCACCTTTGACTTCGAAGCCATTCATGCCACCACCAGCGACATCACCAAAAGCATCAAACTTAATGGTTGCACCAGTTAATGACTTGCCTTTATATGCCTTAACGCACTTGAGCATAGCTTCGCGGGTTGAAGCACCCTTTGTAACACAGCTCAAGAATACATTTGTGGCATCAATTGCCTCAGCAGCATAAACGCCCGAGGACTTACCCATCTTCTTCTTGAAATCTGCTTCAAGCTTTGCGCTGATTTCAGCAAGTGGGACTGTTCCCGCAGTTAGACGAACACCCTCAAGAACTGATGCTGGAGCAAGGGTTACGAATGTTGGGCTTAGAACACCGTCGCCGCCTGCAAGGATCCCTTTGTACCCGCTATCACGTAGTTGCTTGAAGAATGGTGCAGCCTGTGGGAAATAGCCGGTATAGATAACAACGTTTGCACCTGCGGTCTTAATCTTCGAGATTGTTGCAGACCAGTCAGTTGTCTTATCTGAAACGCTGTCAAAGCCAGCTGATTGACCAGCAGGAATTGAAGGTTTCATGTAATCAACTAGACCAACGCCGTACGCTGATTGGTCATCCACTACGAAAACCTTTGGTGATGGAACACCATTTGTAGCCAATTTAAATAGTGATGGACCCTGAACCTTGTCAGTTGGTGGTATCCGGTGAAATACAGGAACGCCCATGGCTCCACCCTGAGCGGCTGGGTCTGTGATTGACACGCGTGTTGCTGATGGGGAAATCATCGGCAAGAGAGTCTGCTTGTAATAAGGAAGTGCGGCAATTGTTGCACCTGAGTAGGCAGCACCTACAAGACCAATAATTTTCTTGTTTGATGCGATTCCTGGAGCAACCTTTGCAGATTGTGCTGGATCGCCCTGGTCATCTGCCTCCACAACTTTAATGTTGTACTTGCCTTTGTTCTTTGCGTTAAAGAGTTTGATGGCGTATTTCATGCCAGCCAATTCATCCTGACCAACCGATGCTTCTTCACCAGTTAGAGGACCCTGAAACGCGAGGGTGATTGTCTTTGGAGCTGCATTCGATGCTGGAGCAATCGCAACCGCAGAACCTGCAGCAAGAGCGATTACGGCAGCAACAGAAATTAAGCGTTGCCTCTTCATTTGTTGCCTTTCATTCATGATCATGCCCCCTGGGACAGGGAGGGGTGAAGGCTAGCGTTAGCCTCACGCTCAGCACAATCGAATACCACACGCCCTTAAATAACTTTCCCGTTATATGAGACGGTTCCCAACCAAATTAGCTAGATGTTTGGGGCCGATGCCGGGTCAATAACCGCTTGGGCCACTTCCTTCATCGAGACCCTGCGATCCATCGCTGTCCGCTGAATCCATTTAAATGCTTCAGGTTCGCTCAACTTCATCGCCTGCATCAAGATTCCTTTGGCGCGATCTATCAATTTTCGAGTTTCAAGACGTTCTGCAAGATCACTTGCCTCTGCCCTTAGGGCAAGCATCTGGGAGTGCCTAGTAATTGCGATTTCAATTGCAGGAAGTAAGTCATTAATCGTGAAGGGTTTGACCACGTACGCCATAACGCCGGCATCAACTGCTCGCTCAACAAGATCTTTCTGACTAAAGGCCGTGAGCATTAGAACTGGACTTATCTCAACAATAGATTCGGCTGCGGTGATGCCATCAATTTTGGGTATCTTCACATCAAGAATTGAAAGATCAGGTTTCAATTCCTTTGCAAGATTTACCGCTTCCTCACCATTTGTAGCCTCACCCACAACTTCATAACCGCTCTCACGCAACATCTCAGCAAGATCCATTCGAATCAGAGTTTCATCTTCGGCAATCAAGATTCGCTTAGTGGCAGATTTGCTATCAGTCATGTGCCTCGAGTCGGATTTGAACCGACACTATACGGTTTTTGAGACCGTCCTCTCTACCGTTGGAGTACCGAGGCGAGGAGTTCGTAGTTTAGCGATATGCGGCAGCAACGCCACCTACTGCATCACCGATGATATGTACGCGCATCGCATTTGTAGATCCGGGAATACCTGGTGGCGAACCAGCAACAATCATGATTGCCTCACCCTTGTTGACCCTATTTTCCTTAATGAGGATTGCATCAACTTGCTTGACCATTTCATCTGTGGTTTGAACTAGTGGAGTAATGAAAGTTTCAATTCCCCAAGAGAGCGCTAATTGATGATAAGTAGTCTCATCAGGCGTGAGCGCAACTACTGGAATGTTGCTCCGTAAGCGCGACATTCTTCGAGCGGAATCCCCCGATTTTGTAAAGGTCGCAAGCACCTTTGCTCCGATTACTTGTCCAACTTCTGTTGCAGCTTTTGTGATTGCTCCACCTTTAGTTTTTGGGTTGTGCATAAGAGCTGGAATCAAATGGAGCGCATCGGTCTCAGTCTTTTCAATAATCCTTGCCATTGTTCGCACGGCTTCGGTTGCATAATTACCAACGCTGGTTTCGCCTGAGAGCATCAAGGCATCTGCTCCATCTAGAACGGCGTTAGCGCAATCCGTTGCCTCAGCTCGAGTCGGGCGAGCGTTGTTGATCATTGAATCAAGCATCTGGGTTGCAACAATTACCGGCTTAGCCTGTTCGCGAGCAAGTGTGATGCAGTGTTTTTGAATTAGCGGAATATCCTCAATCGGCACCTCAACGCCAAGATCGCCTCGAGCGACCATGATTCCATCGAAAGCCTCGATAATCTCAGGGAGGTTTGCAACAGCTTGTGGTTTTTCAATCTTGGCGATTACCGGACGGCGAATGCCTAGTTCATCCATGATCTTATGGACGCCATCGATATCTCGTGCACTTCGAACAAAGGAGAGCGCGGTGAAATCTGCTCCGGCCTTTAAGCCCCAGCGCAAATCCTCAATATCTTTATCAGATAGCGCAGGAACAGAAACTGCGACTCCGGGGAGATTTAAACCTTTGTTATTTGAAACGGTTCCAGCTTCAACGCACTTTGTTTCAACTTCATTTGTAGATACCTTTGTAACCTCAACGGCAACTTTTCCATCATCAATAAGAATGCGATCGCCGACTTTGCAATCTCCTGGCAGACCTTTGTAGGTAGTGCTAACTCGATCCTTAGTTCCAACAACTTCATCAGTAGTAATGACAAGTTTGTCATCTACCTTCAAATCATGAGCTCCAGCTTCAAATCTTCCTAACCTTATTTTTGGACCTTGCAAATCAACCAGGATTGCTACAGCAACGCCTTTTTTTGAGGCAAGTTCGCGAACTAGCTTCAGCTGCACCTCATGATCTTTGTAATCACCGTGAGAGAGATTTAGCCGCGCAACATTCATTCCGGCATCAATTAGGGAACCTAACGCATCAGCGCTTGATACAGCGGGGCCAAGAGTGCAGACAATCTTCGCTCTACGCATTAGCCAACCTTATTCCATCCCACCAATCGGAAATAAGTTCACTTAATAAATTCACTCGTATCAGACGACGAGTGGCCGCGCAGTAGGAAGGATTGGGGCCGGGAGTTGAGTCCTTCCCATCAAATATTCATCGACGGCTGCGGCTGCGCTTCTTCCCTCGGCAATTGCCCAAACAATCAAGGATTGGCCACGGCCTGCATCTCCGCAAACAAAAATCTTCTCAACACTTGTTGCATAAGAATTATCACGTTCAATATTTCCGCGCCCATCAAGCTTTACTTCTAGATCTTTAACTAACTTGTTCTGTTCGGGGCCGACAAAACCCATTGCTAAGAGAACCATGTCCGCAGGAATAACTTTTTCGGTGCCAGAAATGGGCTCGAATTTTCCATTCTCAAACTTTGTCTCTACAACCTTTAATCCAGTTAGGTTTCCATCTTTATCTTTGATGAACTCCTGAGTTGCAATGGCGTACATGCGCTCGCCAGCTTCTTCATGCGCGCTACTCACTCGATAAACCATCGGATAGGTTGGCCAAGGTTGAGATGAAGGCCGCTCTTCGGTTGGCCTTGGCATGATTTCAATTTGGGTGATGCTCGCAGCTCCTTGACGTATCACAGTACCAAGGCAATCTGCTCCAGTATCACCGCCACCTAAAATAATTACAGTCTTACCCTTTGCGTTAATGACAGGCTCTTCTGCAAGTTCGCCAAGCGCTTGCTTATTTCCCCAAGGCAAATACTCCATTGCTTGGTGGATTCCGCGCGCTTCTCTTCCAGGAATATTCAAATCCCGGGCAATAGTTGAGCCAACGGCAAGAACGACTGCGTCATACCGCAACTTCAAATCATGCGCAGTTAAATCAACGCCAACATTTACACCGGCACGAAAACGAGTGCCTTCACGTTGCATCTGATTTAGGCGACGATCCAAGATTGACTTTTCCATTTTGAATTCTGGGATTCCGTAGCGTAGAAGCCCGCCAATCTTCTCAGCGCGCTCGTACACGACGACGGTATGTCCAGCACGTGTTAGCTGTTGGGCTGCTGCAAGTCCCGCAGGTCCAGATCCAATAACCGCAACAGTTTTACCGGTAATTCGATCCGGTTGAAGTGGTTTTACATTTCCAGCTTGGAACGCCTCTTCTATTGTGCGCAGTTCAATCTGCTTAATAGTGACTGGATTTTGATTTATGCCTAGTACACATGCTGTCTCACACGGAGCGGGACATAGCCTTCCGGTGAACTCTGGAAAGTTATTGGTTGCGTGCAGGCGATCAATTGCATCAACTTTTTCATTCCGCCAAATCAGATCGTTCCACTCAGGAATTAGGTTTCCAAGAGGGCAGCCTTGATGACAGAAAGGAATTCCACAATCCATGCAACGTCCCGCTTGACGTTGCAGAGTGGAGAACTCTTGCTCCTCGTAAACCTCACGCCAATCTCTAATCCGTACATCAACTGGGCGGCGCTTTGGGGTCTCTCGATCAAATTTTAGAAAGCCTTTTGGATCAGCCATTTAGCACCTCCATGATCGCTTGTTCAACTGGCTTACCCGATTTTTTAGCAGCTGCAATTACATTTAGGACTCGGGCATAGTCGCGTGGCATGATTCTTGTGAAGCGAGTGGATGAACTCTTCCAATCCTTCAATAGTTCTGATGCCACCTTCGAACCCGTTTCAGCGTGGAACTTCGAGACGATCGCTTCTAGTTTTTTCTTATCCTCATCATCTAGTGGCTGTAAGTCGACCATCTCGGTATTGACTAATTTCGGATCTAGATCAAGGAGAAACGCAACTCCCCCAGACATTCCAGCTGCAAAGTTTCTTCCAGTCTTCCCAAGTACCACAACCACACCGCCAGTCATGTATTCGCAGCCATGATCCCCAGTGCCTTCGACTACTGCAGTTGCGCCAGAGTTGCGGACGCAGAATCGCTCGCCAACAACACCGGATACGAATATCTCACCGCCCGTTGCGCCATAACCAACAACGTTTCCAGCAATCACATTCTTACTTGATTCAAATTCTGCTTTCTCATCTGGCCTTACTATCAATCGGCCACCCGAGATTCCTTTGCCCAGGTGATCATTGGTATCGCCGTAGAGACGAATTGTGAGTCCCTTTGGAATGAAGGCCCCGAGTGACTGACCGGCTGAGCCATGCAAGGTGACTTCGATCGTATCTCCAGGTAAACCATTACCCCCGAAACGCTTTGTGATTTCTGAGCCCAGGATCGTTCCCACGGTGCGATTTCTATTCCTTACTGGAAGAGAAATTGAGATGTGCTCTCCTGTCACTAGAGCTGGTGCTGCAAGCTTCAACAACTCGTTATCAAGTGCGCCACTTAGACCATGATCTTGTTCGACCGATTTCTTTCGCGCAGGATATTTAGTGCTAACTGGGAACTTTAAAATTGGTTCAAGATTTAGCCCAGATGCTTTCCAATGTTCAACCGCTTTGCGCGTATCTAGAACTTCAACTTGTCCGATTGCTTCATCAAGTGAACGGAAGCCCAACTTTGCCAACCACTCACGGACTTCTTCTGCGATGTACTCAAAGAAGGTCTCAACAAATTCAGGTTTGCCAGTAAAGTGTTTGCGCAGTTCTGGGTTCTGGGATGCAACTCCGACTGGGCATGTATCTAGATGACAGACTCGCATCATTACACAACCCGAAACAACGAGTGGAGCTGTGGCAAATCCATACTCTTCGGCACCGAGCAAAGCAGCGATGATCACATCGCGACCAGTCTTCATCTGGCCATCTGTTTGTACTGTGATTCGATCTCTTAAGCCATTTAAAATCAAAGTCTGTTGAGTCTCAGCAAGGCCTAATTCCCACGGAGCACCAGCGTGCTTTAACGACGTAAGCGGTGACGCACCAGTTCCGCCATCATGACCAGAAATTAGAACAACATCAGCATGCGCTTTTGAAACACCAGCGGCAACAGTTCCTACTCCAACCTGGGCAACTAACTTCACATGAATACGAGCGTCACGATTCGAGTTCTTTAAATCATGAATCAGTTGGGCGAGGTCTTCAATTGAGTAGATATCGTGATGAGGAGGCGGCGAGATAAGTCCAACTCCAGGAGTCGAGTGGCGCGTCTTTGCAATCCACGGATAGACCTTATTTCCAGGAAGTTGTCCGCCTTCACCAGGCTTTGCACCCTGTGCCATTTTTATCTGCAGATCATCGGCGTTAACAAGATATTCGCTCGTAACACCAAAGCGACCTGAGGCAACCTGCTTTATAGCCGAACGTTTTGAGTCGCCATTTTCAAGTGGTTGAAAGCGTTCCGGATCCTCACCACCTTCGCCAGTATTTGATTTCGCGCCAAGGCGATTCATTGCAATCGCAAGAGTTTCGTGCGCCTCTTGCGAAATCGAACCGTATGACATCGCACCGGTTGAGAATCGCTTTACGATTGATGAGACAGGTTCAACTTCATCGATTGAAATTGGCTTTCGGACTCCCTCTTTAAATGTAAAGAGTCCACGCAAAGTCATGAGAGCTTCTGATTGTTCATCAATTCGGGTTGTGTAACGTTTGAAGATGTCATAGCGCTTAGCGCGGGTAGCGTGTTGCAGCGCAAAAACCGTTTCGGGATCAAAGAGATGTGGCTCGCCTTCACGGCGCCATTGGTACTCTCCGCCGATCTGTAGCCGCTTGGTATTCGGGATCTCTCCTCCGGGTGGGTATGCAATGTGGTGACGCTTAATTGTTTCTTCAGCAATCACTTCAATTCCAACTCCACCGAGTCTTGAGGTAGTGCCAACGAAATACTCATCAATTAACTCTTGTGATAGCCCTAGGGCTTCAAAAACTTGCGCGCCCGTATATGAAGCGATTGTTGAAATGCCCATCTTTGACATAACTTTTAAAACACCTTTACCAAGCGCCTTAATTAAGTTGTAAACCGCTTTATCTGCCGTTACATCCGTGATGATTCCATGAAGCACTAAATCTTCCGCAGATTCCATCGCGAGATAAGGATTTACAGCGGCCGCTCCATAGCCAATCAAGAGAGCGACATGATGCACTTCTCTTACTTCGCCGGTTTCAACAACCAGGCCAACCTTGGTGCGAGTCTTTTCGCGAATGAGGTGATGGTGCACGGCAGCAGTAAGTAATAAAGAGGGTATTGGTGCGTTCTCGCCATCTCCATCTCGATCCGAGAGCACAATGATGCGCGCACCCTCGCTTATTGCCGCTGAGACTTCAGCTCTAATCTCCTCAAGTCTTGCCTTTAGACCCTCCCCCCCATCTGCGATCGGGAAGAGTCCACGAACCACATAGCTAGAGAAACCAGGATTATTTCCATCAGCATTCACATGGATGATCTTCGCTAGTTGATCGTTATCAAGAACTGGGAATTCAAGGGAGATCTGCCGACAAGATGCTGGGCCAGGATCTAAGAGATTATGTTCCGGGCCAATCGAGCTGCCTAGGGAAGTAACGAGCTCCTCGCGAATTGCATCGAGGGGTGGGTTAGTTACTTGGGCAAAGAGTTGAGAGAAGTAATCAAAGAGGAGTCTGGGTTTTTCAGAGAGAACGGCCACAGGGGTATCAGTGCCCATTGAACCGATTGGTTCTGCTCCAGTCCTAGCCATCGGAGTAATAATCATGCGCAACTCTTCTTCGGTATAACCAAATGCACGCTGTCTTCGTAGAACCGATGAGTGCGGATAGAAGATGTGTTCGCGAGCCGGAATATCCTTAAGTCGCACCATTCCAGCGTGTAACCACTCGCTATAAGGTGCGGCGTTAGCTAACCCATCCTTAATTTCATCATCTTCAATTATTCGACCATCATTTAAATCAACCAAGAACATCTTGCCTGGTTGCAATCTACCTTTACGCAAGACGCGATCTTGTGGGATATCAAGAACGCCAACTTCACTTGCCAAGACAACAAGTCCATCCTTTGTGATCCAGAATCGACTTGGTCTTAGCCCATTTCGATCTAAGACAGCCCCAATCAAGTTTCCATCAGTAAAGGTGATACATGCCGGTCCGTCCCACGGTTCCATAAGGGAAGCATGGAATCGATAGAAATCTTTTCTAACTTCAGACATGGTTTCGTGGTTCTCCCACGCCTCAGGAATCATCATCAAGACTGAGTGCGGAAGTGAACGGCCACCCAGGTAGAGAAGTTCTAGAACCTCATCAAAGGAGGCGGTGTCGCTTCCATTGGGATCAACAATCGGAAAGAGGCGCTTTAAATCCCCTGGGATTAACTGGCTTTCAAGAAGTGATTCACGCGCGGCCATCCAATTGCGATTGCCTTTAACGGTATTGATCTCACCATTATGGGCGACAAATCGGTATGGGTGAGCAAGAGGCCAAGATGGAAAGGTGTTTGTGGAAAATCTTGAATGAACCAAGGCAAATCTTGATGCGAACTTTTCATCGCGCAAATCTGGAAAAAATTCAGAGAGCTGATGGGTAGTGAGCATGCCTTTATAGACGATGGTCTGGGATGATAGTGAGCAGAAGTAGATTTGAAGTTGATGCTCAGCACGCTTTCTAAAACAGAAAGCTTTCCTATCTAGTTCAATACCACGCTCGCCATTAGAGCCAGCTAAGAAGATCTGTTGAAAGTTCGGCATGATTGAGGTTGCAGTGTCACCAAGACTTGCTGAGTCGATCGGAACTTCGCGCCAACCTAGAAGTTCCAGCCCCTCTTCTTTCGCTAAAACCTCAAGGCGTGCTAACTCCTTAAATTCTTTTGGAATGAATGCAATACCGGCTGCATAACTCCCTAATTCAGGGAGTTTGAAGGAGAGAACGCTACGGAAGAATTGATCTGGGATTCCGATGAGAATTCCTGCGCCATCACCGCTATTTACTTCCGCGCCTGATGCGCCCCGATGTTCAAGATTTTTAAGTGCTTCTAGACCTTGCTCAACTATCTCGTGCGTTGCATTCTTATTGAGAGTCGCGACCATGGCAACGCCGCAGGCATCATGCTCGAAGGATGGATCATAAAGACCATCTCGCTCCGGCAGAGCGCTAAAGAGTTGTGAGAATGCCATCAGACTCCATCCCTTAATTCAATAAAGTCGTTAGCTCACAGAGTTAGCTGAAATGACTTGTTGGGACGGCAATGGCCCGGTGGAAGGGAAAATCTACCAAAGAAACTAAATACCGGATATCTGAGCGATCTGGCCTACTGCAGCGGTTATGGCCATTCCAAGCGCGCCACCCAAAACAATGCGAATTGTGGTTCGGCCAATCTTTGCCCCAGCAGTCTTTGCGCTGACAACACCCGCAGCAACTAGGCCAAGGAATGAGAATCCAATGATTGAGAGCGCCTCCTCGCCCAGGCCCGGTGCAAAAGCTCCTAGAAATGGAATCAGTCCACCGGCGGTAAAACTTAGGGCCGAGGCAAACGCTGCTTGCAAGGGCCGCGCTTTCGTTGCTTCGTTCTGGCCAAGCTCATCTCGTAAATGCGCGCCAAGTGCGTCATGTTGATGAAGTTCCTTCGCAATCTGCACAGCTAATCCCCGCGAAATTCCTCGTGCTTGGTAGATCTGAGTTAACTCTTCCAATTCACCTTCTGGATCCTCTTTAAGATGTTCCATCTCAAGAAGTCGATCGGACTCCTCGATGTCATTCTGCGAGCGAACTGATACATACTCACCGACAGCCATAGACATCGCACCTGCTGCAATTGCGGCCGAGCCGGCTGTTATGACAAATTCATTTTTTCCAGCTGAAACAATTCCGATCATCAGCGAAGCCGTTGATACAAGACCATCATTGACGCCAAGGACAGCAGCACGCAACCAACCAGCACGGTGGGTTTTGTGGTCCTCGATCGGCTTATTTATATGATTGAGATTCATGACTTAACTTTACTTTGACCGGGACGAATTAACCTATAAGCAACGAAAGTGGCTGAAACGAAGAGAATGAGACTGGTCCAAATATTAAGCCGGAGCCCTAAAATCAAATTACTCTCATCTATTCGTAGCGTTTCAATCACACCACGTCCCAATGAGTAAAGCGCTACGTAAAACGCAAAGATGCTTCCCTTTTGCAAAGCGTGACGCCTACCAAGCAGAACAAGAAGTGCTGCAATTAGAAAGCACCAGAGTGCTTCGTAAAGAAAAGTGGGATGAAAAGTTTCAAACTTGGAGTAACCAAAAGGGCGATATCGAAGTGGTATCTCTAGCGCCCAAGGCGCATCAAGAGGTCTGCCAAACAATTCCTTATTAAACCAATTACCAAATCTTCCAATTCCTTGAGCCACTAATAGGCCCGGTGCAATTGCATCTGCAAAACTCGCAAAGGAAATATCGGCACGTTTTGGATGTCTTCTATATGCAAGAAATGCACCGAGTGCACCGAGGCTTATCGCCCCCCAAATCCCAAGCCCGCCTTGCCAGATATAGAAGGCCTCGATGGGGCGTCCGCCTTCACCAAAGTAATCTGATGGAGAGGTAATGACGTGATAAATCCTTCCGCCAACGATTCCGGCGGGAACGGCGAAGATTGCGACATCTCCTACAACTCCTGCTGCTCCACCCTTTGCGACAAATCTTCGACTTCCAATCAGGACTGCGGCGACGATTCCCAAAATAATGCAGAGGGCATAGAAATGAATGGTCAGCGGCCCGATTTCAAGTAGAGACCGGGTCGGTGAGGGAATGCTTAAGAAGCTCACTCTTGACTTTCTTTACTTGGCTGCTTCTACAGCCGCCTTGAACTCCTCAACGTTAAAGTCATTTGACTTACGCTCCCAGAGTTTGCCATTTATAAAGATTGTCGGAGTACCTTGAACTTTGTTTTTCGGCATGGACTCCGCAACTTTTTTCACAGTATCACCAAATTCATTATTGTTGACACAGTCCTTGAAACTCTGAGTTGTGATTCCCAATTTTTCGCCAATGGTAATCAAATTCTTATTTGAGAAGAGTCCGGAGTTCTCAGCTCCTTGCACGTTATAGATAGCCTTATGGAAATCAAGGAAGCGGCCCTCTTCAACTGCGCAATATGAAGCATTAGATGCTCGAACTGACTCTTGACCTAAGAAGGATGCCATGTGATAAACAACTTTGGCTTCTTTATTTCTTATTAACTCATCTACATACGAACCATTTGCCTGTTCAAAGAAGTTGCAATACGGGCACTGGAAGTCCTCCCAGATATCAATTTGAAGAGTTGCATCAGGGTTAAAAACAATTCCGTAGTCATTTGTCTCACTTACAGTGCCAACTAGTGGCTCACCCAGCGATGAAGTATCAAGGTTCTCGATTGCTAACGGAGACTCCGCACTGCTTCCGGATTGCCTATCAAGTACAGTGAAAACTCCCAGGATAAGAATTACGAAGCCAATCATTCCCAAAACAAGATTCCTCGTAAGGGTGTCACCTTTTGGCTTCTGGTCTCTTACTCGCTCTTTCGCTTGCTTGGGCACCTTTACTCCTAGCGTTTGCGTTACTTAATCGATAGAAAAAATTCTAAGGCATAAGGGCGAAAGAGTCCTCTTACCTTCTAACCGCCTCAGATAGTTCTTGCGAGAGAGCGGTCAGGCTTCGATTTGCCTCTTGCTCATCCCCATTTTCAAGTAATAACTTAATGAATGCTGAGCCAACAATCACGCCATCGGCATATTTGGCGATCTCGCTTGCTTGTTGGCCATTTGAGACCCCAAGGCCTACTGCTACAGGAGTTTTTGATACCTCTCTAATACGCATCACAAGAGATTCAGCCGCCCCGGATAAAGCGCTCCTTGTGCCGGTAACTCCCATCAAGCTTGCCGCGTAGATGAAGCCAGAACAGTTTGAAGTTACTTTTGAGAGTCGGGCATCTCTTGTGCTGGGGGCAACAACGTAAACGCGATCTAATTTAGAGTCCTGCGTTGCTTTAATCCAATCTTGCGACTCCTCGATTGTTAAATCAGGAGTGATTACGCCACAACCGCCTGCGTCTCTTAGCTCCTGTGCGAAAGCATCGACTCCAAATTTTTCGATTGGATTCCAGTAAGACATAACAAGAGTTGGAACCGTACTCGAAGCAACAATTTCGAATACTTCTTTTGCACCAACACCATTCGCTAACGCAATCTCTGATGCTTGCTGGATAACAGGGCCATCCATTACTGGATCGCTATATGGAAATCCGACTTCAATTAGATCAACGCCACCATCAATCATCGCCTTAATCGCCGACTTGCAACGCTCCATATTCGGAAAGCCCGCCGTCAGATAGCCGATTAAGAGCGCGCGATTTTCTTCCCGCGCTATTTCAAAACTTTGACCAAGAAGGTTCATTGAACTCGGCTTGATTTCTAGAGTGGAATTCCGAAGTAATTTGCGGCCGTTTGAACATCTTTATCTCCGCGACCAGAGAGATTAATCAGGAAGTTAGCTCGCTCCCCCAGCTCTTTACCTACTTTGATTGCACCAGCAAGGGCATGTGCTGTTTCAATCGCCGGAATTATTCCTTCACTCTTTGATAGAAGGGCAAAGGCTTCCATTGCTTCCTTGTCGGTAATTGCTCGATATTCGGCTCTGCCTGATTCATACAAATAGGCATGTTCTGGTCCCACACCTGGGTAATCCAGGCCAGCTGAGATTGAGTGAGATTCTTTTGTCTGACCATCTTCATCTTGTAAGACATAGGTGCGAGTTCCGTGGAGTACACCGGGGGTTCCGCCAACTAACGTCGCTGCATGTTTTCCACTATCTAGCCCTTCCCCGCCGGCTTCAAGGCCAATCAAGCGCACTGATTTATCGCCAATAAATGCAGAGAAGATTCCGATTGCATTTGATCCACCACCAACACAGGCCAAGACCGCATCAGGCAGGCGTCCCGTTAACTCCAGGATTTGAGCGCGCGCTTCATCACCAATAATCCGATGGAAGTCACGGACCATGGTTGGGAAAGGATCCGGGCCAGCAACTGTGCCTAGAAGATAATGAGTAGTTTCAACATTTGTTACCCAATCACGCATCGCCTCATTTATCGCATCTTTTAAAGTCCGTGATCCAGTCGTAACTGGAATTACTTCTGCGCCAAGGAGTTTCATCCGAGCAACGTTAAGCGCTTGTCGCTTTGTATCTTCCTCACCCATGTAGACAACACATTCAAGACCTAATAAAGCAGCTGCAGTTGCCGATGCGACTCCGTGCTGACCGGCGCCGGTCTCAGCGATAATGCGTTTCTTACCCATCCGCTTAGTGATTAAAGCTTGTCCCAAGACATTATTTATTTTGTGACTTCCGGTGTGATTTAAATCTTCACGTTTTAGAAAAATTCGAGCTCCACCCGCGTATGCAGAGAAACGATGGGCTTCTGTAATTATTGAGGGCCTTCCGGTATAAGTCCGGTGCAATTCCATCAATTCAAATTGAAAGTCTGGATCTTCTTGGGCGCTTTGATGGGCTTGGGCCAATTCATCAAGGGCCGATACCAGCGCTTCGGGAACAAAACGACCACCGAACTTGCCAAAGTGCCCAACAAGATCAGTACTCATGAGATAACCATACTTTTCACTTCATACTCTCGCAGGATAGAAAGTCCTTTATCAGTTCAGCCGGGTTTGAGGCCTTAACTAAAGCCTCTCCAACCAAGATCGCATCCGCACCGTAGTTTCGAGCAAACTGCGCATCCGCTTTCGAACTCATCCCTGATTCCGCCACTCTTAATACCCCGTTCGGAATAAGAGGCAAGAGTTTTCTAAACGCACCTTGATCTACCTCGAGCGTCTTTAGGTTGCGCGCATTTACTCCAATTACTCTTGGGTTTATTGAAACCGCACGTTCCAGTTCCGCCTCATCATGAACCTCCACTAAAACGCTCATACCAAGGCCGGTGGCGAGATCCGAGAAGTCTCTTAGTTGGTGATTATCTAAAGCCGCAACAATCAACAGAATCAAATCAGCGCCAAACGCTCTACTCTCTTCAATTAAATACTCACTAACAATAAAGTCCTTTCGAAGCATGGGGATTTCAATTACTTCCCGAGCTGCTTGGAAATCCGCAAGGGATCCCTTAAATCTTCGTTCTTCGGTGAGAACACTTACGACTGATGCGCCGCTCTCAGCATAAGTTTTTGCAAGATTGGAGGGGCTAGGGATATTGGATAGATCACCTTTACTTGGTGAGGAGCGTTTAACTTCTGCAATCACAGAGAGGCTCTGACCTGAGAGCGCCGCAATCGCATCTCTTGCCTTTGGGGCTCTCTCGATCAGTTCTCTTAAACGAGCTTTATCAATCCTTCTGCGCGCCTCATCTTCTTTCACGCCTTCAATGATTGAATCCAAAACGCTCACGTTAAAGTCCTTAATTGATTTGCCGCTTCAATTGCGCCGAGCACAGCAGCCGCTTTATTGCGACATTCTTCCTCTTCATTTACAGGTATTGAATCAGCAACTATTCCCGCGCCTGCTTGGACATATGCAACGCCATTTTTTATAACTGCTGTGCGGATTGCAATACAAGTATCTAAGTTGCCTGTGAAATCGACGTAGCCAATTGCGCCACCGTAAATGCCGCGTCGGAAAGGTTCATGTTCTTCGATGATCTCCATCGCGCGTGGCTTCGGCGCTCCAGAGAGTGTTCCTGCAGGGAATACCGAATAAAGCGCATCAATTGCTAACTTCTTATCGCTGAGATCACCAAGTACCGTTGAAACTATATGCATTACATGTGAATACCGCTCTAGTTGCATAAATTCAACAACCTTTACTGAACCTGATTTACACACACGACCCAAGTCATTTCTACCTAGATCAACTAGCATCAAATGTTCCGCTCGCTCCTTAGGATCTTGCAGCAGCTCTTCGCCGAGCCTTACATCCTCGGCTTGATCGAGTGATCGTTTTCGCGTTCCAGCAATTGGGTGGACCATGACTTCGCCATCTGTAACCTTCACGAGCGCTTCGGGGCTAGATCCAACAATCGACAGGCCATCTCTAAAGCGGAATAAGTACATGTACGGGCTTGGATTGTGCAGCCTGAGCATTCGATAAACATCAAAAGGATCATTCTTAGATTCAATCTCAAAGCGCTGCGAGAGAACGACTTGGAACGCCTCTCCGCTTCTAATCTCTTCTTTAATGCTCTCTACAGATTTGATATAGCTATCACTTTCTGTCAGGCGCCGAAATGATGGAGCAGGACGAGCATCGATATGAGAAATTGTGCTTTGAATAGGACGCTTTAGCGCTTCTCGCATTACACCGAGGCGAACCAGCGCTGCTTCATAGGCCTCATCAACTCCATCATCAGAGCCATCCCAATTAATTGCATTTGCAATGAGAGTGACCGTTCCTTGTAGGTGGTCATAGATAGCAAGATCGGTAGTCAAGATAAATGCAATTTCAGGGAGATTAAGTAGATCACTTAAAGTACTTGGCAAAGATTCGAGGCGACGAACTGCGTCGTAGCCCATGTAGCCAACGAGGCCGCTAGTTAAGCGCGGCAAACCTTTTATTCTGGGAGCGCGAAGATGCGCGCTGGTTATTCGAAGCGCTTCAAGTGGATCAATACCAACGGGCGCACCGGCAGGCGGGCGTCCAATCCAAATAGCGCGACCAGCTTCCTCCGTAAGCGTTGCTTCACTATTTACTCCAATGAAGGAGTATCGAGACCATGCTCCACCATGTTCAGCAGATTCAAGTAGAAATGTATTTTCACGATGCCCTGCCAATT
The DNA here is from genome assembly GCA_016870835.1 of Actinomycetota bacterium. GTDB lineage: Bacteria > Actinomycetota > Actinomycetes > Nanopelagicales > Nanopelagicaceae > MAG-120802. The sequence goes on along the minus strand of VGAG01000002.1, from coordinate 25,416 downwards.
TGGCGTAGAGAGTTAATGGGGTTTCGCTATCAGCTAGGAAGCTCTCGGCTACCGGAACGACATTATGAGTTTTTGCGTACTCACGAAACTCTTCGAGGCGAATTGGCTTCATCGTTAATCTTTTAACTTTGAAATAGATTCATGGAAGCAACTCTGCTCTCCAGTATGACAAGCCGGTCCGTGGCTCTTTACCTTTAGCAAGAGCGCATCGCGGTCACAATCAATCGAAATAGAAATTACATCTTGAAAATTCCCAGAGCTTTCACCTTTAACCCAGAGTTGATTCCTGCTTCTACTCCAGAATGTGGCGCGCTTGCTCTCCAAAGTCTTCTCAAAAGCTTCACGATTCATCCAGCCCAACATCAACACTTCGCCGGTATCGCCTTCTTGCAAAATTGCCGCCACGAGGGCTTTCTCATCTTTAAAGATAGATGCCGAGTCCATGCTCAATTCTCGCTTACGCCATGAGCTTCGCGCACAACATATCCGCTCCTTGAGAGCGCCGCTTTAACCTCACCAATTCGATAGATCCCGAAGTGAAATACGCTCGCAGCCAATAAGGCGTCTGCGCCCTCGGCTAAAGCCCGCTCAAAATCAAGTAGATCACCGGCTCCGCCACTTGCAATTAATGGGACATCGCAAATTTGCCTAACCTTTCGAATCATCTCTAAGTCATAACCCGATCTAGTTCCATCGCGGTCCATCGAGTTAAGCAGTATTTCGCCGACACCACGTGATGCAGCCGCTTCAATCCAATCAAATGCATCAAGACCTGCGCTCTCACGACCACCATGAGTTGTGACTTCAAAACCAGATTTTGTGCGCGCTCGCCGCGCATCTACAGATAAAACAAGAACTTGTGTTCCGAATCGTTCCACAATATCTGAAATCAATTCTGGGTTTCTAATCGCAGCTGTATTTATCGAAACTTTATCGGCGCCTGCTCTGAGAAGTTGGTCTACATCATTAACCGATGAGATTCCACCGCCAACTGTTAGCGGAATAAAGATCTGATCGGCGGTGCGCCTTACATTCTCGAGCGTTGTTCCGCGTCCCTCGACTGATGCTGAAATATCGAGAAAGGTGATTTCATCAGCACCTTCCCTTGCATAGATTGCAGCCATCTCCACCGGATCGCCGGCATCCTTTAGATTTACAAAATTGATGCCCTTTACGACTCTTCCATTAGATACATCAAGGCAAGGAATTATCCGAGTAGCAAGAGTCATGAGCTCACCGATAGCGCTTCTTCTAGAGTGAAAGCTCTGGCATATAGGGCTTTCCCAACTATTGCACCTTCCACTCCAATTCCAACCAATTCCTTCAATTTCTTTAGATCATCTAATGAGGAAACACCTCCAGAGGCAATTACCGGTTTATTCGCAGCGGCACAAACTTGTTTCAGTAACTCAAGATTTGGACCTTGCAACGTGCCATCCTTGTTCACATCGGTAACGACGTACCTTGCACATCCCTCGCTATCAAGACGAGCTAGCGTTTCAAACAAATCCCCACCATCTTTAGTCCAACCCCGTGCAGCGAGTGTTCTTCCTCTTACATCAAGACCTACGGCGATCCGTTCCCCATGTTTGGCAATAACAGATGCCGTCCATTCAGGGCTTTCTAGCGCTGCGGTACCAAGGTTTACTCGAGAGCAGCCAGTAGCAAGAGCGCGATTTAAACTTTCTTCATCTCTGATTCCGCCCGAGAGTTCAACTTTGATATCTAACTTAGAGATAACTTCACGGAGTAAATCTTGATTCTCACCAGTACCAAATGCGGCATCAAGATCAACCAAGTGAATCCACTCTGCACCGGCGTTTTGAAATGCCATAGCTACTTCGAGTGGTTCACCGTATTGGGATTCAGCGCTGAGTTCGCCACGTACTAATCGGACCGCTTTTCCGCCACGAACATCGACTGCTGGGAGAAGTATTAGCTTGCTCATATTGAACTCACCCAATTTTTCAATAATTGAAGTCCAGCATCTCCGCTCTTTTCAGGGTGGAATTGCACTGCGCTAAGCGCGCCTTGCTCAACTGCGGCAATGAAGGTTTCACCATAATAACTAGACGCAATTGATACTTCTTTATTAGTACTTAACGCTGCATAAGAGTGAACAAAGTAAAAACGTTCGCCCGCTATTCCAGCTAACAAATTCATTTGTAAAGTCGTATTCACTTCATTCCAACCGATATGCGGTAGGACTGGGGCGCTAAGGCGCTTGACTTGCCCAGCCAGTAAACCCAATCCAGTATCCGATGATTCGTCACTTCGTTCAAACATAACTTGCATCCCTACACAAATACCCAGCGTCTTACGGCCGACCTTCAATCTCTCCTTAATTACTTGGTCACCTCGAACCGAATTGAGTTGCTTTATGCAGCTACCAAATGCTCCAACTCCAGGAACTACTAACCCATCCGCATTCAAAGCGACTTCATATTGCGAAGTGACTTCTACTTGCGATCCAACTCGCTCTAGCGCTCGCTGCGCTGATCGAATATTTCCTGAGCCATAGTCAAGGATTGCAATCAAAGAACGCCCTTTGTAGAGGGAACCCCAGTCACGCGCGAGTCGAGTGAGACTGCATCACGGAGCGCCCTAGCTACAGCTTTGAATTGCGCCTCAAGAACATGGTGGGCATTGCGTCCCTCTATAACTCTTATATGTAGCGCGATCCGAGCTTCAGCAACAAATGACTCCCAAATGTGCTTTCCCAAAGTTGTATCAAAAGTTCCAATTAACTCAACGATCTCAGGTTGGCGGTGAACAAGATAAGGACGTCCCGAAAGATCAACAGCCGCTTGCACCAGGACTTCATCCAACGGAACTAAAGCATCGCCGAATCTACGAATTCCGGACTTATCACCAAGGGCTTCGCGCAGCGCCTGTCCCAGCGCCAATGAGGTGTCTTCGACTGTGTGATGTGAATCGACATCAACATCACCCTTGGTCGAGACTGTTAAATCAAAGCCACCATGCTTGCCGAGTTGGGAGATCATGTGATCAAAGAAGGACACGCCGGTTTCAACTGAGATCTTTCCAGTGCCATCAAGATTCAATTCGACTTTCACTTCAGACTCTTTGGTTGATCTATCGACCTTTGCTATCCGTGCCATGTTCGCATTATCCCCTAACTGATTCTCTAAGTGCGGTTAAGAAAGCTTGATTCTCCTGCGCACTTCCGATTGTGACCCGCAACTTCCCTTCTAGACCTACATCTCTAATCAAAACGCCTTTTTCGAGAAGTGCTCGGAAAAGTTCACCTGAACTACTCTTGAACCCACCAAAAAGAATGAAATTTGCATCACTTGAATAAACTTTCAATCCCATATCAACCAGTGCTACGGCCAACTCATTACGAGATTCGATCAATCGCTTAACATCAAGCTTGAGCGCATCTCGATTTGCGATCGCAGTTCGCGCTGCTGCTTGAGTTAGCGCACTTAAGTGATAGGGCAACCTAACTAGTTGGATGGCTGAAATGACCTTCGGATCTGCAATCAAATATCCAAGACGGGCCCCCGCAAATGCAAAGGCTTTGCTCATAGTGCGCGATACCAAAATATTTGGAAAATCTTTTATTAAAGAAATCGCGGAGGGCTGGCTGGAAAATTCAGCGTAGGCCTCATCCACAACAAGAAGTGCACCTCTAGCCATCAATCGCTCAGCGAGCGCAGATATCAGCGCAATTGGCGTTGAAGTACCAGTCGGATTGTTTGGTGTTGTAATAAAGACGATCTTTGCCTCAGTCTGACCTGCTGAAGCAGAAATCTGATTTTCGCCGATCTCATAATTTTCATCTCTTGAAATCGCAATCCACTTCTTTCCGACTACCTTTGAAATGAGTGGATGCATTGAGTATGAAGGCTCGAACCCCAGCGCAGCGCCCTCAAAGGCTAAGAGAATTGATTGAATGATTTCGTTGCTTCCATTTGCCGCCCAGACCCACTCTTTATCTATTTTGATTTCATTCTCACGAGAAATGGAATTTGCAAGATCTTCGCGGAGGCTTATCGCATCTCGATCTGGATAGCGATTCAAGTCTTCTAATACCTCCGCGATTGAACTCTTTAAAGACTCTTGGAGGGCCTCACTTAATGAATATGGGTTCTCATTTGTATTTAGGCGCACCTCTACATCTAATTGGGGGGCGCCATATGGAGATAGACCTGCAAGATCAGAACGAATAGGCAACCATTTAGGCCAGTTTGTACTCATTCGAATCTCGCCTTAATTGCTTCGCCGTGGGCTGGCAGATCTTCAGCTTCGGCAAAGGTAACTACGCTCGGTGCAATCTCACGAAATGCGCGCTCGTTGTAATTCACAAAGTGAAGTCCACGTAAGAATGTCTGAACTGAAAGGCCACTTGAATGGCAAGCACAGCCACCAGTCGGTAGAACGTGGTTTGAACCAGCGAGGTAATCTCCAAGTGAGACTGGCGCAAAGCGCCCGAGGAAGATTGCGCCTGCATTTCTTATCTCTGCACTTGCTGCCTTTGGGTCTCGCACTTGAAGTTCAAGATGTTCAGCTGCGTAGGCATTAGCTACCTCGAGGCCATGTGCTAGATCATCAACAATTGCGATAGCAGATTGTGTCCCAGAGAGAGCTTCGGTAATTCGTTCACGATGTTTTGTGCGAACAACGCGAGAGATAAGCTCTCTCTCTACATCGGCTGCGAGCGTTAAAGAATCAGTGATGAGAATGGCGGCGGCAATCGTGTCATGTTCAGCCTGGCTAATTAGATCGGCGGCAACTTCACCAGCACTTGCACTTTCATCAGCAACTATCGCAATCTCAGTTGGACCGGCTTCCGAATCAATCCCGATTACACCTCTAAGCGCCCGCTTTGCAGCAGCAACATAGATATTCCCCGGCCCGGTCACAATATCTACGGGCTCGCTAATCATCTTTCCGTCATCATCTCTAATACCAAAGGCAAAGGCTGCGATTGCTTGCGCACCGCCAATTGAGTAAACCTCATCTATCCCAAGCAAAGCGCAAGTTGCTAAGACCGTTTCATTTGGCCAACCATCGTTATCTCGCTGTGGCGCCGAAGCTAGGGCAATGCTTTTCACTCCAGCAATTTGAGCCGGAACTACATTCATTACTACTGAGCTGGGATACACCGCGCGCCCGGCTGGGACATAGAGGCCAACGCGATCAACTGGAATCCATCGCTCTTCCACTTCCCCACCGTCAACAACCCTTGTAACTGAAGTCGCGCGAATTTGATCTTTATGAACAATTCTTACCCTTCGAATTGACTCTTCAATCACGGTGCGCAGAGCCGGATTCAATTTTGTTAATGACTTCTCGATTACTTCACGTGGAACTTTTATATTTAAGGGGCGAACTCCATCAAACTTTTCAGATAAATCATTCAGATCAGAGACGGAGCCCGTCTTAACTTTATTGATGATTGGCGCAATTTGCTGGAGAGCCGCATCAATGTCCATCGCGGCACGCGGCAGAGCCGCTCGATACTCACTTTTTGATAGCCGTTTTCCCCGTAGATCGACTCTTCTAATTGGGGAATTCACTACCCCATTCTAGATAAAGTGGCACTCACTCGCTTCTTAATATTTTGGCTATTTAAACCAGGCAGTCCGGACCAAGTATTGATTTCAAATCGGCGCTCAAACTTGGAGAGGCTGTGACTCTTAATCCATCGTCGAGTCTGAAAGTGGTCTCCTTTGCACTGCCCTCTATTCGAAGGTGGACTTCACGCGTTCCAGGATGCGAGCGGAGGATCTCCTTCATTCGATCTACAAGAGGTGGAGTACATCTTTGAGATTCGATTCGAATAATGAATGGTCCTATTGGAGCTTGGTTCACATTGGGAATTGACATATCAAGGGCGGTAAAGCGCGGTGTATCTTCACGTTTATCAACACGACCACGGATACTTACTATCCGATCTTCAATCAAACTAAGAGCATGTTGCTGGTAGGTATTAGCAAAGAAGAGCACATCGATTGCGCCCTCTAAATCCTCAACAGTAACTATCGCCCAGTTAGATCCCTGTCGACTTACTTTTCTCTGAACATTAGTTATTAGCCCAGCAACAGTGAAGACACTCTCGTGGGCCACATTCTCATCAAATAGCTGGCTTATTGGAATATCACGAACGCTCCGCAAAACATGTTCAACGCCGAGTAAGGGATGATCTGAGACATATAGACCCAACATCTCGCGTTCATAGTTAAGCGCAAGAGCTTTATCCCATTCATCGCGTGGGATATCTAGAACGACTGAGGAGATAACGCCTTGGGCCTCGCCGCCACCAAAGAGATCAAATTGACCAATTGACTCAGCGCGCTTGCTCTCCGAGATTGAATCAATCGCTTCTAAGTGAACTGCCATCAGGCCTTTTCTAGTAGCGCCCAGCGAATCAAAGGCTCCAGCTTTGATCAGAGATTCAATTGTCTTCTTATTACAAACCATGGCATCAACTTTGGCGAGAAAATCTCCGAAAGAGGTATAGCGACCTTTTGATTCGCGATTTCTAACAATAGAGCCCACAACGTTCTCGCCCACATTTCTAATCGCGGCGAGACCAAATCGGATATCACTTCCCCGCGGGGTGTACTCGGAATCGGATTCATTTACATCTGGCGGCAGAACCTTAATTCCCATCCTTCGACACTCATTTAGATATAGAGCAGACTTATCTTTATCATCCTTGACGCTAGAGAGAAGCGCTGCCATGTACTCGGTCGGGTAATTAGCCTTTAAATAGGCAGTCCAGAAAGAGACGACTCCATATCCAGCGCTATGTGCTCGGTTAAATGCGTAATCCGAGAATGGGATTAGCGTCTTCCAGAGCTCCTCGATCGCTGAATTTGAGAAACCGTTTTTCGTCATACCCTCTTGGAAATGTACGTATTCCTTATCCAGAATCTCTTTATTCTTCTTGCCCATCGCTTTACGTAGAAGGTCTGCACGGGCGAGTGAGAAGCCAGCAACTTTCTGGGCGATTGCCATAACTTGCTCTTGATAAACAATTAATCCATAAGTGTCGCCCAGAATTTCTTTAAGTGGCTCCGATAGCTCTGGATGAATGGGTTCGATTTTCTTCCGTTTATTCTTTCGATCAGCGTAATCATTATGGGCATTAACTCCCATTGGTCCTGGTCGGTAAAGCGCAATAACGGCTGAGATATCTTCAAAAGAATCTGGGCTCATGGAGCGGAGCAGGGCGCGGATTGGGGCGCTATCAAGCTGGAAGACGCCGAGAGTCTCACCACGTGCGAGTAATTCGAATGTTTTTTTATCAGCTAGTGGTAAATCTTCAAGAACTACTTTCTTTCCCTCATTTTTCTCAATATTCGCTAGGCAATCATCTAATACAGAGAGATTTCGTAGCCCTAAGAAATCCATCTTTAACAAACCCGTTGCTTCGCAAGCAACCATGTCGAATTGGGTGATTATCGCGCCATCTGCATCACGCCGTTGAATTGGGATGATTTCAAGAAGTGGATCTCTTCCTAAGATAACGCCAGCTGCATGCACGCCCCATTGGCGCTTCAAGCCTTCAAGTCCGCGAGCGGTATCTACGATTATCTTTGCGTTTGGATCCTCTTCATAAATATTTCTAAACTCTTGCGCTTCTTGATACCTCTCATTCTCTTTATCAAACACACCAGCAAGTGAGATGTCCTTACCCATAATTGAAGGCGGAAGTGCTTTCGTTAATCGATCACCAATTGCAAATGGAAACCCATGAATTCGGCTGGCATCTCTGATTGATTGCTTAGATTTGATGGTGTTGTAGGTAATGATCTGGGCAACCCGGTCTTCACCATATTTATCAATGGCATAGCGGATCATCTCCCCGCGCCTTCTTTCATCGAAATCAAGGTCAATGTCAGGCATCGAGATTCGATCGGGATTTAAAAAGCGCTCAAAAAGCAGTCCATGTTTAATCGGATCTAGAGCGGTTATGCCTAGGCAGTAAGAAACTAGAGATCCAGCCGCTGAACCTCGACCAGGTCCAACTCGAATCCCGACAGATTTTGCATGCGCGACTAAGTCAGCAACAACTAAGAAGTATCCAGCGAAACCCATCTTGGTCATGACGCCTAATTCAAATTCAAGGCGTTCTTCATATTCCTTACCTGCGCCATCAGCCAACTTCTCTTCTAGCCCCGCTCTTGCTTTCTTTATCAGCCAAGAGTTTTCATCTTCTCCGGCTGGAACAGGAAACTTAGGAAGAAGATTTTCATTCTCGCGTAAGGTGACGTTGCATCGTTGCGCAATTAGCAACGTGTTATCGCAGGCAATCTCTAGATCCTTAAAGAGGCTGCGCATAGCTGCAGCGTCCTTGAGGTAATACTCATCGCTTTCAAACTTGAATCGCTTTGGATCGGTAAGAGTTGAGCCAGATTGGACCGCGAGTAGAGCTGAGTGATGTTTGGCATCTTCAGCGAAGGTGTAATGCAGATCATTCGTTGCAAGTAGCGGTAAGCCCAAATCTTTTGCCAGTCGCAATAAGTCCTCGCGTACTCGCTTTTCAATTTCAAGGCCATGTTCCATAATCTCGACAAAGAAATTTTCGGCGCCGAAAATATCTCTTAGTTCAGCGGCCGCACTTCTTGCTTCTTGGTAAGCACCCATGCGAATTCGAGTCTGCACTTCACCGGCAGGGCATCCTGTGGTTGCAATGAGTCCGCTCGAATACTTTGAAAGTAACTCGCGATCTATTCGCGGTTTGTAATAGAAGCCTTCTAGTGAAGCTAACGAGGCAAGTCGGTAGAGATTGCTTAGCCCTTCATTGTTTTCGGCGAGGATTGTCATATGTGTAAATGCGCCACCACCAGAAACATCATCTTCACCGCCATCAGCCCACTTGACCCGACGCTTATCAAAGCGAGATTCAGGGGCGACATATGCCTCGATACCGATGATGGGTTTAACTCCTACTGATTTCATCGCCTTGTAAAACTCAAACGCGCCAAATACATGGCCATGATCCGTTATCGCAATTGCGGGACTTCCTTGGCGAGCTACTTCGGCAGCTAACTGCTCAATTCGAGCAGCCCCATCGAGCATCGAATACTCGGTATGAACATGTAAATGAACGAAGTCCTTGCTCACGGTCGGCGAGATTACTCCCCCGCTATGACTTTGCGGTGAGAAGCTCTAAGGCGCGTTTCAGGTCACCTGGGTACTCGGTCTTAAGGGTTATCCGCTCACCAGTTGAGGGTTGATCAAAGGCGAGCTCAATTGCATGTAACCAAGGTCTCTTAAGTTCCAAATTGCTTGCTAGTACCGGATCTGAACCATATGCAAGATCGCCAACTAGTGGATGTCGAAGCGCACTGAAATGAACTCGTATCTGGTGAGTTCGACCGGTTTCAAGTTCAACTTTCAAGAGTGTTGAACTTGGAAAGAATTCAATCAATGAAAAATGTGTAATGCTCGCCTTTCCATCGGCAACGACAGCGAATCTGTAATCTTCCTTTGGGTGTCGACCAATTGGTGCATCAATAGTTCCCTCTGATGGATACATATGTCCTTGTACTAACGCGTGATACACCTTTGCAACGCTGCGAGATCTAAATTGATCTTTAAGCGCGAGATACGAATCTTCATGCTTAGCAACCACCATTAATCCGGTTGTACCGACATCTAATCTTTGAACGATTCCCTTTCGCTCCTCAGATCCGGATGTTGAAATTCGATAACCGCGAGAAATCAAATCGCCTAAGACTGTTGGACCTTGCCACCCCGGGCTTGGATGGGCTGCAACACCTACTGGTTTATTTACGACAACAACATCTGCATCATCATAAATAACATCTAGTTGATCACTTACTACTCGCGTAAAGTCAAGTGGGTCTATCTCAGCGGGCATCACGACTTGAATGCGATCACCCGCACGAAGGCGATCAGATTTTGCTAATGGTTTTTTTCCTTGAAGAACATCACCTGCGTTTAAGAGATCTGCAACGGAACTTCGAGAGAGACCGAGGATTGAGGCGAGTGCAACATCTACTCGCTCCCCCTCATGAGCCTCCTGAATCTCAAGAATTCGCTTCTCGCGCTCGCTCACTTAGGTAGCTCCGTGGGCACATTTCGCATCGCAAGGATCGTCATAAGGATGCCTGCGGTGACAATCGCGCTATCTGCGATATTAAAAGTTGGCCAATTTGGCAGCTCAATCCAATCAATTACCTCGCCGCGCCATAGCCCCGGTGGACGAAGTATCCGGTCGTAGAGATTTCCAAGCACTCCGCCAAGCAGGAGGGAAAAGCTAACCGCCCAGATTGGACGCGTTACTTTACGTATATAGAAAATTATGAATCCAACTACTGCAAGCTTCAGTGACGAGAGGAATAGAGTGGCATCGGTAAAGAGGCTAAAGGCCGCGCCTGAATTCGTGGAGTAACTGAGTTGAAGAAAATCACCAAGAACTTTTATTGGCTCGCGAAACTTTAACTCGGCTTCGGCCCAATTCTTCGTTGCCAGATCCAGCGCGAATATTGATGTAGTTATTGCAATGAAGAGTCGTCGCGCGCCATTAGCGCGGGACGACTTTAGCGGCGCTCTTCCTTCTGTTTGCATATCATGCAGAGCGTCGCTCTCGGAAATACTTGAAGTCTCGCCTTACCAATTGGATTGCCGCAATCTTCGCAACGTCCGTAACTCTTGTTATCAATTCGCTCAAGAGCGCGCTCGGTTTGAAGGACCATATCGCGCGCGTTATAAACAAGAGACATTTCATGCTCGCGTTCAAACGTCTTTGTACCGGCATCGGCTTGGTCGTCGCCAGCGCCAACTCCAGAAGCCTCAATAAGGGCATCCATCTCACTTTCAACTAAGGCAAGTTCTTTCTTTAGGCGCTCCAAATCTTTGGAGAGTTCACTTCGAATAGATTTCAATTCGGTAGCTGACCAATTCTCAGTTCCTTCACCTACAACTAGCGGCGCCGGTGCAGCCTTAATTGGTTTTAAAGAGGCCGGCTTCTTTCCTGGTTTTGGCTTACGAATTGGGGGCGGAAGGACAAGGCGCTTCTCCTCTACTACAACAACATCACTCGCTTCCACCTCAGGTTTGTAAACCGAAATAGTCGTTGCACCTTTTGCAGTACTACTTGTTAGCGCCGTCTTATGTTGCCCTTTGATGATCTCAGCTTGTGGCTTCTTCGCTAGTGACTTCTTTGCTAGTTGCTTTTTCTCTGGCGCCTTCTTTACTGGAGCCTTCTTGACTGGCGCTTTCTTGACTGGCGCTTTCTTGGGTGCCGCCTTCTTTGCCGGAGCCTTTTTTACCGCTTTCTTGGCCGGGCTCTTTTTTGGGGCAACCTTCTTCTTTGGTGCTTTCTTCAACTTAGCGACCGCCTTAGCAAATTTTTTCTTCAAGGGCACAGCGCCGAAGGCTAGGGGTTATGCAGGCCAAATGCCACTCGCCACAGTTGCGATGGTCTAAAATCGCCTAGTCGCAAGACGCCTTGTATATAAATCGCAATTACTGGGCCATCACCCAAGAGCGAGTTGGAAGAAATGAGCGAAAGGCTCACGTAGAACCAACGGCAAGGTCAAGAAGATATCTGCAGGTTTTGCAGATAAGGCGGGTGGTACCGCGATCAAAATAGATCGCCCCTCCATTAACTATGGAAGGGATGATCATGGCTAAATCACCGTATGAGGCGCTAAGTCCTCAGATTGATCTTCCTAAAGTCGAACGCGAAATTCTCTCCTTCTGGAGTACGCAAGAAATTTTCCATAAGAGCGTTGCTCAACGCGCTGAAGGCGAATCTTGGACCTTCTATGAAGGACCACCTACTGCAAATGGAATGCCCGGAACTCATCACATTGAAGCGCGTGTATTTAAAGATGTCTTTCCTCGCTATCACACAATGAAAGGTAAACATGTAATCCGAAATGCTGGATGGGATTGCCACGGACTCCCCGTTGAAATCGCAGTTGAAAAAGAGTTGGGCTTCTCCGGAAAAGGAGATATTGAGAAATATGGAATAGCAAAGTTCAATGAAAAGTGCCGTGAATCCGTCCAGCGCCATGTAAGTGCATTTACCGAGATGACTGAGCGGATGGGATTTTGGGTCGACTTTGATAAGGCTTATTGGACGATGTCAGATGAGTACATCGAAAGCGTCTGGTGGTCACTCGCACAAATTCATAAGAAGGGACTCTTAGTTCAAGATCATCGCGTTGCGCCTTATTGCCCTCGATGCGGAACTGGACTTTCAGATCACGAGTTAGCCCAAGGCTACGAGACCGTTACGGATCCCTCTGTTTACGTTCGTTTTCCGATCACAAGCGGTGAGCTTGCCTCCCTTAATGCCAGCCTCTTAGTCTGGACAACAACTCCTTGGACTTTAGTTTCCAATACTGCAATCGCTGTTAATCCAGAAGTTGACTATTTAGTTGTAAAAACTGGTGGTGAACTACCGGAAGAAGTATTGGTAATCGCAGAGCCGCTAGCTGAAAAAGTCCTACCCGGTTTTACTGAGATTAAGAGATTATCCGGAAAAGAACTCGAGCGAGTTAGCTACAAGCGCCCACTAGCTCTCGTTGATATCCCCGATGCGCACTACGTCTTGCTCGCAGATTATGTAACCACTGAAGATGGAACTGGATTAGTCCATCAAGCTCCCGCTTTTGGCGCAGATGACCTAGCGACGTGCAAGCGGTACGAACTCCCGGTTGTTAATCCGGTTGCAGCAAATGGTTACTTTTTAGATGAATTAGATCTTGTCGGAGGTAAGTTCTTTAAAGATGCCGACAAGGTTCTGATTAAAGCTTTAAAAGAGGGTGGATCGCTATTTCGCCACCAAACTTTCCAGCACTCGTATCCGCATTGTTGGCGCTGCCATACACCCCTGATTTATTACGCCCAACCTTCTTGGTACATCAGAACTACAAAGATAAAAGAGGCCTTAATCCGTGAGAATGAGAAGACCGATTGGCACCCGGAGACAATCAAGACTGGACGCTTTGGCGATTGGTTGAATAACAATATCGATTGGGCGCTCTCCCGGAATAGATATTGGGGAACGCCACTTCCGGTTTGGAAGTGCGAAGACGGTCATGAAAAAGCTGTCGCATCTAAGAGCGAATTATCAAAACTCGCTGGCAGAGATCTTTCGAGTCTGGAGCTGCACCGCCCGTATGTGGATGAGATTACTTTCGATTGCCCAACTTGTAAGAAGCAAATGGTGCGCACATCAGAGGTTATTGATTGCTGGTATGACTCTGGCGCCATGCCTTTTGCGCAGTGGCGCTATCCACATAAAGAAGGTTCGGAAGCGATCTTCAAAGACTCTTATCCGGCTGACTTCATTTGTGAAGCGATCGATCAGACTCGTGGTTGGTTCTATACCTTGATGGCGATTGGAACTCTGGTCTTTGATCAATCTTCATACAAGACAGTGCTCTGTCTTGGCCACATCCTGGATAAGGATGGAAGAAAGATGAGCAAGCATCTTGGAAATGTCCTAGAACCAATGCAACTTATGGATCGCCATGGAGCAGACGCGGTTCGTTGGTACATGCTCGCATCTGGCTCGCCATGGAGCGCTCGACGAGTTGGCCACGAAATCATCTCCGAAGTAGTGCGAAAGACGCTACTCACGTATTGGAACACCGTCTCATTCCTTGCGCTCTACGCATCAGCATCAGATTTTGTTCCATCAAAACCTCTCGCGATTAGCGAAAGACCGATGATGGATAGATGGATTTTGAGTGAGCTAAACAAGCTTATTGTTGAGGTGGATTTGGCCTATGCGGATTTCGATTCACAGCGAGCAGGTAACGCAATCGCACAGTTTGTAGATGATCTATCGAATTGGTATGTGAGGCGATCCCGCAGACGATTCTGGGATGGCGATCCGGTTGCACTTACTACCCTGCATGAGTGCCTTGAAAAGGTAACTCTCTTGATGGCACCGATGGTTCCTTTCATTTCTGAGCATGTCTGGCAGGTATTAATCCGCAAAGTTGATCCAACCGCGCCACTCTCAGTTCATCTCGCTAACTTCCCTATCGCTGATAAGCGTTCGATTGATGAGCAACTCTCAACTGATGTCGCGCTAGCTCGAAGACTGGTTGAGCTAGGTCGCGCTGCGCGCGCTCAATCTCAAGTAAAGATTCGCCAACCCTTATCTCGCGCACTCATCTCTGCAAGTGGTTGGAAGAAGTTGGATGGCGAATTGAAGGAACAGATTTCTGATGAATTAAACGTGGAGCATCTGGATGACCTCGCATCTGCGGGAAGTGATCTCGTTGATATCTCAATCAAGGCGAATTTCAGATCCCTAGGAAGTAGATATGGCGGCGCCGTTCAAGAGATTGCTAAATCGATTGCAGCAGTTGATGCCACACTCTTGGTAAAGAAGATTCGCACCGAAGGAAGCGCTGAAGTGAATTACTCCGGCGGCAGCGCATCTCTAGGTGAAGAAGATTTAGTAATTACCGAAACCCCTCGCACGGGTTGGTCTGTTGCATCTCACCAAGGTGAGAGCGTTGCCCTAGATCTCGCCCTTGACAAAAGACTTATCGCTAAGGGATTGGTACGTGAAGCAATCCGAGCTATCCAAGACCAACGTAAAGATTCAGGATTTGATGTCAGCGATCGGATTTCTGTTAAATGGAATGCTAAGGGCGAAGTGGTTAAAGCATTAAGTGATGCCAAGGCACACATCTCAGAAGAAGTACTTGCGGTTTCCTTCGATCTCGACTCATCTTTGACTTTAGGCGAGGATGAACTTGGTCTAGTACTTAAGTTAACTAAGGTCTAGAAGCTACTTCGAATCTCCCAGAGATCCGGAAAGACTGGATGAAAGAGCGTTGCGCGCAAGTAATCGGCACCGGAAGATCCACCAGTCCCTGATTTCCTGCCAATTGTGCGCTCGACCATCTTCACATGGCGATACCGCCACTCTTGCAACCCTTCATCGATATCAACTAAACGCTCAAATACAAGTCCAGCCTCAGGATCATTCCGATGCAATTCAATAAGCGTTCGTTGAACTTCTGAGTCGCCTTGATATGGAGAGGAAACATCCCGATTAAGAATTGATTCTGGAATTTTGTATCCACGAGTGGTTACGTAACGAAGAACGCTATCCCAGATCGAAGGCAATGACATCCACTTCTCGACTCGCTCACGGTCGGCAGGAAGTAAGTGCGCTGCTGCTTTCTTATCGCGCCTTCCTAAAATCGCTTCTACTTCACGAAATTGTGCGGATTGAAAACCGCTTGACTCACCTAATCGATCTCTAAATGAGTTAAATTGAAGTGGCGTCATCGTCTCCAAGATATCTATCTGGGCGACACAGATCTTCAGGATGGTTCTTATGCGACCAAGAATTGATAGAGCTCGATGAGTATCGCCCTCGGTTAGGCAAACTTGCGCCGCCTTAAACTCATGAATCAACTCTTTAAACCAGAGTTCATAGGTCTGGTGAATTACTATAAATAAAAGCTCATCATGTTCTGGGCCGTTAGAGAGTGGCTCTTGGAGTGAGAGTAATTCATCTACCTTCAAATAAGAGTTGTAATTAAGGGCCTTTTCCTCACTCATGTTACGCGCGATTCTCCGGTAGTTACTTTTTCATATCCTCGGGAAGCGACTAACTCTCTAATGCGCTCAAAGCCATCAAATACCTCGCAATAAGAAGTGGCAAGTGGAGATATTGCAAGCCGGATGGAATTAGGAGTGCGGTAATCAGCAACGGTATTTGCGTACTTGCGAAGCGCAATTGAAATTCGCTCTGCCTCTTTATGCCCAATTGTTATATGGCCGCCGCGCTGATTTGAATCTCTTGGCGTCAAAAGAGTGAATCCGAGTGGCGCCAACCAATCATCATGCAACTCGACCATGAGCGAGGTTCCCAGTGCCGCCTTCTTAGCTATCTCATTTATCCCCGCCTCTTCAATCATGGCAAAAGAGGTGTTAACGCATCGAAGTCCAATAATTGATGGGCTAGCGATTTGAAAACCTCTTATCGAACTATCTTTTTCAAAAGATGGACCCATGGCGAACTGGTCACGCTGTGCAAACCAACCTTGAATTGATACTTGTATCTCATTTTGCAGACGTTTATTTACATACAACCAGGCTGGTGAACCTGGGCCGGAGTTTCCATATTTATATGTACACCCAACTGCGAGATCAACATCATCGTTATCTAGATTAATGTCGATAGAGCCAACTGCATGGGCGGCATCCCAGAGAACGAGCGCGCCATGTTTATGAATCAACTTCGTTAGCGCTTTGACATCTTGCCTTGCGCCAGAGCGGTATTGAATGACTTGCAAACTTACAAGAGCCACATCCTCGCTTAAGTACTTCGACAAAAGTTCTTCCGAAATTAACTCGTTGGAGGAGATATCTGGATCTTCATTATTGATCGTTATTAACTTAAGACCATGTTCCTTAGCTAACCCCTGCAATATGTAGCGATCCGTTGGAAAATTCGCGGCATCAGTGATTATTGTTTTCCGGCCCGGACGCGCTTTAATCGCGGCGGAAGCTAATTGGTAGATATTTACCGAGGTTGTATCGCAGGCTAAAACTTGTCCTGGCGCTGCACCCAATGCGCTTCTTCCAATCAAATTTCCGGTTGTTTGCGCTTCATCTATCCAATGGCCCCAGCCGACGACTACTTCTCTGCCCCATTCATCATGCAAAAAGTCGTTTATTGATTTAACTGTTGCGTGAGGGAGTCGTCCCAGAGAATTGCCGTCGAGATAGCAGGTAGCGGGATCTGTGATTACAAAGCGCTTCTTAAATTCGCGAAGCGGGTCATTTGCATCAAGATTTTGAGCACGACTGCGATCCATATCGGAAGTCTACGACTACAACTAGCGCAGTATTCCAATCAATATTTGTATGCCAAAGAAGAGAACAATAAAAGAGAGGTCAAGGGCGACCGGCCCCATCCGTAGCGGGGGGATGAACCTTCGGATAAAAGCGAGTGGCTTATCGGTGACCATGTAGATCATCTCAGCGAGCGGCATGATGATTCCGCGAGGTCTCCAACTCGGTCTAAAGAGTCTTATGTAATCAAGTACCAATCTTGCAAATAGAGCAAGCAGGAAGATATTGAGTGCGAAAATCACCCAGGAAGTGAAGTTGACCAAGGAGTTCAGCTTTGGTTGAAAAGACTTGCTTGAGCGGCTGCGCTCTTCTCTTCACCCGAGACCGTCACATTGGGCGGTGTGAGTAAGAAAACCTTCGCGGTAATTCTCTCGATTGTTCCAGCATGTCCAAAGACAAGACCGGATGCAAAATCAATTAGGCGCTTCCGCTCTGAATCTTCCATCTCACTTAAGTTCATGATGACTGGATTGCCTTCACGGTAATACTCACCAATCGCACGAGCTTCGCTATATACGCGTGGCGAGATATTTATGATGCGATCCATACTTAGAGTTGATGGGACTGGTTGCAACTTAGGGGTCTCCTCTTTCTTGCGAGGACGAGGAACCGAAGCGATTGGGGCGCGTTGATTTGAGGGCGCCATCTCTTCACTCTCAGTCAGACCCAAATAGTCAGTGAACTTTTTCATTGCATTACCCATGGTGAAATTTTACGGTCGGGGCTATCGGGAACCGAGGATTGAACTTCCAATTCGTATATGTGTCGCTCCAAATTGCAGCGCAATTGGGTAGTCGCCACTCATTCCAGCTGAAATCACTACCGCATCTGGCTTCATCTGGCGCAGATTCATAGATTTCTCTTGGAGCAAGGCGAAACTTGGGGTGGGGTCCACACCAAGGGGCGCTACCCCCATTACTCCAAGTAAATCTAGATCTCTAAATTTAAGAATTTCGTCTGCAAATGCATCAAAGTCCTTAGAATCAATACCGCTGCGTTTATCATTTCCAGAATCTAGATTGATTTGAATTAATACTCTCTGTCGCTTACCTAGTGATCGGGCTGCATCATCAATCTTTCTAGCGTGAGAGAGATCCTCGAGAGAGTGTATAAAGTCAGCCCAGCTCACGATTGAGCGAATTTTCTTACTCTGTATCCCGCCTTGAAAATGCCAGATTGCGTCCTCGCCTATTCCACCAGATTTGAGCGCTCCCTCTTCATCGCGATTCTCACCGAAATTTCGCTCCCCCAATTCATAGAGAATCTCTACATCACTTAAAGGGAAAGTCTTTGTGACCACAATTAGCGTTGCGCGATCGGCAATCTCTTCGCGCACCTTTGCAAGTGCGCTCTTGATTTCATCTCTCCGGCTCACAACCAGATCACCCCTGCTTGCCTGCCAGTTCTAGGATCTCTTCGATAAGAGAAATATCCCTCGCTATGCCTTACGCAGATATGCGATTTTTCAAATGCAACTCCAGCGCCATTTAATTGAAACTCAATACCTTTTGAAATGTCCAGACAATGTAGCTCGGCGCTAGTCGCACTACCTGGGACTATTGAACCTACTTCTTCATAAGTAGTTACATCCACTTCATAACAATTTGCACAGATGGAAGGTCCGAGTTCGGCGCTTATCTCAGTCCTACCTATTCCAGCCTTATCAAATTGCTTTAACGCTTCGGCTATAACTCCGGCGACCAATCCGCGCCGTCCTACGTGAACTGCAGCGACTGCGCGCTCTGACTTTAAGAGCAGGGGCGTGCAATCTGCGACAAGAACTGCGAGAGCCTTACCTTTAACTTCGGTGAAGAGGGCATCGGCGGTTGGCTCATTAATTGCAGTTGAGTTTTCATCTATGACGGTAACGCTATTTCCATGCACTTGATTCATAAAGAAAAGGCTCGCTTCGGAGATTCCAATCTTCTCAGCGAGCAACTTCCGATTCTTAATAACTGAGGAAGGTTCATCGCCAACATGAAGCGCGAGATTAAGTGAATCAAATGGTGCTGTGCTCACTCCCCCGGCTCGAGAGGTGAAGAGAGATTCGGGCATCCCTACTTCATGAAGTCTGGGACGTCGATATCGTCCTGGGCAACGAGCTCCTCGAAGGTGATACGACGACGCGGTTTCTCATCTGGATTGGCGATAGCAACTTGAATCGGATCATTTGCTGGAATTGGATCAGCCTGGCCATTTAGCCCTTGAGTTGAGATGACTGGAACCGAGAGACGTTTAGGTGCGCCTCCTTCAAATCCGGCAGCAATGACGGTGACTCGGACTTCATCGCCTAATGAATCATCAATAACTGTTCCAAAGATGATGTTGGCATCTGGGTGGGCGCACTTAGCTACCAAACTTGCAGCTTCGCTTATTTCGAAGAGTCCAAGATCAGAACCGCCAGCAATTGAGAGTAGAACTCCATGCGCACCTTCGATGGAGGCTTCAAGAAGTGGCGATGAGATAGCAAGCTCGGCTGCTCTTGTAGCTCGCGCTTCACCACGTGCCGAACCAATTCCCATAAGGGCTGAACCCGCACCATCCATAACGCTCTTAACATCTGCAAAATCAAGATTTATAAGACCAGGAGTTGTAATGAGATCGGTAATTCCTTGAACGCCAGAGAGCAGAACTTGATCAGCTGTCTTAAATGCTTCCGGCGCTGAGATTGAACGATCCGAGATAGAGAGTAAGCGTTCATTTGGAATTACGATTAAAGTATCAACTTCGCTACGGAGTTCTTCAATTCCAATCTCTGCCTGGGTTGCGCGTCGCTTTCCTTCAAAATTAAATGGTCGAGTAACCACACCGACGGTAAGTGCACCAATCTCTTTCGCAATCTTTGCAACAACTGGTGCGCCACCAGTTCCAGTTCCGCCACCTTCGCCGGCGGTAATGAAGACCATGTCAGATCCACGTAGAACTTCTTGAATCTCTTCGGTGTGATCCATGGCTGCTTGCTTTCCAACTTCTGGATTTGCACCGGCGCCTAGACCGCGCGTTAACTTTCTTCCGATATCTAATTTCACATCGGCATCACTCATGAGAAGCGCTTGTGCATCAGTATTAATAGCGATGAACTCAACGCCCTTTAAACCTGCGTCAATCATTCGATTAACAGCATTTACGCCGCCGCCACCTATACCAACAACTTTTATTACTGCTAAATAATTTTGTGGTGTTGCCACGATACGCCTCTCTTTTAACCCTAATTCTCGACTTTAGACTTAGGGTTTCCCCGAAGTGTGCGCGCAAAAGTAGGCGGGTAGTGCACCTCTAGCAAACACCGACACGAGAGATTTAAAAGACGATTAGAGAAAAAGAATTTCGAAATTAATTTGAGTTGTTTGAAACGATTGGCGAAGTTGGCGAAGTTAAATCAATTCGCATCGCATTCTTGTTCGCCTTTAACTCTAAAAGTCGATTCATAACTTCAAACTTAAGCGATAGTTCGTTGACACTTCCCCATGAAATATCCAAATCACGCTCATTTATCCGGGCTGAAGTACGAAGCTCTTCCCTGCTCGGCGCCACAATGCTCTTCACCATCCCGCCACTCTCTTCAATCGCAGCGACTAGGGTCTTCACATCCTGCTTCAAAGCCATCTCATCTGCCCCAAGTTGCAGGGTCGGAAGGGAGAGCCAATCCACATCCCCACTCTTTGCAGCCTTTGTGACCTCCGATCGCGGCACATAAAAGATCTCAAGGTCAGAGCTTAGAAATGAGGCATCAGATGGGTTGGTGCTCCATTTGAAATCAAGCTGGGCCAAGGCCGAACGGGGCGCGACCGACACTTTTACTTCACCCGAAATGAAGTTTCGCTTTACATCAACGCCATCAACCCAGATAAGTTCGCGGAGTCGAAGCGCTACCTCTCTACGGTCCACTCGCGCAATCGGCTCTCCGATGAGAATTGGATTTGGTTCTTCCGCTAACTTCGCAGTTAACTCTTTCACTATAGATTCATTCTTCTCGTCGATAGAAACTTTCTTGACTGGCAAAAGGTCTGACCAGCCGAGCAAGTAAGAAGATCCAACAATTAATAGCGTTGAAGCAAGTATTGATAAACGCTTCATAGATTCTCAACTATGAGTGGGGCTAGCGAGCTAACATCGCCGGCGCCCAAGGTAAGAATCACATCACCTGATTTCGCATCTTTGATTACCTTTGAGATTACCTCTGGCATTGATGGTTCATAGGTAACTGATCCACTTGGCATCTTCGATGCAATTGTCGCTGAAGTAATCCCGGGCAGCGGGTTCTCGCTAGCAGCATAAATTTCAAGCAGATACGTGTGATCGGCTTTTGCTAATTCATGAGCGAACTCATTTGCAAATGCTGCCGTTCGGGAGAAGCGATGTGGTTGAAAGATGACTAGTACTCGACCAGACCCTGCGAAATTACGAGCTGTTTCAAGGGTCGCCCGCAGCTCGGATGGATGATGACCATAATCATCAATAACCGTTACTCCCTTTTCATTTCCTCGAATCTCAAACCTGCGCCGGGCACCTGTGAACTTAGATAGCCCGGCCATTAAACCTTGGTAGGGGGCTCCGAGTTGATGTCCCATTGCAATAGCTGCAGCTGCATTTAGAAGGTTATGACGCCCCGGGATGACAAGCTCCAACTCCCCCCAAACTCGACCACGAAAGACTAAGCGCGCCTTTGACTCCCGCGCACCTAAGTAGATTCGATCAATTAGTAAGTCCGGATCTCCAGTAGTTCCGTAAGTGACTAAGTTCAAATCAGAGCCTTTTACCTTCTCAAGCAGTCGGAGCGAACCAGCATCATCGCTACAGATAACTAATTCATCTTTAATCGTTTTAACGAATTCTTCGAATAATGAATCAATGCTCGAGAGGTCCTTAAAGTTATCAACATGATCCAATTCAATATTTGTGATGATTGCGCCATTTGGCTTATAGGAGGTGAATGAGCCATCGGACTCATCGGCCTCAACTACAAAGATCTCACCCGAACCATGGTGTGCATTTGTACCGAAATTTCGAACCGAAGCTCCGATGGCAAAGGATGGATCAAGGCCGCAACTCTGTAGCGCTACCGTCAACATCGAAGTTGTAGTTGTCTTGCCATGAGTACCAGCTACTGCGACCGAAGTTTTTCCGATTAGTAGACGACTCAAAGCCGTAGCCCGCTCTAGAATCTCTATTCCACTAGTTCGCGCCGCCATCAACTCAACATTTGAATCAACTATGGCACTTGATCGGACGATAAGTGATGCTCCCCCGATATTGGAGGCATCGTGTCCAACAGAGATCTTCATCCCCATTGAGCGAAGGCCATCAAGGGTTGAGGACTCATGTAAATCGCTACCTGAAATAACAGCTCCGCGAGCTCCCATAACTTTAGCAATTCCACTCATGCCGGAGCCACCAATACCAACAAAATGAACTCTCAAACCCTGCCAATTCATTAGTTGGCACCTAGCGCTAACTTTGCGATTCGATCGGCTGCATGGAGGTGAAGTTCGCTTGCCTCAAGTCGCTTTGAACGCGCCAACTCAACCACCTGCTTTAGATTCTTTACTAACCAATCTCCATTGAACTCTTGATTTGAAACTAGAAGTGCGCGACCTTGTTCTACCAATTCCCTGGCATTTTCGCTCTGCTCACCATTTCCATGTGCAAGCGGGACCAAGAGCGCAAACCTCGCAACCGTCATTAATTCTGAGCAAGTAACCGCGCCACTCCTTGTGATCATTAAATCAGCTGCTCCATAAACACTCGCCATATCGTGAAAATACGCCATAGGCAGATAATTTGGCGCCGCTGGTGGAAGCGGATTATTGCTACCGACGGCGTGAAGGATTTGAATTTCTCTATCGGAGTTTTTCAAATAGCTCGCAACCGCTTCATTTATCTGAAGTGATCCTTGTGAACCACCGAAGATTGCGACGATTGGTCGGCTCGAATCAAAACCCCATGTCGTTGCATGTAGTTCACGGAACTTCTTTCGCTCCGTTTCCGATAGGTGAGCAACTTCTGTAATTGCTTTTCGAATGGGCATCCCCGTAAGGATTGAACCCGACCAATCTGATCTCACGTTTTCAAAGTTGACAGCAACGACCTTTGCAAAATGACGCCCTAAACGATTAGCCCATCCTGGCCTTGCATTAGCTTCATGGAGAGCAATTGAGACCCCGGCAAGGCGGGCAGCTAGGTAAGCCGTAGCGCTTACAAAACCACCAAAGCCAATTAATAAATCCGCACCCTTAACGATTTTGCGAGCCTTAAATACCCCACCAATCAACTTAAGTGGAAAAAGAATTGCTGATAATGAAATTTTCCTGGGAAGAACTACTTTTGGGATTGTTCTAAGTAGGTAGCCTCGCTGTGGAACGAGTAATTGCTCTAATCCACTTGAAGTCCCAAGGAATTCCAACTCCAATTTCGAATCTATCTTTCGCAGTGCATCTGCAACAGCAAGCGCGGGTTCGATATGTCCGGCGGTACCGCCACCGGCAAGGATTATTCGCCGCGCCATGGCTCTATCCTCTCGCGCTTCTTGCCACCTTACGGGCTTTTAATTCAGCAGCGATCTCGGGGTCTCTTCGCAGGACGCCCAGCACATATCCAATCGCGATGAATGTGGCGATCAGGGATGAGCCTCCATAAGAGATAAAAGGCAAGGTCACGCCTACAACCGGCATCACACTAATCACAGTTCCGATATTCATTATGACTTGTACGGCAATCCAACATCCGATTCCGCCAGTTACATATCGATCAAAGTTATTCCGCGCTCGCAGCGCAACTCTAAAGATTCCAAGAATTAAAATCGCATAGAGGATGAGAACTGTGAGAGTTCCAAGTAAGCCGAGCTCCTCACCGATCACCGAGAAGATGAAGTCGGTATGTGCTTCCGGAAGGTTGCCCCACTTCTGTTTACTAGATCCAAGGCCGGTACCAAGTGGGCCGCCCGATGCCAGCCCCAAGATGCTATGAGCCTGTTGCCAGCCCTCGTTCTTATAGTTCTCCTCTGAGAATGGATCCCAGAATGCAGAGAACCGACCGAGTCGATTTGGACTTGTGAGGATAAATGCAGCGAAGCCAACAATTCCGAGCGCAGATAGCGTTGCAAAGTAACGCGCCTGCATCCCAGCGATAAAGAGAATTCCACCGACTATTCCTGCAATTACTGCAGCCGTTCCTAAATCATCGCCCCACATGACAAGTGCAAGGACTATCCCGATACCTGGCGCTACGAGTGGCAAAGGATTACTTGTTCCCCGCTCCAACATTCGCTTGTCGTGAATTCGCAATCGATAGGCGCACCAGAGTATTAATCCGAGCTTTGCAAACTCACTTGGCTGGATTGAGAAACTTCCAATCGCAATCCAATTTCGATTTCCACCCACTTCTTTACCTAATCCAGGAACCTGTGGGAGAACCAAGAATATTGCTGCCACAAAAATAGCGAGGCGCGCTTGCGGTAACCAGAGGCTCTCTTTCAAGTTCATCGCTAGCCAGGCCAAGAACGCAGAAATAACTAAGAAAAGCGCCTGTCTAATGACAATTGCAAAAGAGTTTCCAGACTCACTCAAAGCCTTAACTGAACTTGCACTCAAAACCATTACGAGGCCAAGCGCCGAGAGAATTGAGAGCGAACCTAAGATTAAATAGTAAGCCGAGGCAGGTCGGGCAAACAACGCAGTTCTATTTTCCATCTAATGATTCCTTTACTGCGGCGGCGAAGAAGTCTCCCCGTTCGGCATAGTTCTTAAATTGATCCATCGATGCGCAAGCCGGTGCCAGCAAGACTGTATCGCCCTCAAGGGCTCTACCTTTCGCGGCTCGGACAACTTCGCGCATCAATTCCATTCCCCGTAATTCAGGGTTAATCAATTCAAATTCAACAAGCGGGGCATGTCTCTTTAGCGCCTCGGAAAACAAATTCGCATCAGTCCCAATCAAAATCGCATACTTGATCCGCCCGGCCGCTTCCTTAACAAGGCCTTCAACATTGGCGCCCTTCGCTAGCCCGCCTGCAATCCAGATTGAGCGAAGTTGGGACCGAAGTGCGGCGAGAGCTGCATGAGGATTAGTCGCCTTGGAGTCATCAATCCAAGCAATACCTTCTCTTACAAGAACTATCTGTAGTCGATGATGGTCAAGTTTAAAATTCGCAAGGGCTTCTTTTATCCCCTCTGGTGATGCGCCAACGCTCCGTGCCAGCGCAGCTGCTGCCATCGCATTTAAGAGATTGTGTGGGACGGCCGGCTTTATTTGATCGAGTTCAAATAGCACCTCAGCATCACCGCTGACGAAGGCCCGATCCACGATTAGATTTTCAACAAGTCCAATTTGATGCGGTTTAGGGCTAGCTAATGTAAATGAAACTAAAGGTGTCTTAACTGATTTTGACCGGTCTGCGACAACTGGATCATCGATATTTGTAATGAGAAGCTCACTCATATTGGCAATTGCAAATTTAGCGCTTGCGTAGGAATCAAAACTTCCATGCCAATCGATATGGTCGTCGGCGATATTTAAGATCGCACTTGCAAAGAAGCGAGCCTCACTACTCCAGCTAAGCTGGAAAGAAGA
>VGAG01000001.1 GCA_016870835.1 Actinomycetota bacterium | reverse complement strand
GAAATCTATCGAGGTGGAGACGGGATTTGAACCCGTGTAGCGGGATTTGCAGTCCCGAGCCTCGCCTCTCGGCCACTCCACCAAATCTATGTCGCACTCTATTTAGCCGAATTGGCTAATCAGAGCGGACGACGGGGGTCGAACCCGCGACCTGAACCTTGGCAAGGTTCCGCGCTACCAACTGCGCTACGTCCGCAAAACTTGATCTCGCCACCAAACGGCACCGATGATCAAGGAGGTGAAATCTATCCTAGATTTAGAGAGCTTCCCAAACGGATACAGGCGGTGAACATTGGCGCGATTCTGGATGGGCGGTATTCACGCAGAGGTGTTAGCCGAGGTTCGTAGCGACCTCGAAGCGTTAGGTAATCTTCTCTCGTGAAATTCCGGGAACAAATAAAAGCTAGCCCTTACGGCTCTTTAGTCTGGCGGATTTTCATCGGCGTCATTGGCGGACTGGTAACAATTATTGGAACGATATTTCTATTTGCCCCAGGTCCTGGATTATTGGTCCTTTTAGCGGGACTCGGAATTCTTGCTACTGAGTTTGCTTGGGCATCTAGTGCAATTCGAAGAACTAAGTCAATCGCTGAGACCACTTCGCAGAGATTTGGAATTCCGCTATGGGTCAAATACTTGCTTGTGGCTGGTGGAGCCGTTCTTTCTATAGTTCTTTTGGTGATCTTTTACGCTTTGTAGCAAGTGGTTTTGGTAGCCTCGCTAAGTGAGCGCCGATAGCCAAGTCATCTCAATCAAACTCGACGGCGCAACTAAGAGTTTTCCAGTTGGTCAGAAAATCACCCAAATTTGTGAGTTGGTCTATCCAGATCAGATGAAGCCAGGACCGAGCGCAATAGTCGTTGCCCGGGTAAATGGCTCACTTGTGGATCTCTGGAGTGACATCGCAGAGGGCGATGTAGTGGAGACCGTGAGCATCGATTCACCTGATGGGCTAAATGTGCTTCGCCATTCAACCGCGCACGTTCTTGCTCAAGCGGTTCAAGGCCTGTTCTCACAGACTCGACTTGGAATTGGCCCACCAATTACAGATGGTTTCTATTACGACTTTGATCCAGAGCGCCCCTTCACGCCGGAAGATTTAGAGAAGCTTGAGAGTGGAATGCGCAAGATCGTTAAGGATGGACAGCGATTTAAGCGTCGAGTTGTTACTGATTCGCAGGCGTTAGAAGAATTATCAAAAGAACCTTTCAAGTGTGAATTGATTAAGTTCAAGAGTGGCGATGTCGCAGAAGGTGCTTCGGTAGAAGTAGGCCAAGGTGAATTAACAATCTATGACAACCTCGGTCGCGACGGTAAGGCGCTTTGGGGAGATTTATGTCGCGGCCCGCACCTGCCCTCAACTAAGTACATTCCAGCATTTAAGTTGATGCGCTCAGCCGGTGCGTATTGGCGCGGTTCTGAAAAGAACCCGATGCTGCAGCGAATCTACGGAACTGCTTGGCCTACCCAAGAAGCGTTAGATCAGTATCTGCATTTGCTTGAAGAGGCTGAAAAGCGAGATCACCGAAAATTAGGTTCTGAGTTAGATCTCTTCTCATTCCCAGAAGAGATTGGATCTGGGCTCGCAGTCTTTCATCCCAAAGGCGGAATCATCCGTATGGCGATGGAGGAGTACTCGCGTAAGCGCCATGTTGAAGAGGGATATGAATTTGTTTACTCACCGCATCTAACTAAGGCGGCGCTCTTTGAAAAATCCGGGCACCTTGATTGGTATGCCGATGGCATGTATCCGCCGATGGTGATGGATGAAGAACATCATGCCGATGGAACGATTAAACGTGCGGGACAGAAGTACTACATGAAGCCTATGAACTGCCCCTTTCACAATCTCATTTTCGCCTCCCGCGGTCGCTCATATCGTGAACTGCCACTTCGCTTATTTGAATTCGGAACTGTTTATCGATATGAAAAGTCAGGCGTAATTCACGGAATCACAAGGGCGCGCGGTTTCACTCAAGATGATGCGCATATCTATTGCACATCTGAGCAGATGGCAGATGAGCTAGATAGTTTGTTGACATTCGTTCTAAATCTCTTGCGTGATTATGGATTGCAAGATTTCTATCTTGAACTTTCTACAAAAAATAAGGAGAAGTTCATTGGCTCAGATGAGGATTGGGATAAAGCAACTGCGACCTTGAAAGCAGCCGCAGAGAAACAAAACTTAGGACTAGTACTTGATGAAGGCGGAGCTGCGTTTTACGGTCCGAAGATAAGCGTCCAAGCCAAGGATGCAATCGGGCGAACTTGGCAGATGTCTACAATCCAAGTTGATTTCCAACTCCCACAGAGATTTGAACTTGAATACCAAGCATCTGATGGTTCACGGCAACGTCCGGTAATGATTCATCGCGCACTCTTTGGATCTATTGAGAGATTCTTCGGCGTACTAACTGAGCATTACGCCGGGGCTTTCCCTCCTTGGCTTGCACCCGTTCAAGTTCGAGGTATTCCTGTTGCTGAGGCGTTTGCGCCTTATCTTGCTGAGGTTGTTGGGGAGATGAAGAAGTCGGGGATTCGCGCCGAACTTGATGGCTCGGATGATCGGATGCAGAAGAAGATTCGAAACGCACAGGCAGAGAAGATTCCATTCATGATGATTGCTGGCGAAGAGGATCAAAAGGCGGGCGCAGTCTCATTTAGATTCCGAAATGGCGAACAGAAGAATGGTGTTCCAATAAAGGAAGCAATTGCCATGGTCTTAAAAGCGGTTAATGAGCGGACCCAGGTTTAACAAACAAATTCATGAGTGAGATCGATGGCGTAGGAGTGCCTGATCGTTGGCAACGTTTATGGGCGCCGCATCGGATGGCCTATCTATCGGGTGAAAATCGTCCCCTTAAGGGAAATGATGTTGGTTGTCCTTTCTGCGAGATTCCTAAGAACGATGATGAAACCTCACTCATTATTCATCGTGGCCAGAGCGCTTACGTTGTCCTAAATCTTTACCCCTATAACCCGGGCCATCTCTTAATCTGCACTTTTAGACATGTTGCCGATCTAACCGATGTCACGGATCAAGAGAAGAAAGAAATGTTTGACCTTACGACAGATGCGATGAAGGTGATTCGAATAGTCTCAAAGCCGGCTGGATTTAACCTCGGAATGAATCAAGGGTCTGTTTCTGGGGCAGGTGTGGCTGAACATATCCATCAACATGTGATCCCAAGATGGAGCGGAGATGCGAATTTCATGCCGTTGATTGGGCAGACAAAGGTCCTACCTAAACTCTTAAGTGAAACTCGCTCTGAATTAGCTAGCGCTTGGCGAGAGCTTCCAAAATCGAATTAAGTTCGATGCCTCCAAATCTCTTATGGATACCAATCGGTATCGCGATGGCGAAGATGCCTTGAGCAAAGCCATCTTCACCAAGATCGCTATAAAGCTGTAGGTACTCATCTTGAAAATCCTTAATCAGATCTACCAACTCAGAATCAGCCGAATAACGCTTAACTTCGGCTCCCGAATAATCATGAACGAGATTATCTTCAAGCGAGATCAGCCCAGTTGGTTGACCAAGATCATCATGTAAAACTAGGAATGGGGTTGCGAATTGTTCTAAGATTCGATTTCCAATTAAAACGATGTCGTCGAAATCGTTCTCAGCAAACTCCAAACCTTGAACGAGAATTAGTCGAGGAAATTGCCGCTCTGCATATTCTTGCCAAATCTCAACCATCTGTTGCGAAATTCCAGAGCGCGCATCCACAAGCAAGGCAAATAGATCTACCTCAAAGTTCAATTCAGTTGCAGTTTGACCGCTTCTTGAAATTTCAAAGTTGATGACTTGTGAAGCGAGGCCATCGGTTAGTTGCTCTGCCGGCTTAGTCTCCGTATCAAAGGCCAAAAGTAGGCGGATTCGGGGCTCTTTCACGAGAAGAGCCTACGATGTACCCAATGATTCAAAGCAGATTTAAGGCGCCAGTAACCAAGGTCATCACGCCTATTTGTCGCGGGTTGCTGAGAATGAAGGTAAGCGCAAACGCCCTAACAATCTTTGGCGCTATAGGCGTTTCGATTTCTGCGATCTATTTCTTTAGTCGCGATCAACTTTTTGTCGGAACTCTAGTTGTCTCACTTTTTGCTCTCAGCGATCTCTTTGATGGGACCATGGCAAGACTCTCCAACAACCAAGGAACAAAATGGGGAGCGCTATTAGATTCAACACTTGATCGAGTTAGCGACGCGGCAATCGCAACCGGGATCTGGCTCTACTTTAGAAATGCGGATTCTGACTTTCAGTATCTGGCACTCGTAGTTCTATTTCTTGGTGGGCTAATTCCTTATATAAGAGCTCGCGCAGAAAGTCTTGGAATCGAGTGTTCCGTCGGTGTAGCAGAGCGCGCCGAGAGATTAATTCTCCTTCTAATAGGTACTGCTCTTGCCGGACTCGGGATTGATATTGCACTTGAGGCGGCGTTGGTCCTGCTTGCGCTCCTTAGCGTCGTGACAGTTTTACAAAGAATGCGAGTTGTCTACCGGGCGTGAAAGCGATTTCGGATTGGAGTATCTATTTTGTCTACAGCGCACTTTGGCGAGCTCTGCGAATAATCCCAGAGAAGAGCGCATATCGACTCTTTAGCAACCTTGGCGAGCGCGCCTATCGCAGAAACGGAAAGAGAGTTAGGCGGCTTCGTAGCAACTACACCGCCGTTAGACCAACGGCAAGTAAGGATGAGATTGAGAAATTAGTTAAGGGTGGTCTGCAGAGTTCAATGCGTTATTGGTGTGACACTTTTCGAATCTCGGATTGGAGCAGGGAAAGAGTTGCATCAACGGTCTCCACAGTTAACGGCCACCTCTTCTATGGGGGCGCAAAAAGTGGTCGAGGAGTTATCGTTGCCCTGCCTCACGCTGGTAATTGGGATCATGCCGGACTCTTTTTCTGTAGCCAAGGGGTCAAAGTGCACACGGTGGCAGAGCACCTAAAGCCAGAACGACTCTTTCGCAAATTCCTAACGCATCGGGAAGCGATGGGTATGACGGTTTTGGATATTGATAGTTCGGTTATTAATCAGCTCGAACTCTTTCTAAATCAAGGATTGCTTGTCGCTTTAGTTGCAGACAGAGATCTATCTCGCTCCGCAATCGAAGTTGATTTCTTCAATCGAAAGTCACGCATGCCAGCAGGTCCGGCTCTTCTTGCGCTTCGTACCAATGCGGATTTGATTACTGCCTATGTTTCATTTGTTGGCGATGGCATCAAGGTGAAGTTCAAAGGACCATTTGAAGTCCGGCGAGACCAACCCGAGAAGGAGGAAATACATCGCATAACCCAGAGCCTTGCCGATGCTTTTGCAGAAGATATAAACGAGGATCCGACTTCGTGGCATATGCAGCAACGAATATTTATTGATGATGCAGACTTTCGTGAAAGGAGTGAGACCGAATGAAAATCGGGATGGTCTCACCATATGCATGGGATGTTCCGGGTGGTGTTCAAGCGCATATAAAAGACTTAGCTCACTATTTTCAAGGGGCCGGACATGAAGTATCAGTTCTCGCTCCTGCGCTCGATGAAGCTTCAGTTTCGGAGGATTTTGTTGTTACCGCCGGACGCCCAGTTGCGATTCCTTTTAACGGTGCGGTGGCGCGAGTTCTCTTTGGTCCGGTTGCTGCAACGAGAGTGCGCCAATGGATTCACAAGAATGACTTTGACGTACTTCACCTACATGAACCAGCGATCCCATCACTCTCACTCCTTGCTTGTTCAATTGCTGAGGGTCCGATGGTTGGAACCTTCCATGTTGCCGCGCCGCGCCAGAAGGTTGCTTTTGCGATCGCACCTCTGCTCGAACCAGTAATTGAGAAGCTACGCGCACGAATAGCAGTAAGTGAGGTTGCGCGTGAGACTCTCACAATTCATCTTGATACCGATGCTGTTGTAATTCCCAATGGAATAACGGTTGATTTCTTCGCCTCCGCTGAACCGAAAGCAGAATGGACAAAGGTATTAACGATTGGTTTTCTCGGTAGGTTTGATGAACCTCGTAAAGGGCTGGAGCTCTTATTGCGGGCGCTTCCCGGCATTGCAAAATCGATACCGAGCGCGCGGATCTTGATTGCAGGTCCTGGCGAAGGTCTCGAGCTGATGCAATCCGTACCACCCAACCTCCGTAATCGTTTAGAGTTCTTGGGCAGATTAAGTGAGGAAGAGAAAGCGGTATTTCTCCGCTCAATTGATATTTACGTAGCACCCAATACTGGTGGGGAGTCGTTTGGAATCATTCTGGCTGAAGCGATGGCAGCTGGTGCGGCAATAGTGGCGAGCGATTTACCTGCATTTCTCAATGTGCTCGGTTCTGGAAGATATGGATTAACGTTTAGAAATGAAGATGCATCCGATTTGGAACGACAGATTATTCGTCTAGGACAGGATGCTAACTTACGTGAGGAATTACGAGGCCGCGCTCGGGAAGGTGCAAGACGATTTGATTGGAGTGAGGTAGGACCAGAAGTTATGAACATTTATCATTTGGCGCGCGCTGCCAGCGAGAGGGTTCAAGTAGGAAGTGAACCTCGATCGTGGCTGCGTTTCTTAACGAGGGATGAGGGTTGATGAGTTCCTTTGCACTTGTACTACTTTTTTCTCTGATCTTTATCTGGTACTTAACCTTTTCAGCCAATCGTCTTGATCGACTTCATCATCGAGTTGAAACTTCTTGGGCAAACTTAGAT
Source organism: Actinomycetota bacterium (assembly GCA_016870835.1). Lineage (GTDB taxonomy): Bacteria > Actinomycetota > Actinomycetes > Nanopelagicales > Nanopelagicaceae > MAG-120802. The sequence goes on along the minus strand of VGAG01000001.1, from coordinate 84,745 downwards.
TCAATCCTGCAGCGCAGAGCTGCGATTGCCCGCGAGATTGCCCACTTACGAGAAATTGATCCTGCTACCAATTTAATTCTCATTGCTGCTGCTCATCAGGCCCGGATTGCAGGGATCTCAGAACGTAGCGAGGCAGAGAGCGGGCTCTCCGGCGCTCTCAAACACCTTCGTGATGAGAGCGATATTCCGCACATTCACCCCGAACCTTTTAAGGAACTTGATTTACTTACCGATCGCTTAAGGACAGCGATTGCTATCCACCAAGAAGCGGTGCGAGCAACAGTTAATCGCCGCTCAAAGTTGATTTTCCGCCTCTTTCGTTTAGCTGGCCGCGCACCTCTTCCAGTCACTTATCCCTTTGAGGACGATGTTCTTTAGACCTAGGAATTTCGCGCCAATATTGCTGGCACTCGTACTGTCACTTACTTCCTGTGCGAATTTGAGTATGCCTTTTTCCAAGAGTGAGCCCGAGCCAGAACGAAACATCCTTACTGGGGAAGTTGGAAGTAATGGAAAGGTATTCGCAGTTAAGTTTGATGACACGACCTATGCGCATCCACAAGATGGAGTGGAAGCCGCAGATGTAGTTGTGATCACCCAGGTTGAAGCCGGACTAACTAGGTTGATGGGAATCTACTCTTCAAATTATCCTCAACAGCTCGGACCTATTCGTTCGGCACGCATTTCAGATATCGACATCCTTTCTCAATTTGGTCGGGTTGGTTTTCTTTATAGCGGTGCACAGAGCAAATTGCGTCCCGTTTTAAGTAGCGCTAATTTGGTAAATCTCAGCGCCGAGCGAAACCCACCAACAATTTATTTCAACGATCCAGAGCGTGTGGCTCCTTACGCCATGATGGTTCGCCTCCCACTTCTATTTGAGAAAGCTGATGAGGTCGAGATAGTCAAGAGCGTTGGTTGGAAGCATGGAGAGCTGACCGAGAGGGCTCTTCCAGTTCTAAGTGCGAAAGTAGTTTGGCCAAACGCCTCTTATGAACTTTTTTGGAACGAAACAAATTCAGCTTTCGATCTGAACTTTGACGGTCGCCCTAACCTTGCCAAATCAGGCCAGCGACTTGGGTCAAATATGTTGGTGGTTCAAGTTGTGAAAATTGCACCCTCGGAATATGGCGACAAGTTCGGCGGTGTTACTCCAAAAAGTGAAGTAGTGGGTGAGGGCGATGCCTTTCTATTCCGTGATGGCACAGTTACTAAGGTTCGTTGGAGTCGGCCAAGTGCGAGTGAGCCCACATCATGGTTGCTTGAAAATGGCAGCGAAGCAGAATTCGCACGGGGACAAGTTTGGATATTTCTCAATGATAAGGATCCCGAGATCATCTATCGCAAAGAGTCGCCGACTCCATAACTACCGTGATTTCAGCCGTTCTCGCTGAAAAATCGCCGAATCGCCATTTTTAAGTAGAATCTCGCCATGGCTGAAAGACATGTAACGGGCACCTCACGCGTTAAGCGCGGCATGGCAGAGATGCTCAAGGGTGGCGTCATCATGGATGTCGTAAATGCTGAGCAAGCAAAGATCGCAGAAGATGCCGGCGCAGTTGCGGTAATGGCGCTAGAGCGCGTACCCGCTGATATTCGCGCCCAAGGTGGCGTTGCGCGTATGTCTGATCCGGACATGATTGAAGAGATTAAGGCCTGTGTTTCGATTCCAGTTATGGCCAAGGCTCGAATTGGTCACTTTGTTGAAGCTCAAATTTTGCAGGCGATTGGCGTTGATTACATTGATGAATCAGAAGTTTTAACCCCAGCTGATTACACCCATCACATCGATAAATGGAATTTCACTGTTCCATTTGTATGCGGCGCAACAAACCTCGGTGAAGCGCTCCGCCGTATTAATGAAGGCGCGGCGATGATTCGCTCTAAAGGTGAAGCAGGCACCGGTGATGTCTCAAATGCAACCACTCATATGCGCTCCATCTCAGGGGAGATTAGAAAACTAACCTCGATGCGCGAAGATGAGCTCTACGTTGCGGCAAAAGAACTTCAAGCGCCCTACGAGTTAGTGAAGGAAGTTGCACAAGCTGGCAAGTTACCTGTCGTTCTCTTTACTGCTGGCGGAATCGCAACTCCTGCTGATGCTGCGATGATGATGCAACTTGGCGCTGATGGTGTTTTCGTAGGATCTGGAATTTTCAAGAGCGGAGATCCGGCAAAGCGTGCTACAGCAATCGTTAAATCAGTTACCTACTACACCGACCCTAAAGTGGTTGCCGATCAATCGCGCGGACTAGGTGAAGCGATGGTCGGAATAAATGTTGCTGATATTCCGGTCCCTCACCGTCTTGCAGATCGAGGTTGGTAGAAAAAGTGATTGTTGGAGTCTTAGCGCTCCAAGGTGATGTCCGTGAACACATCAACTCCTTGAGCGACTGCGGAGTAAGTGCGATAGAAGTTAAATCGTTAGCTGAATTAGAGCGGGTTGATGCCCTGGTTATCCCAGGCGGTGAATCAACTACAATCAGCAAATTGGCTAGAAGTTTTGGACTTATCCAAGCTCTCCGGGCTCGAATCAAGGCTGGAATGCCAACTTACGGTTCATGCGCGGGGCTCATTCTTATCTCTGAGCGAGTGCTAGATGCGATCGATGGGCAAGAGGGTTTTGGTGGGTTAGATGTAACAACACGGCGTAATGCATTCGGACGACAAGTCGATTCCTTTGAAAGCGATATCGAATTTAAAGGAATCACGGGGCCGAAGTTTCGGGCGGTTTTCATTAGGGCGCCATGGATTGAGCAGCATGGGGATGATGTAGAGGTGCTAGCTGAAGTTGATGGCCGGGCGGTAGCCGTGAGAAGTGGTTCATTGCTGGCGACCTCATTCCACCCGGAATTGACTGGAGATAATCGAATTCATCGCTACTTTGTAGATGTGATTTGTAGAGATGCAGCGAAGGTAGGTGCTTAATGTCCGGTCATTCCAAATGGGCAACGATAAAACGGAAGAAAGCGCTAATCGACTCGAAGCGAGCTAAGGCATTTGCCAAACATATAAAGGCAATTGAAGTGGCCGCACGTAATGGCGGCGCAGATCCGGCCGGTAATCCAACGCTTTACGATGCAATTACCAAGGCAAAGAAGAGTTCAGTTCCAAGTGAGAACATTGAGCGTGCATTGAAGCGTGCCGCCGGAGCTGAAGGCGGAAGCGCAAATTGGGAAACGATTATTTACGAGGGATATGGTCCAGGCGGCATCGCTTTAATGATCGAATGCTTATCCGATAATCGCAATCGCGCTGCTTCCGATGTGCGAGTCGCGGTTACGCGAAATGGTGGAACCATGGCTGATCCTGGTTCAGTTGCATACATGTTCAATCGCCGAGGTGTTGTAATCGTCAAGAAGGCACAAGCCGGAAAGAACTTACGAGAAGATGATTTGCTCGAAGCAGTTCTAGATGCTGGCGCAGAAGAAGTTAATGATTTAGGTGAGAATTTTGAAGTTGTCATGGAGCCGACAAATTTGGTTGAGGTTCGGCGAGCACTTGAAAAGAGCGGAATTGAATATGAATCGGCAGATGTTTCATTCTTGCCTAGCGTTTCTATAAGTATTGATGGCGAAACAGCTAAATCCGTCTTTGAACTCATCGATGCGATTGAAGATTTGGATGATGTGCAAAATGTCTATGGAAACTTCGATGTATCTGATGAGGTAATGGCGAGCCTCGCCTAGTTAGAGGAGCCTGATTTATAGGCTCTGTGGGTGCGAGTCCTCGGTATCGATCCCGGTCTAACCCGTTGCGGAATCGGGGTCGTTGAACGCGCCGGGGATACAAAATTGAGGTTGATTGATTGCGGTGTGATCCGAACGGATTCACATTCACCTCTTCATGAACGACTACTTCTTCTAGATGAATCACTTAGGGAGTGGATTTCCAAAGTGGAACCCGATGCGATCGCGGTCGAACGAGTCTTCTCTCAGCTCAATGTTAAGACTGCAATGGCAACCGGTCAGGCGGCCGGCGTAGCTCTCTTACTTGCTGCGAAAGTAGGAGTACCAATCGCTCTTCATACCCCAACCGAAGTTAAAGCGGCAGTCACCGGTTCCGGCAGAGCAGGTAAGGATCAGGTAGCAAAAATGGTGGTACGAATTCTTGAACTTAAGGAGGCGCCAAAGCCAGTCGACACCACTGATGCTTTAGCACTTGCCATCTGCCATCATTGGCGCGGTATGAGTTCTGACAAATTGAAAGACGCCGCCGCTAAAGAAAAATCTAGATTGCATGCGCTTCGAGGCGCTAAGGCGAAGAGATGATTTCGCAAGTTTCGGGAAGAGTCGCAACTGCTAAATTGACTAGCGTTGTTCTAGATGTTGGCGGAATTGGATATGAGATCTCTGTCGCCCCCGAATTGGCCAGCAAGGTTGCGGTTGGAGAAAGTTTGACGCTCTACACCTCCTTAGTTGTGCGCGAAGATTCATGGAAGCTATTTGGCTATCTGGATTCTCATGCGCGCGATCTCTTCGAAGAACTTCAAGGTGTCACAGGCGTAGGACCGAAGGTTGCGCACTCCTTGTTATCGGTCTATCCACCAGAAGAGCTGCAATCAATCATCGGAAGCGGTGATCAAGCAGCTTTGGAGCGAGTTCCCGGAATTGGCAAGAAAGTTGCATCAAGAATTCTGCTCGAACTGCGAGAGCGATATAACGTTGGAAAATCAAGAGGTTCAAAGGATGGAAAGTGGCGCGATGCGCTTCATGACGCGTTGACTTCACTTGGCTACACCACAAAGGAAGCTGATCGCACAATTGATGAGACCTTGAAAAGCATTGAATCCAGCCCAGAAAAGATTGATATTTCGGAGTTACTTCGAACCGCGCTTAGCCATGCACGGAGCAGAAGATGAGCGGTGAGGATTTTCTAAGTACAGATTTAACTCCGGAAGAGAGTTCGGCAGAACAGGCGCTGCGTCCACATGATCTCTCTGAATTTATCGGTCAGCACCGGGTCCGAGATCAAGTAAGTCTGCTTTTAAGAGCAGCGCGCGAGCGGGGAGCGCCAGCTGATCACATCCTCCTTTCAGGTCCGCCGGGATTAGGTAAGACGACGCTAGCCATGATAGTTGCGAAAGAAATGGGCGCACCCATAAGAGTTACTAGTGGCCCGGCGATAACGCATGCAGGGGATCTTGCCTCGATACTTTCTTCGTTAGTCGAAGGTGAGATTCTCTTTCTAGATGAGATCCACCGCATGGCGCGACCCGCAGAGGAAATGCTTTACATGGCGATGGAAGATTTTAGAGTAGATGTAATTGTTGGCAAGGGCCCAGGCGCGACCGCAATCCCGCTATCTCTTCCGCATTTCACTTTAGTAGGTGCAACAACGAGAGCCGGATTATTACCCGCACCACTTCGCGACCGATTTGGTTTTACGGCGCATCTTGACTTCTACGAACCATCTGAAATCGAGGCAATCGTCAAGCGCAGCGCTTCTCTTTTAAATGTTTCGATAGATAAAGAAGCGGTTACAGAATTAGGCAAGCGATCAAGAGGCACGCCCCGTATTGCAAATAGACTTCTGCGAAGAGTTCGAGATTACGCCCAAGTCCATGGCGACGGTGAGGTAACGGGTGAGATGACTGTGAACGCACTTGATATCTATGAAGTCGATCAGATGGGATTAGATCGATTGGATAAATCCATATTAAAGGCCCTGGTTGAACAATTTGGTGGTGGCCCAGTTGGTTTAAACACCCTGGCAATGGCAGTAGGTGAGGAGCGCGAAACAGTTGAATCAATGGCAGAACCATTCCTAGTTCGCTCTGGCTTTATGCTCCGTTCGCCTCGAGGAAGAACTGCAACAGCCTTGGCTTGGCGCCATTTAGGCAAGAATCCACCACCCCAAACGCCCGCGCTTTTCGACAGTCCTGAGATAGAAAAGTAGACTCTCGCTTCATGTCTTACGCGGGTTCCCAAAGAAATTCTGGCGATGCCAAGAAGTCCAATCCGGCTCGCACCCTCTCCGTTACCTTGTTATTAACGGCAGTCCTTGCCGGAGTTGCTCTCGCCGTGGGTGCAACCACAATCAACTTAGGGCTCGATCTTCGGGGCGGAACCAGCGTTACCTTGCAACCTCGAGTTCAAGATGGCGATTCAGGGCAAGTTACCGTTGAAGCAATCGATCAAGCAGTTTCGATCATCCGCCAACGCGTTGACTCACTCGGAGTTGCAGAAAGTGAAGTCACTGCGGAAGGAACCGGAACAAATCGCCAGATTGTGATTGCGGTACCGGGAGAGACCGGACGAAGAATCGTAGATCTTGTTGGCCAGACTGCCGAACTTAGATTTAGACAGGTTGTTGTAGAAGCTCAATCTGTTCCCAGTGAGAACGATGCAGCTTTGATTGAAGGGCTAAACCTCTCACCTGAGGAACTAAGCCAATTTAATAATTTGAACTGTACGACATTCGATTCAAATGCTGTTGTAGATAAACCAGAAGCACTACTCGTTACATGCGATCGCAGCGGAGTCGTTCGATACATCCTTGCCCCGGCTCAAGTCGTTGGTCGTGATGTTCGAGGCGCAACTGCAGCGATAGATCCGCAGAGCGCACAAGGTTGGTATGTCTCACTTGATTTTACGGGAGATGGAACAAAGAAATTTGGCGAGTTAACCCAAGCGGTTGTAAATCTGCCACAGCCACAAAATCAGGTTGCGATTGTTCTTGACGGGGTTGTTGTCTCAGCTCCTCGAATCAACGAAGCAATTCTTGGTGGCCAAGCCCAGATAACTGGTTCATTCACACAATTAGAAGCGCAAGATCTTGCAAATGTTCTCAAGTATGGATCACTACCTCTTGCCTTTGACCGCGGAGAGGTGCAACAAGTTTCACCAACCCTAGGAAGTGATCAACTGCGTGCAGGTCTTCTCGCCGGTGGGTTAGGAATGCTCCTTGTAATTCTCTACTCGATCTTCTATTACCGAGCGCTCTCGCTAGTAGTTATCGGCTCGCTCGCTCTAGCGGCTGCACAAGTCTTACTGAGCTTGGTGCTATTAACTAAGGGCGTTGGCTACACGTTAACGCTTGCGGGTATCGCAGGAACAATTGTTGCTATTGGTGTCACGGCGGACTCATTTATTGTTTATTTTGAACGTATTCGAGATGAAATGCGTGAGGGCAAGCCACTCCGAGTTGCTGTTGAAACTGGGTGGCAACGAGCTCGTCGAACCATCGTCGTTGCTGACTTGGTTTCTGGAATATCTGCGATCGTTCTCTACATTGTTTCTGTTGGAAGCGTCCGTGGGTTCGCATTCACACTTGGACTGACCACAATTATCGATTTGATAGTCATCTTCTTCTTCACTAAACCGCTCGTTTCATTGCTGGCGCGTGCCAAGTATTTCCAAAAAGGTTCTAGGTATTCGGGAGTTTCGCCTAAGAGCGTCGGAATGATTAAGGAGCCAATTTTGGCGGAGGTAAAGTCATGAAGCTAAGTGGATTAGGCGGAAGGCTTTATCGTGGCGAGACATCTCTTGACATCATTGACGGTCGCAAGAAATGGTATCTACTCTCTACGCTTTTCATTCTGCTCTCCATGTTCACTCTTGGAGTTAAAGGTGTCGAACTCTCAATTGAATTCAAAGGTGGTTCTTCATTTACTGTAACTACGCCTAGTGGAACTATCGATCAAGCGCGAGAAGCTGTCACAAAAGCCGGTTACCTTGAAGAGCTTCGAATCCAGACAATCGGTGAAGATAAGATCAGAATTCAAACTGGAGTGATTGAGCAATCGCTCTCAAATGCAATCCAAGATTCACTGGCCCAGCAATTCGCTGTTTCGATTGAATCAATCGACACTCAAAATGTAGGTCCTTCTTGGGGCGAGGAGATTTCTCGCAAGGCGCTCCAAGGACTCATTGCCTTCTTGGTGATAATCATGATCTATCTTGCGCTTGCCTTTGAGCCAAAGATGGCAGTAGCTGCAATAGTAGCTCTCATTCACGACGTATTAATCACCGTTGGGATCTACGCACTCGTAGGGTTTGAAGTTTCACCATCTACGGTGATTGGATTCTTAACAATCTTGGGATATTCCTTATATGACACAGTAGTTGTCTTCGATAAAGTTCGTGAAAACACTCGATCTATCACTGCAACAGGTCGGTATACATATTCGCAAGCCACAAATTTGGCGGTCAACCAAACAATTGTCCGCTCACTCAATACCTCTCTGATCGCACTCCTACCTGTCGCGGCGATCCTCTTTGTAGGTGCGGGTCTGCTTGGGGCCGGAACGCTGAAGGATCTTTCGCTTGCGCTCTTCATTGGTCTTATTGCTGGTACTTACTCTTCTATCTTCATCGCCTCACCAGTCTTAGTTCAGCTCCGCGAGCGCGAACCTGCAATTAAGGCCCTAAATCAGAGAGTGATGGCTCGAGGGGGCGGAAGCGCTACACCAAGCCAGAGAATCCAGCACAAACGCGATAAGCGTAAAAATCGTTCGTAGTCGATAATTTGCGAATGAGCGCGCTATTAACCCCAGTAGCGGAGCGAGTTCGGAAAGCCAATCCAGGCGCTGACATCTCCGTTGTTGAGAAAGCTTTCGAGCGCGCCGAAGTTGCTCATGATGGTCAATCAAGAAAGAGCGGCGCACCTTACATAACTCATCCAGTTGCCGTTGCTGAAATATTGGCTGACTTAGGACTAGATCCCAACACAATCGCCGCAGCGCTTCTACATGACACAGTCGAAGATACAGAGTATTCACCTGAACTTTTGCGGAAAGAGTTTGGCGATGAGATAGCAAATTTGGTTGATGGTGTAACTAAGTTGGATCGCCTGACTTATGGACCAACAGCCGAAGCTGAAACAGTTCGCAAGATGGTCGTTGCAATGGCGAAGGACATTAGAGTCCTTGTTATCAAACTTGCAGACCGATTACACAATGCACGTACTTGGCAATATGTAAGCGCTGATAGTGCAGCTCGCAAAGCGCGTGAAACAATTGATATCTACGCACCGCTTGCACACCGCTTAGGTATGAATGCCGTTAAGTGGGAGTTGGAAGATCTATCTTTCAAGTTTCTTGAGCCGAAGAAGTTTGAAGAGATCGAGCGCCTGGTTGCGGAGCGTTCGCCATCTCGCGAAAAGCTAACTGCCGAAGTTGTTCAGATAGTTGAGCATGATCTCGCACAAGAAGGAATCACTGCAAAGGTAACCGGCCGCCAGAAGCACCTCTTTAGCGTTTATCAAAAGATGGTTGTAAGAGGGCGCGAGTTCAACGATATCTATGATCTCGTTGGAATTCGTATTTTGGTAACAGATGTGCGTGATTGCTACGCGGTCCTGGGCTCAATTCACGCGCGTTGGAATCCAGTCCCCGGACGATTTAAAGATTACATCGCAATGCCAAAATTCAATCTCTATCAATCTCTCCACACAACGGTTATAGGTCCAAATGGAAAAGCCGTAGAGATTCAGATTCGTACCCATGAGATGCACCGCAGGGCTGAATATGGAATCGCGGCACATTGGAAGTACAAGTTAGGTAAGCGAACCGGCGGGGATTCTCCAGATGTGCTCTGGTTGAAGCAACTTCACGAATGGCAACAAGAGACAACCGATGTATCTGAGTTCCTTGATGCGCTGAGGTTTGATTTACGCACCCCTGAAGTTTTCGTATTTACACCCAAGGGGAGCGTGATTGCGCTTCCCCAAGGCTCGACTCCAGTTGATTTTGCCTATGCAGTCCATACCGAAGTGGGCAATAAATGCGTTGGCGCGAAGGTGAATGGAAAGTTAGTTTCACTAGAGGCGCCGCTAAGTAACGGCGATGTAGTCGAAGTAGTTACCAATAAAGGTGATAACGCTGCGCCGAGTCGAGATTGGCTAAGTTTTGTAAAGTCACAGCGGGCGCGTTCCAAGATTAAAGCTTGGTTCACTCGCGAGCGACGCGAAGAGGCGATAGATGCAGGTAAAGAGTCAATTGCCCGTCAGATGAGAAAAGCTGGGCTTCCCATCCAGAAGATTCTCGCCGGACAGACTCTTCTCCAATTGGCGCACGATTTGAACTACCCAGATATCGAAAGTCTCTACGCCGCAGTCGGGGATGGCCACATCTCTTCAGGTTCAGTAGTTGAGAAGTTGATAGCCGCAGTCGGGTCAGAGGAAACTCATGAAACTCCGCTCAATGAAATTCTGGGTAGTGGAACTGTTCCCCGAATTGAGAGAAGAAGCGCCTCGGGAGTAAATGTTGAAGGCGTTGAAGATGTACTCATCAAGTTAGCGAGGTGTTGCACCCCTGTTCCAGGCGATCTCATCACTGGGTTTATCACACGAGGAAGCGGAGTCAGTATTCACCGAAGCGATTGCGTAAATGTTGCGGACTTGAAGTTTCATCAAGGCGATCGCATTGTGAAAGTTTCATGGGATCCCAGCGCCAAGACAATCTTTCTTGTTAACATCCAGATCGAAGCGCTGGATCGAGCTCGCCTACTCTCGGATATTACGAGGGCTCTATCTGACCAAGAAGTGAATATTCTCCATGCTGCGGTTAATGCGACAAAAGATCAGACCGCAATCTCAAGATTTACCTTTGAGATGGCTGATGCTTCTCACCTCGATGTGGTGCTGAGTGCGATTAGAAAAATCGATGGCGTCTATGACGTCTATCGAATTACAAATAACTAGTTTTACTAGCCGCTAAATTCAGCAAGGCCGCGCTGCGCTTCAACCAGCCAGACTGATCTTGCAGCAGCTGCCTCACGATGGGCAGCAGCCTTCTTCGCATCGCCTGCAGCCTCAGCCTTCGCTGCCTTCGCCTCGTAATCGGCAACAGCCGCCACCAGCTGATTTACTACTTCGATAGCGCGAGACTTAGCTCCGGGATCGCTACGGCGCCACTGTTCTTGTTCTGTTTCTTTAAGCGTCAATTCGACGTTCTCCACTCTACGATCAAGTTGAGTTCTCTTGTTACGCTCAACCATGCCACATTTTCCGTACTTAGTACGCAGGTCACGGAACTTACGTTTGGCATCATCGAGATTTGTAATCGGAAGTAAGGCTTCAATCTCGGCAACTAGGGATTCACGCTTAGTTAAATTCTCTGCCATTGACTCAGAACGCTTCTCGAGATCGCTATTTTTTGCGGAGAAGAACGTATCTTGAGCAGCCTTGAATCGTTCCCATAGGCGCGCATCATCATTCTTCTTGCCTCGACCAGAAGCTTTCCACTCATCCATGAGCGCCTTGAAGCGGCGAGCCGTTGCAACCCAATCCGTTGAGTTTGCAAGTGATTCTGCCTCGGCGACAATCTTCTCTTTATTACTCTTAACCTCACCTTGCTTCTTGTTTAAGTTTGCAAAATGCTGACGACGCTTCTTATCAAAGTGATTTCTAGCGGCCGAGAAGCGTTTCCAAAGATCAGTATCAGTTTTCTTATCTAAACGTGGAGCCTTCTTCCAATCATCAAGTAGGGATTTAAGGCGATCCCCAGTTGCTTTCCATTGCTCTGAATCCTTTAGCGATTCTGCTTCCTTAACAATCTGTTCTTTTGCCTCAACGGCAGCGGCTCGCTTTGCCGCTTTAGCTTGAGCTTCAATTTCGCGCTTAGCCTCATAGGCCGAGCGGTGTTCATCAATTAAGGATGGGATCTGTTCTAAGGAAGACTTCAAAGCGGCGAGATTTCCAACGCCATTTAGATGTTCAATCTGATTGCGCAACTTGGTAACAGCCTGGTGGGCGCTATCGGGAACCATCGCGCCACTAACAATTCGCGCTGCGAGAAGCGCAACTTCAGCAGCAACAACTTCAAATTTGCGGACAAAGTAGGCGAGCGCCTCTTCCGGAGATTTACCAGGATATGAACCAACAACTCGCTCGCCATCTGAGGTTTGAACGTAGACCATGCCTGATTCATCAACGCGACCGTATTTGGCTGGATCGCCAATAAGTGCGGCGGCTGCGGAGTTAACGGGTAACTCTTGTGAATTCATAATCTCTACTTCCTAACTACTCAGCGCGGCCGGAGCCGTTGCGGGGTTCAGCGGTTGAATGGGGCCACGCTACCCCTAGATAGGAGAATCTGTAAAAGGCGAGCAAATGAGCCACGCTCACGGCAAGTATTTCGGGAGAATCTCACCGATGGAGCCGGCTCTGGCTCAGTTGAGATAGGGGATTCTGTTCTTGGCTCTACTGGTTGAACGAGTGGTTGCGAAATTTTTCGGAACAAACTGCTGGATCATTGCACCAAGCAAAGGCGCAGAGTGTGTAGTAGTTGATCCGGGAATAGGAATTCCAAATCTCGTTTCCGATATTCGTGAGCGCTTAAACGCGTTTAATCTAAAACCCGCGGCAATATTGATTACTCATGGACATTTAGATCACATCTTCTCAGTTGTCCCGCTTCAAAGTGATTGTGGAATTGAAGAAGTTCTCGTACATGCAAGCGATCGTGATCTGTTATCAAAACCAGAGAGAGGTCTCGGAGCTAACGGTCTTGCTTTAATGAAAGATCTTGGAGACAAATTCGGATTACCAAACTTTGATGAGCCGAGCGGAATTCGCGAGTTACGGGAGAGTGCGAATTTTGATCTGGCGGGAATGAAGTTCTCGATCACGAGCACGCCGGGGCACACACCGGGATCTTTAGTTGCCACAATAGATAATGAGTGTGTCGTTACTGGTGATACCTTGTTTAAGGGGGCAATCGGTCGAACTGACCTGCCACGAGGTTCGATCTCCGACATGGAACGGACTCTTCGTGAGAAAATTGCAACCTTGTCAGGGCACTTAGAGGTGTTGCCCGGGCATGGAGAAAAATCACGGATGGAGGATGAGATTAGTAATAATCCGTACATCCGCGCCGCTCTTGATGGCAGGTTAGGATGAGTAAAAACTTTCAAGCGCCCAAGGGCGTATCTGAGTATTTCCCACCAATCTCTAATGAATTTGAACGAATAATTCGCAAGTTGGAAAACATTTCACTTGCCGCTAACTACCACTTGATTGAACTACCCGTTTTCGAAGATACCGAGTTGTTTACCCGGGGCGTGGGGGAGAGCACGGATGTCGTGACAAAAGAGATGTACACCTTTGAAGATCGAGGTGGACGTTCCTTAACTCTTCGTCCAGAAGGAACCGCTGGCGTCATTCGTTCGATTATTGAACATGGCCTAGATCGCGGCCAGCTCCCTGTAAAGCTTTATTACCACGGCGCTTTTTTTCGGGCAGAGCGGCCACAGGCTGGAAGGTATCGCCAGTTCTATCAATTTGGCATTGAAGCTGTTGGGGTTGATGACCCTTTCCTTGATGCAGAAGTAATCGGGATCGCGCATTCTGCTTTTTCAGCCTTGGGATTAAAGAATTTCGAATTACAGATAACTTCACTCGGAGATGAACCGTCAAGGGCTGCTCACCGCGTTGAGCTGCTCAAGTTTTTAAGCGCCCAATCCCTTGATGAAGAGACTGCTGCCCGTGTTGCTAAGAATCCGCTTCGAATTTTTGACGATAAGCGCGAAAGTGTCCGCAAGATGATGGAGAGCGCCCCGCTACTAATTGACTATCTCTCCAATGAAAGTAAATCGAAATTTGCAGATTTGCAAAGGGCCCTTAGTTCGCTAGGAATTCCATTTGTCATAAATCCAAGAATGGTTCGCGGTCTGGATTATTACACTGGCACAGCATTTGAATTTGTGCATCATGGACTAGGTTCTCAATCAGGTATTGGCGGCGGCGGAAGATATGACGGTTTGATGAGAAATCTTGGGGGACAAGATCTCTCGGGAATTGGATTTGGCTTAGGAATTGATCGAATTATTTTGGCGCTACAAAGTGAAAATCTAATTGATGTGTCAAACGAAATGAGCGGATATCTAGATCTATTTATTGTTCCGATTGGTGAAGCGGCTCGACTAAGGGCGGTCGCGTTGATCGATGTAGTAAGACGAGCTGGTTTCGTTGCAGATATGGGCTATGGAGATAGGTCGTTGAAAGGCGCCATGAAAGCAGCGGATAAGCTCTCTGCTCGAAATGTCCTTGTACTCGGAGATAGTGAGTTGAACTCAGGCAAAGCGGCTTTGAAACGAATGTCTGATGGAAATGAAGTTTCCGTTACCCTTGACTCCTTAGTTACAGCGCTGAAAAGCGCTCTTTAAGAGCCTAAACCGGTAAGGGGTGTTTGATGCTTCGTTCCCATTTTGCGGGAGCTCTACGCGCTTCTGATATCGGAACCACCGTAAAGCTAGCTGGTTGGGTGGCGCGGCGACGCGATCATGGCGGCGTTGCATTTATTGATTTGCGCGATTCTTCCGGCAACGTGCAAGTTGTCATATCGGATGAGAAGGTCGCCAGTTCTCTCCGTGCTGAATGGTGTGTTTTTGCTATCGGTAAGGTCTCAAAACGTCCCGCAGGAAATGAGAACCCCAATATTCCAACGGGGGAGATTGAGATTGTTTGCGATGAGCTCCAAGTCTTAAGTGAGGCCGCCGCTCTTCCTTTCCCGGTTGATTCAGGAGAGAAAGTTAATGTTGGCGAGGAAGTGCGACTTAAGTATCGCTATCTGGATTTAAGACGTGAGGAGCAATCGAAAGCGCTCAGGCTCCGCTCCAAAGTTACGAGCGTTATTCGTGGCGCAATGAGTAGTTTAGATTTTCTAGAGATCGAAACCCCTTACCTAACTCGCTCCACCCCTGAAGGGGCTCGAGATTTTCTTGTCCCAGTGCGGCTACAACCGGGTTCTTGGTACGCGCTGCCACAATCGCCGCAACTCTTTAAGCAGCTATTAATGGTTGCCGGAATGGAGCGCTACTACCAGATCGCGCGCTGCTTTAGGGATGAGGATTTCCGCGCCGACCGTCAACCAGAATTTACACAATTAGATATCGAGATGTCCTTTGTGGATCAAGAAGATGTAATAAAGGTTGCAGAGGAGATTATTGGCAAGGTTTTCAAAGAAGCGATTGGTTATGAGATTCGCACTCCACTTGCTCGCATGACCTACCACGAGGCGATGCGTCGCTTTGGATCCGATAAACCAGATATGCGCTTTGCTAATGAACTCCGCGATGTAACTGAATTCTTTAAGGAGACTTCATTTCGGGTCTTCCAAGCACCATTTGTTGGGGCAGTAGTTATGCCTAGTGGAGCAAACTCACCTAGACGCGAGCTCGATGCTTGGCAAGATTGGGCAAAAGCACGTGGCGCAAAGGGCCTTGCTTACATCTTGGTCGGAGACGACGGAACATTAAGTGGACCTGTTGCAAAAAATCTCTCTGAGAAAGAGAGCGCGGGTATCGCTTCGGCTGTTGGCGCAAAGAATGGCGATGCTATTTTCTTTGCAGCCGGAGAGCGAAGTTCTTCATTGGCGCTACTTGGCGCAGTCCGTCTGGAGATTGGAGAGCGCTGTAATCTAATTGATAAATCGCGTTGGGAATTTCTCTGGGTAGTTGACGCTCCGATGTTTGAGCAGACCGATGAAGGTGGTTGGACTGCTGTGCATCATCCATTCACTGGTCCTAAGCCAGAGTTTGAAAAGAGTTTTGCAAATGATCCAGCTAGCGCCTTGGCATATGCCTATGACCTGGTTCTAAATGGAAATGAAATCGCTGGTGGCTCAATCCGTATCCATCGCCGCGAGATTCAACGAGAAGTCTTTAAGGTAATAGGACTCTCTGATGAAGAAGCACAGAGCAAATTCGGATTCTTGTTAGAAGCCTTTAATTACGGACCACCTCCTCATGGCGGAATTGCATTTGGTCTTGATCGGCTCTGCGCGTTACTCGCAGGCGCTGAATCAATCCGCGAGGTCATAGCTTTTCCAAAGACTGCAAGCGGTGGCGATCCGCTTACTGGAGCGCCGACTCCAATTACGCCAGCGCAAAGAAAAGAAAGTGGTGTAGATTTCATTCCTGAAGAGCCATCAGGTTCAGAGAAGAAGTAGAGGGGAAGAAAAATGGCTATCTCCTCGACTCGGCCGAAGGATTCTGATCGCAAAGTTCGAATCCATTTATCTTTCTACGACCGAATCAAATTTCTATTGTTTTTCAGTATCACCTTCTTGGTCCTGGTCTGGGCCGATATGGCAGGAGAAGAGGGACTTGGCTTCACCACCGCTTTAGAGCAGAGCGCATACCGGAGATGGTGGATCTTCCCGCTTTTTGCTATTGAGTTCATTCGACAGGCTCATTTTCTAATCGCAGAGCTAGCAGCTCCGTATCACGGATTTTGGCAGAGTTACTTTGGATTTGTTGATCGTCAACTTCACCGGCTCTCTGATTGGACTCGTTTTCGCTTATCTCGAGTAATTAAATGGTTAGTTTTTATTGTTCTCCTCTCCATTGTTCTTGGAGCTATATATAAAGAGACCCCAGTACGCGCACTCTTCTTTGCTCCGAAAGCGCTATGGAGCGCACTTCCAGTCCTTGCCCAATTAAGTTTTGCCGTTGTTTTCATACTTATTCAGTTTGTAGCGCTTTTCTGGTTCTTAAGCCGCGGTGGAATAGATACATATTTTCCCGATGACATTAAGACCAGGTTCTCCGATGTCTGGGGACAGGATCATGTTCTTGCTCGTATCCGCGAAAATTTGGTTTTCCTTGAAAACCCAGAGAGTATTGAAAAACTCGGTGGATATGTCCCAGGAGGGATTCTGCTTTGGGGGCCACCAGGTACCGGCAAGACTCTTATGGCCGAATCAATGGCCGGTGAGACCGGTAAACCTTTCGTCTTCGTGGATCCAGGCGCATTTAACAATATGTTCTTTGGAATTGGAATCCTCAAAGTAAAAGGCCTATTTCGAAAACTTCGTAAGCTCGCACTTCGCTACGGCGGAGTTGTCGTCTTCTTTGATGAGGCAGATGCACTTGGAAATCGTGGCATTATGACCAATCGTCCGCCAGGATCTTACGCAAATGGATTTGATAAGAAGAATGAATGCCATGGGGCTACGTATCTATCATCATTTAGTCAATCCCTTATTGCTACCCGTCAACTTTCTAGAAGGAGTGTTGAGGCCGAAAAGCCAACGCTAATTAATCGCTTCATGATGGGCGCAGGAGGTGGCGGCGGGGGAGGAATGGGAACCCTGCAAGCCTTACTCACTGAGTTATCGGGGTTAAAGAAACCAAGAGGATTCTTTAATCGAATTGTTCGCCGAACTCTTGGCATGAGACCTAAAAATCCACCGAAATATCGAATTTTGGTTGTTATGGCCACAAATATGCCGGAGTCCTTAGATGAAGCGTTATTGCGTCCCGGTCGTATTGATCGTATGTATCGAGTTGGCTATCCAAGCAAAGCTGGTCGTATTAGAACTTATGAAGGTTACTTTGAGAAAATCTCTCATTCACTAAGCAAGGAAGAGATCGAGAAGTTAGCGATTATTACGCCCTACGCAACTGGCGCGACGATTAAAGATCTTGTCAACGAATCTTTGATTATGGCGATCAGAAACGAGCGCACAACCGTAACGTGGAGCGATATCCTAAAAGCCAAACAATTGAAGCAACTTGGTCCATCAGAAGATGTCGAATACATCGAACGGGAGCGACACGCAACCGCAATTCACGAGGCATGTCATGCCGTGATGGCCTACCGCGTTCGCAAACATATGGAGATTGACATCGCGACAATAGAAAAGGGAGCGGAATATTTAGGCATGGTCGCCTCGATTCCACCAGATGATCAATTCACTCATTGGAAGAGCGAGTATCAATCAGACATTCTCGTTGCTCTTGCATCACTATCAGGCGAGCGAATGTTTTTTGACGGTGACAACTCTTCAGGCGTATCTGGGGATTTGGAATCCGCGACTTCGATTGCCGGCTTAATGGAAGGGTATTGGGGAATGGGTTCCACCGTTTCCTCATATGCATCCAGTCGCAGGATGGAGCTGGGCGCCCCAGGCGGAGCAAAACCAAATGATTCAAAGGCCGAGATGCGTCGTGCCCTTGCTGATCGAATCGAAGATAACTTGGCAACTTTGCTCGAAAAGTCTGAAAGTTTGTTACGAGAAAATCGGCGCGAGGTTTTAGCGGTTGCACATGCCCTTGAGGCGAATAAGACTCTCTCGGGAAATGATGTCCATGCTGTTATTGAAGGGCGCAAGGGCGATGTTGTCGATGGCGCGAAATATGAAAATCCCGAAAACATCGCAGCAATAGAGGCTTATCACCTATCCGCGCTGCAAGCGCATAGGGAGCACCGCAAACCTGACCTTCCCTTGCCGGTACTTATCTAATGGCTTTGGATAATGTTTGCTCATGAGCGCTGGTGGAATAGCAGCAATTATTGCTGCCTCAGCTTTACTAATATTTGCAATCTCACTGGCTTACGCAGTTATTCGCCTAGGTCGGGCGATTGATGAAGTGGGAACGGCTGTCAGAAGTTTTACCGAAGAGACGACTCCTTTAATTAATGAGGTAACTACAACCGTTGAGTTGGTGAATGGGCCCCTTGAGACGATTAATAGAGTGACCAAAACAATCGATGATGTGAGTACGAAAATCGCCGAATCTACAACAACCTTCCTGGATAAGAATCAGGTTGCCATGAAGGCGGCAGGAGCTGTACTTACTGCTGCACAATTGCGAAAAAAAGGAAAGCGGAAGAAGACAAAAAGTTCAGGAAAGAGAGCGGCTAGAGAGCCTTTTGACGACGACGAGGAGTTCTAGTCGATCGTGAAATCTGAAGAGATCAGAAATCGCTGGCTTAAGTTCTTTGAGAATGGAAACTCGCTTAAGTTAACCCACTCGGTCGTTCCATCGGCCTCTTTAATTTTGAACGATCCGAATCTGCTCTTGGTGAATGCAGGAATGGTTCCATTCAAGCCGTATTTTCTCGGTGAGATGGCGGCGCCTTATAGACGAGCTACCTCGGTGCAAAAATGCGTGCGTACCTTGGATATCGATGAGGTTGGTAAGACCACTCGCCATGCCTCTTTCTTTCAGATGTGCGGAAACTTCTCATTTGGCGATTACTTTAAAGAAGGAGCAATCGAACTTGCTTGGGAGCTTCTAACAAAACCGCAATCCGAAGGCGGTTACGGTTTCGAAGAGTCAAAACTCTGGGTGACCGTGTATCTAGATGATGATGAAGCAGCGGATATTTGGCATAAAAAGATCGGAGTTCCGAAAGAAAAGATTCAACGGCGCGGAATGGCTGATAATTTCTGGTCGATGGGAGTACCCGGCCCATGTGGGCCATGTTCGGAAATCTATTTTGACCGCGGAGCGAAATACGGGAAAGAGGGCGGTCCGATCGCCGATGAAGATCGTTACCTCGAAATATGGAATCTCGTTTTTATGCAGAACGTAAGAGGTGAAGGTGCCGGTAAAGCGGGCTATCCAATTCTTGGCGAGCTTCCAGCAAAAAACATTGACACTGGGCTAGGACTTGAACGCACCGCTGCTTTACTTCAGGGCGTTGAAAATATCTATGAGATTGATACAACCGCTCATATCCTCAAGAAAGTAAGTGAGATTTCTGGCGTTAAATATGGGGCGGGGGAGAAAGATGATGTTGCGCTGCGAGTTGTCGCCGACCATGCTCGAACGGCGACGATGCTTATCGGTGATGGAGTAATTCCGGGAAATGAAGGTCGTGGTTATGTTCTCCGGCGAATGATGCGTAGAACTATTAGAAATATGAGGTTATTGGGCGCTGAAGATCGAAATACCAAGGATTTAATTACCGCCTCTATTGAAGCAATGGGTCCGCAGTATCCAGAGTTGGTTAGCGATCAAGAGCGAATCTCAAAGATTGCAGTTGCTGAAGAAGAGGCTTTCCTAGCCACTTTAAAGAGCGGAACGCTTATATTTGATCAAGCTAGAAATAGCGTCGCAAGCAGCGGAGGGAAAGTTATCTCTGGTGAGGATGTCTTCAAACTGCACGATACTTATGGCTTTCCATATGACTTAACTCTCGAGATGGCCTCCGAGCACGGTTTGAGTATCGACGGCGACGGTTTTAAGCGCTTGATGAAAGAACAGCGAGAGCGCGCAAAGGCAGATGCCAAGGCTAAGAAAACTAGCCACACCGATCTAAGTGAATATCGCAAGATTGCAGATGCTGCTAAGCGACTTGAGTTCGTCGGCTATGAAAATTTCTCTGCCGAAGCGAAAGTTGTTGGCGTATTAGTCGCAGGTAAGAGTGAGAAATCTGCAAGCGTGGGAAATGAAGTTGAAATAATTTTAGATCGGACTCCGTTTTACGCAGAGGGCGGCGGTCAACTTGCTGATGGTGGACTGATCACAACTGGTGATGGCGCAGTCATCGAGATTGATGATGTTCAATCGCCAATTCCTGGGTTATTTGTACATAGAGGAAGAGTTCGTGATGGCGAGATTACTCATGGCGCAAGTGCGTTAGCGGAGATCGATCATGAACGAAGAGTTGGAATATCGCGCGCCCATACCGCAACTCATATGGTGCATAAGGCGTTCCGTGAAATCTTGGGTGAAACCGCCACTCAAGCAGGTTCAGAGAACGCTCCGGGACGATTTCGGTTTGATTTTCCATCGGCGGGCGCAGTCCCTACGTCAGTTTTAGATGAGGTAGAGATGAGAGTGAATGTACTACTCGCACAAGACTTGGAAGTTAGCGCAGCTGAGATGTCCATTGCTGATGCAAAGGCAATTGGTGCGATGGCGCTCTTTGGTGAGAAGTACGGCGAGCGAGTGAGAGTTGTAAGTGTGGGTGAGTGGGCTAAAGAACTTTGCGGAGGTACGCATGTTTCTAGATCGGGGCAACTAGGAGTAATCAAACTTCTCTCCGAATCTTCAATTGGCGCTGGCGTTAGACGAGTCGAAGCCCTTGTTGGAGTAGATGCATTCTCATTCCTAGCTCGAGAGCATGTGATTTTGAATTCGTTAACGGAGTTGATCAAGGGATCTAGGGTGGAGGAACTTCCCGAGCGTATCTCCAAGCTCCTTGCGAAGATGAAAGAGATGGAGAAGGATTTTCGAGCAACAAAGTTAGCCTCAGTCCAAGGCCAGCTAGCTGAAGTTCTTAAGAAAGTGGAGAAGATCGGAACTCTTACATTTCTTGCGCATCATTTCAAAGAAGAGTTGTCAGCCGATGAACTAAGAGTTCTAGCACTTGACGCAAAGGCTAGGAACGCAAATAGCGTAGTTGTCTTCTCTTCGGAATTAGATGGAAGGGTTCAACTTGTCAGCGCTGTCGATGAAGGGGCGCGCAAGTTTGGTGCCAAAGCCGGTGTGATCGCAAAACTTGCTTCGCAATTACTTGGCGGGGGCGGTGGAGGAAAAGATGATTTTGCTCAAGGCGGAGGGATCGAAGTCGCGAAGGTGGGCGAGGCGATCTTTGCAATAAAAGAGAGCCTGGGCAAGCTCTAATGTCATTGCCGAATGGTCGCCGGGTAGCGATTGATTTCGGTCAAGTACGTTGTGGGATTGCTTCTAGTGATGCCCTTGGATTATTGCCTTCTCCGCTGGAAACCGTAGCAACAGAGAAGATTATGGAGAGAATCAAAGAACTTTCGGATGAGCAAGCCATTCTCACTATCTATATCGGTCTGCCTGCGCACCTTTCGGGACAAGAGGGTGTTTCTGCGCAATTAACTAGAGAATTTGCCAGCAAATTGGCGCAATTGCGCATTGCTCCTGTTCATCTTATCGATGAACGACTTTCGACGAAAAGCGCTGGTGCAGCAAAGGAACTTGTGGATCGATTTGGGATTGATGCAGTTGCCGCAACCATGATTCTTGAGTTAGCTCTTGCGGGCGAGAAGAGTTCTGGTAATCGCTTTGGGGAGCTTGTTAATGACTAGCATTGAAAGACCGGCGATTCGCAATCTTCTTCTTGCCGGAATATTCGTTCTTGCCTTCACCTTCTTTATCCGCGCCATCGCCCCAGGACCAGCCAAAG
Organism: Actinomycetota bacterium; assembly: GCA_016870835.1. Classification (GTDB taxonomy): domain Bacteria; phylum Actinomycetota; class Actinomycetes; order Nanopelagicales; family Nanopelagicaceae; genus MAG-120802. The sequence goes on along the minus strand of VGAG01000001.1, from coordinate 62,908 downwards.
CCCCTGATTATGACGGTAGTACGAGAGGAGAGGAAGTAGTTGTTCATATCGAAGCGGGAATGAGTGGATCTGAAATTGGTACCTTGCTCGAATCTAAAGATGTTGTTAAATCATCGCTGGCTTACTTTAGGGCTGCAGTAGCAGAGCCAAAGAGTGAACGCATCGCTCCCGGTGAGCATCGTTTAGAGACACAGATACCTGCCAGAGAGGCAGTTCGGCAACTTCTTGATGCTGATCGGATTGTGAATTTAGTAAGAGTTCGCGACGGGGCGCGTATTAAGGAGATATCAAGAGCTCTAATTAAGGCAGGGTTTGGAAAAGGAGCAGTCTCTGCGGCTTTCAAAGAGGTAAGACCTCCATCCGCCTTCAAAACCAAATCGCTCGAAGGATTTCTCTATCCGGCGTTCTATTCTTTTCCAAACGAGACGGATGCAAGTGATGCGATTGAAGTGATGTTGTCGAAATTTGATTTCACCACTAAGAGGGTGAATTGGAGTTACCTTGATTTCACCCCATACCAACTCCTAACGATTGCCTCTTTGATTGAAGGAGAGGGAACGCCAGATGTTTTCGACAAGGTTTCTCGCGTTATATATAACCGGTTAGAAGTTGGGATGAAACTGCAATTTGATTCTTCAGTTCATTACATTTTGGATTCACGAGGTGAGATTGCACTATCTCTCAAAGACGCCAAGATCAATAACCGATACAACACCTACATGTATCAAGGATTACCGCCAACCCCGATTGGAAGTCCAACGATTAAGGCCATAGAAGCTGCGCTAAATCCGGCTGAAGGTAAGTGGCTCTACTTTGTAACGGTTCTGCCGGGAGAGACCAAATTCACCGCCTCCTATGATGAATTTCTTCGGTTTAAAGCGGAGTACAAGCGCAATTACCAGGCTGGTAAATTCGAATAATGATGAAGTTAGCGGTCCTTGGCTCGCCCATTTCTCATAGCCTCTCACCTAAAATTCACGGAGCTGCTTATCAAGCCTTGGGATTACAGGCTGAATATGGATCTCACGAGGTATCAGAATCTATTTTTCTTGATTTCATGGAGGCGCATTCTCCGAGCAAGTGGCGAGGTTTTTCATTGACTATGCCTTTGAAAGAGATTGCGCTCTCGGTTTGCCAAGAGGTCGAGGAAGTTGCGCGAAGTATCGGTGCGATTAATACTCTGGTTTCGAATGAAAAAGGATGGATTGGATACAACACGGATGTTGCTGGATTCTCATATCTCTTCGCGCAGATGGAATTGAACGAGATCGCAATTCTTGGAGCTGGAGGTACTGCAAAAGCAGCTTTGAGCGCGCTCGCTTCCCTAGGTAAATCCGCGAAAGTATTTCGGCGAGATTCCAAGAGAGATGAATCTTTAAGGCAAATAAGTGCGGCGGTGGAGATAATGGATTGGCAGGATGTTAGTAAAGCCTTTGAAGCATCGTTGCTCGTGAATACTCTTCCCATCGCTGCGTTTGAACAGCCGGAACTAAGAAGTAATCCGCGCGGCAAAGTAATGGATTCGCTCTATCATCCGTGGCCTACTCCGCTTATGGCGACTTCCAAAGAGCGCGTTCTATTCACCGGTAAAGATCTCTTGGTCGCACAAGCCCTTTCTCAGATTGAACTTTTTTCTGGGCGCACCATTGATAGGCCTCGCTATTTCAAGGAGCTCCGCGCCCTGATTTGAGCAGTTGGATTTCCACAACCAATCTTTGAGAGTCGTCGTTCAACCTAGACTCAACGGATGCTCTATCTGATTTTGCTACTCGTTACAGCTACGGATATTCGATACCGAATCATTCCTAAGCGTCTTAATTTTCTAATACTCGCGTTGATTCCGTTATCGATGGAGTTAAAGAAGGTTCTCTGGGCTTACGGACTCTTCTTCATTTATTGCATTTTCTCTCGCATCTTTGGAGGCAGAATCGGGTATGGCGATGTTCGTCTTGCTCCAGTCGCTGCAATTCTCACCGACGTTGCCAACCCACTTTTGATACATGGGTTTGCGTGGTTTCTTGCTGGAATCTTTCTTCTTTATAAACGTAAAATGAATATCAATCTGCCATTTGCGCCCTTTTTTACCCTTTCAGCGCTATTTCTCCCGCATCTATAGAGCAGTTACTGCGATAATTGGGTGTGCGTTGGTTAACTGCAGGGGAATCTCACGGCCCAAGTCTTGTGGGGATAATCGAAGGATTACCTGCGCATATCCAGATTACTTCTAAAGAGATCCAAGGAGATTTAGCCAGACGACGTCTTGGCTTTGGAAGAGGTGCGCGGCAGAAATTTGAAGCCGATGAACTAAGGATTCTTGGCGGAGTAAGACATGGGATAACTCAAGGCGGCCCAATCGCACTTGAGGTTGCAAATAGTGAATGGCCAAAATGGGAGAAAGTGATGTCGGCCGACCCGGTTCCTGAGAGTGAACTTGCCGAGCTTGCTAGAAATGCGCCGCTCACGAGGCCTCGTCCTGGCCATGCAGATCTTGTTGGTATGCAGAAATATGATTTCGACGATGCGCGACCCATTTTAGAGAGGGCTTCGGCGCGCGAAACTGCGATGCGTGTCGCCCTCGGTTCGATAGCGCGAGCCTTCTTACAGCAAGTTGCTGGTATTGAGGTTCTTAGCCATGTAGTCCGAATTGGAACAGTTGCTGTTCCGGAGGATTCTCAAATACCTTCGCCGGCGGACGTTTCTCTTATTGATGAGGATCCCGTTCGTTGCTTTAATCGTGATAGCGCTTCAAAAATGGTGGCGGAGATTGAAGCAGCCCATAGAGATGGTGACACTTTAGGTGGAGTGGTTGAAGTAGTAGCACATGGTGTTATGCCGGGGCTCGGTTCACATATTCATTGGGATCGTCGCCTTGATTCTCGGTTAGCTGGAGCGCTTATGGGTATTCAAGCGATTAAAGGCGTAGAACTTGGAGATGGTTTTCTCACTGCCGCACGGCGCGGATCTATCGCCCATGATGAGATAGGGCGCGATTCATCTGGAAAAATTTCTCGGAGGACGCATCGCGCGGGTGGAACCGAAGGAGGCATGAGCACCGGGGAGGTATTAAGAGTTCGTGCAGCCATGAAGCCAATCTCAACTGTTCCGCGCGCTTTAGACACAATTGATGTCAGTACCGGTGAAGCAGCAAAGGCGATAAACCAGCGCTCGGATGTCTGTGCGGTTCCTGCCGCAGGGATTGTTGCCGAAGCAATGGTGGCTCTGGTTTTAGCTGAGGCAATAATGGAGAAATTCGGCGGAGATAGTCTTGGTGAGACCAAGCGGAATATTGATTCTTACCTGGCAAACCTACCTAAGTTTCAATGAGCTCTAAAGTGATACTTATTGGACCGCCTGGTTCCGGAAAGAGCACAGTTGGCAAAGTCCTAGCGAAAGAATTAAAGCTAGGTCTTATTGATACTGATGCACAGGTTGCAAAACTCGCTGGAAAAAGCATAAGTGATATTTTCGTTGAAGAAGGTGAAGCGAAATTCCGTTTGCTAGAACGAGATGCTGTTATGGCTGCGCTCTCATCAGATGTTGGTGTGCTCGCCCTCGGAGGTGGAGCAATACTAAACGAGGAGATATTTAGCGCTCTAGAGAAGGAACCAAGGGTTGTCTACCTTGAGGTATCAATCTCAAATGCTGCCCCGAGAGTGGGTTTCAATACAGATCGCCCATTGCTCGTTGGCAACCCGAGGCAACAGTGGCTCAAACTCTTGGAAGCAAGACGGGAGAAATACGAACATCTAGGCAAGATAAGAATCTCAACTGACAATAAGAAACCAAAGGAAGTTGTTGCTGAAATAGTTGGTGCGCTGCAATGAATGAAATTAAGGTATCGGCGGAACGTGATTATGTCGTTTCATTTCCAAGTAGTTGGCGCCCACGTTTTAACGAATTAATCGCGAACCGAAGTTTTGCTGTGATTGTTCCTGAACCGATCTCATCGCAAATCAAAGATGTTGTCGATCCCAGCCGTTTGATACTGACTTCGGATGGTGAATCGCAAAAGTCAATCGATTCATATGGCTCGATTCTCGAGAAATTAGCGTTGATGGGTCTTGACCGAAGCTCACTCATTGTCGGCATCGGCGGCGGTGCGACTACAGACCTTGCTGGGTTTGTAGCGGCAACTTATTTAAGGGGAGTTGATTGGGTGGCGATTCCCACAACCGTTGCGGGAATGGTTGACGCTGCCATCGGAGGAAAGACTGGCGTAAATCTCACTTCTGGCAAGAATCTAGCGGGTGCTTTTTTCTCACCGCACGAAGTTGTTATTGATACGAATTGGCTCTCAACATTAAGTGATCGCGACATTCGGGCGGGACTTGCTGAGGCGGTTAAGTGTGGCTTCATCTCAGAACCGAAGATTCTTGATCTTGTGACTGATTGGAAGCGGAATCTAACTGAAATCATCGCGCTCTCGGTTGGAGTGAAAGCGGGAGTTGTCGCAAGAGATTTCAAAGAAAGCCACGAACGCGAGATTTTGAATTACGGCCACACTTTGGGGCATGCGATTGAGAAGCATTCCGGTTATTCCCTTCGCCACGGTGAAGCTGTTTCAATAGGAATGTGCTTTGCCGCCGAGCTTTCCGTCAAACTTTCTGGTCTCAGTGGCTCGATTGCAGAAAAACATAGAGAGATTCTTCAAGCTCTAGATCTGCCGGTTACATATTCAGCAACTGCTTTTGATGCCCTCTTTGATCTAATGCGCAGCGATAAGAAGAGAGGGGCAGGTGGCCTTCGATTTGTAACACTTAAAGCGCTTGGTGCAACTGATCGAGCAACTGCTTCAAGGGAACTACTAAATGAGTGTTATCTAAAATCGGTTGGAAGGTAGAATTACACTATGAGAATCCTGGTTCTAAATGGCCCTAATTTGAAACGCTTGGACCTGCGCGACAAGAACGTGTACGGGGAATTTGATTACCCAAGCCTCGAGAGATTCGTTTTAGAAGCTGGAAAGTCCGAGGGTTTCGAGATCGATATGCGTCAGAGCGATGACGAAGCTACCATCATAGGTTGGTTGCACGAAGCGGCAGATAAGAAGACTCCAGTAATAATCAATCCAGCTGCATTTACTCACTATTCCTATTCCATTAGAGATGCAGTCATGATGCTCAAAGCCCCCGTTATTGAAGTTCACTTATCGAATCCACTTTCTCGCGAAGAATTCCGTCACACATCGGTGGTTTCGGGGGTTGTTAATGGCACCATCGCAGGATTTGGTGCAAATTCTTATCGCTTGGCCCTTATAGCTATGCGCGCGCTAATCACGAATTTAACGAAATAGCCTCTAGGAAGGTAGCCTGCGAACCATGGCCACAACAAATGACCTTAAGAATGGCATGACACTAGACATTGAAGGACAACTCTGGAATGTCGTTGAGTTTCAACATGTAAAGCCCGGCAAGGGCCCAGCCTTCGTGCGCACTAAGTTGAAGAATGTTCTATCAGGCAAAGTCGTTGAGAAGACTTTTAATGCTGGCGTTAAAGTCGAGATCGCAATCCTTGAGAAGCGCGAGATGCAATTCCTCTACAAGGACACCGCAGGCTATATTTTTATGGATAACACAACTTTTGATCAGATTACTATTCCGGAAGAGAGCGTGGGTGATGCCCCAAATTACCTCCTTGAAAATATGGAAGTGATTGTTGCTATCCATGAAGGTAATCCGCTTTATATTGAGATGCCACCATCAGTCCCGCTTCGAATCAGTTACACCGAACCTGGACTACAAGGCGATCGGTCCTCAGGGGGAACGAAGCCTGCGACGTTAGAAACTGGAATTACTGTTCAAGTACCGCTCTTCATAAAACAAGATGAAGTAGTACTAATCGACACGCGCACTGGTGACTATCTCGGTCGCGCCAACTAAGTGAGCACACGCTCTAAGGCGCGAAAAGCTGCCCTTGATCTACTTTATGAAGGCGATATAAGAAGTCGCTCGGCCGCGGAATTGCTCAATACGCGAAAGAATGAGCTTGAATATCTAATTCGCGAATACACCGAATTCTTAGTCGCGGGAGTTGTAGAAAAGCGAGAGCGGCTTGATGAAATCATCTCAATGCGGGCAAAGGATTGGGATCTAGACCGGATGCCCGTTGTGGATCGAAACATCCTTCGTCTGGGAACCTTTGAGCTTCTCTGGGGAAATGACTTGCCAGAAGGTGTTGCCATTTCCGAGGCAGTAGAGCTGGCTAAGACGCTTTCAACTGAGGATTCAGCAACTTATATAAATGGGGTTTTGGCAGCAATCAGTGAGATAAAGGCAAGCCTCTCTCTATAAGTAGTAAGCCTCGCCGTTTCAATAGTTCTAGAACCTCGCCTGTACTCCTACCTAACCCAACTTCTAATGTCTCGATATCCAACTCTCGAAGGGAGAGGACTGTTCCATTCCGGTCACCTCTTTTGCTCGTAATGCGGCTCGCTAGGCGGTTTGTGATTGTGACAATTTCATCGGGAAGCTCACGCAACTTTGATAGCTGACGTAGATCTAAGACCAAAGCTTGTGAAACTTCAGACTCGCCGAATTGGCCGAGAGCTGAGATATCAGCGCCATAAAACTCGCAGAGTTCCACCGCCTTTAACAGGCTTAGGTGGCGAGTTCCCCTCTCATAGGAGCCAACAACTACCGACTTCCAATTCCCGCGACTTTTGATCTCTACCTGTTTCAGAGTCATACCTGCTGCGAGCCTTAGGCCGCGTAAACGAGCGAGACTCTTTATGTATTCATCAGACATTTCGCGAAGATAGAGGAAGTCGGTAAACGAACGGCGCAGTTATACACAAGCTATTGGCATGGGCTATCATTCGCCAACCTTTAAGTGACCGTCCCGAGAGGCGGAAAAGGAAGTGTTATGGCTGTTGTATTAGATAGCTCCGAGATTAATCGGGCGTTAAAGCGCATCGCGCATGAAATCATTGAACGAAATAAAGGAACTTCAAATTTAGTTCTGATGGGCATTCCCACACGGGGGGCGGCCCTCTCAACTCGACTGGCGAAGGTGTTAAGTGACCTTGAAGGCCAACCAGTCGAACATGGAACCCTTGATACAACCATGTATCGCGATGATCTGCGCGGTTCTGCTCCGAGGACATTAGCTAAAACTGAGATCCCTGCTGGGGGAGTTCATGAGAAGGAAGTTGTTCTTGTTGATGATGTCCTCTTTTCGGGAAGGACGATTCGCGCCGCGCTAGATGCGCTTGCGGAACATGGTCGACCGAAAAGTGTGCAATTGGCGGTACTTATCGATCGTGGTCACAGAGAATTGCCGATTCGCGCAGACTTCGTAGGCAAGAATGTCCCGACAAATAGATCTGAGCGCGTCAGCGTTAAATTAGTTGAAATTGATGGCGCTGATGAAGTTCAAATCGAGGGCCGTCCATGACTACCCATCTACTCTCAATTAAGGACTTAACGAAGGAGAATGCGCTTAACATTCTCGATACGGCCGAAGAGCTTGCTCGTATAACCGAGACGCCGGTTAAGAAGCTTCCAACACTTCGTGGTCGAACGATCGTTAATCTCTTCTTTGAAGATTCAACTCGGACTCGAATTTCTTTTGAGGCGGCGGCCAAACGGCTATCTGCAGATGTCATTAATTTCTCTGCGAAGGGTTCTTCACTTAGTAAAGGGGAGAGTCTCAAAGATACCGCGTTAACTCTTCAGGCAATGGGGGCTGATGGGGTCGTGATTCGACATCCAGCATCTGGCGCTGCCCAGAGACTCGCTGATCAAAAATGGATGACCGGCTCTGTGATCAATGCCGGTGATGGAACACATGAACATCCCACTCAAGCTCTCTTAGATGCCTTCACGATTAGGCAACATCTCAAGCAATCGCAGGGCGATCTGAGTGGATTAAGAGTCGCAATCGTGGGCGATGTCCTCCATTCTCGCGTTGCACGGAGCAATGTCCACTTGCTAGAGAAACTAGGGGCGAAGGTGACTTTAGTTGCGCCTCCGACACTTCTTCCAGTTGCGGTTGAGAGTTGGAAGGTGGCGGTTAGATACGACTTTGATGAAGAACTTAATGAGTATGACGTAGTTATGATGCTTCGGGTCCAACGCGAACGAATGGATGAAGCTTTCTTTCCATCCGAGCGGGAGTATTCAAGGCGGTTTGGCTTAAATGGCGAACGCTTATCGAAGTTATCTAAAGATTGCCTCGTGATGCATCCAGGTCCGATGAATAGGGGACTGGAGATTTCTGCAGATTCTGCTGATAGTTCCAAGTCTGTGATTGTCGATCAGGTAAGAAATGGCGTCGCGGTGCGTATGGCAACCCTCTATCTCCTCTTAGGAGGTAATTGAAATGAGTATTCTTCTTAAGAATGTGAAAACAGCATCAGGGGATTTAGTTGAGATTGCTTTCGAAAGTGGAAGATTTATTGAACCAAAGGACGCTTCGAAAGAAGCGCAAGTCATTGACGGAAAAGGTTTAACCGTAATCCCTGGTCTGGTTGATCTTCACACACATTTAAGAGAACCCGGAAAAGAGGATGCCGAAACCGTTCTCTCTGGTTCAAAAGCTGCTGTCTCTGGTGGTTACACCGCAATCTCAGCGATGCCCAATACCAACCCAGTTGCAGATACTGCCGGCGTTGTCGAACAGGTTTATCGACTTGGACAAGTACATGGAATCTGTGATGTTTTCCCAATTGGTGCGGTAACGGTAGGGCAACTAGGTAAATCACTCGCTGAGATGGGGGCAATGAATTCATCTGAGGCGAAGGTGCGAATCTTTAGCGATGATGGCAATTGTGTCTGGGATTCACTGATTATGCGAAGAGCGCTCGAGTATGTAAAAAGCTTTGATGGATTAATTGCCCAACATGCCGAAGATCCACGGCTTACCCATGACTCACAGATGAATGAAGGTGCGGTTTCTGCCGAGCTTGGGTTAAAGGGTTGGCCTGCTGCAGCTGAAGAATCAATTATTGCGCGCGATATTCTCTTGAGTGAGCACGTTGGAAGTCGCCTTCATATCTGCCACTTAACCACAGCAGGAGGAGTTGAGTTGGTTCGGTGGGCAAAGGCGCGTGGAATTCAAGTTACTGCAGAAGTAACGCCACATCATCTGCTTCTTACTGATGAGAAGGCTCGTTCCTATGATCCAATCTATAAAGTAAATCCTCCCCTTCGTACTGATCGAGATGTACAAGCGCTTCGGGAAGGTTTAGCGGATGGAACGATAGATATCGTTGCAACTGATCACGCACCTCATCCAGCTGAAAATAAGGAGTGCGAATGGGCGGCTGCGGCTTTCGGAATGATTGGCCTTGAAACTTCGCTCTCAATTACGTACTTGGCGATGGTCAAGAGCGGTTTAATGAAGTTAGAAGATCTACTACCAAAAATGGCCAAGAACCCAGCTCAAATTGGTAGATACGAGGGCCATGGTGAATTGAAGCCCGGAAATTGGGCGAATTTTGCACTTATTGATACATCTGCAATTTGGAAGGTTGAGCGCACTGGCATCGTTTCGAAGAGTAAGAACTCACCTTTCGTGGGAAGTGAACTACCAGTAAAGGTTATCAAGACCTTTTTTAGAGGTAACGAGGTTTACTCACAATGAACGCCGCTTTCCTGGTTTTGGATGATGGCACCATATTTGAAGGTGAATCATGGGGTAGTACCGGGGAGACTTTCGGTGAGATTGTTTTCACGACCGGAATGACGGGTTATCAAGAAACTTTGACCGATCCTTCTTATTTCAATCAAGTAGTTGTCATGACTGCGCCACATATTGGTAATACCGGAATGAACCTTGAAGATGAAGAGTCAAGTCGTATCTGGGTGAGTGGTTTTGTAGTCCGCGACCCATCGCCCATCGTCTCCAATTGGCGATCAAAACGTTCACTTGAATCAGATCTAGAGCGTTATGGTGTGGTGGGAATTTCCGGAGTCGATACTCGGGCAATCACGCTTCACATCCGTGAGCGCGGTGCGATGAGAGTTGGAATCTTCTCAAGTCAAGAACTCTCTCGCGAAGAGATGGTTATAAAGGTGAGAAATACCGCGCCGATGGCGGGCTCTTATCTTGCAGATGAAGTTTCTACCGAGGGTGAAAAGATCTTCAAAGCGGAAGGCGCAACCCGTTTTCGAATTGCTGCTCTAGATCTTGGTATCAAATTGGCTACACCTAAAAACTTTTCAAAACGCGGTATTGAAACTCATCTTTTACCTGTGGGTACTGGCCTTGATGAGCTCAAGAGTGGAAATTACGACGGGATTTTTCTATCGAACGGGCCGGGCGATCCAGCAACCATGACCGAAGTAGTTGCAAATGTACGCGCTTTAATTGATCTGGAGATTCCACTCTTTGGAATCTGCTTCGGCCATCAGATTTTTGGTCGGGCGCTCGGGTTTGATACCTACAAATTGCGTTTCGGTCACCGCGGTATCAATCAACCAGTAATGAATAAGCTCGCGAATCGCGTTGAAATTACCGCCCATAACCATGGATTCGCTGTTGAAGCCCCAACCGAAGGTGAGTTTTCAACGGTCTTTGGACCTGGCTTGGTCTCTCATATGTCGCTTAACGATGGAGTCGTTGAGGGGTTGAAACTTCTAGAGCGCCCTGCATTCTCCGTTCAATATCACCCAGAAGCGGCTGCCGGTCCACACGATGCAAATTACCTATTTGATGAATTTCTAGCGATGCTGGAGAAGCATGCCAAGAGATAATTCAATCAGGAGTGTTTTAGTTATCGGTAGTGGTCCAATAGTTATCGGTCAGGCATGCGAATTTGATTACTCTGGAACTCAAGCTTGTCGTGTATTAAAAAGTGAAGGCGTGCGGGTAATTCTGGTAAATAGCAATCCGGCAACGATTATGACCGATCCGGAATTTGCCGATGCAACCTATGTTGAGCCAATTACACCGGAATACCTCGAAGCGATTATTGGACACGAAAAACCGGATGCAATTCTTGCAACCCTTGGTGGCCAGACTGCGCTAAATGCCGCGATGAAATTGGATGAACTGGGAATCTTAAAAAAGTATGGGGTCCGACTAATTGGCGCTGACATCCCTGCTATCAAGCGCGGCGAGAACCGCGAGGAGTTTAGAACTATCGTGGAGAGAATTGGTGGTGAATCTGCCAAGTCGATTATCTGCCACACCCTTGATGAATGCCTCGTTGCGGCTGAGCAGTTGAAGTACCCAGTTGTAGTTAGACCCTCTTTTACTATGGGTGGATTAGGTAGCGGTATCGCACATAGCGAATCGGAGTTAAGGCTTATCGCTGGGGCAGGGCTTCAATACAGCCCGGTAACCGAAGTTCTCTTAGAGGAATCAATTATCGGTTGGAAAGAATTTGAGTTGGAGGTTATGCGTGATCACAAAGATAACGTTGTAATCGTTTGCAGTATCGAGAATTTTGACCCGATGGGCGTGCACACCGGCGATTCAATAACAGTGGCTCCAGCACTAACGCTCACTGATGTCGAATTTCAGAAGTTGAGAGATTTATCCATTTCGATTATTCGCGAGGTCGGGGTGGCAACCGGTGGTTGCAATATTCAGTTTGCGGTAAATCCAGCAAATGGCCGGATCGTCGTGATTGAGATGAACCCGCGAGTCTCAAGAAGTAGCGCGCTTGCCTCTAAAGCAACCGGTTTTCCAATTGCCAAGATCGCAACAAAGTTGGCGATTGGTTATTCCCTTGATGAAATTCCTAATGACATTACTGAGAAAACCCCAGCCTCATTTGAACCAACCCTTGATTACATAGTTGTGAAAATTCCCCGATTTGCCTTTGAAAAATTCCCAGAAGCCGACCGCAGATTAACCACAACCATGAAGAGCGTTGGAGAGGCGATGGCGATGGGAAGATCTTTCCCGGAATCTTTACAGAAAGCCATGCGCTCACTTGAGAAGAAAGGCTCTGAATTCAATTGGGATATCAAACGAGATCGAACTGACCTTCTAAACGCAGTCAAGACTCCGACTGAATCGCGTCTAGTTGAGGTACAACAACTCTTGGCTCTAGGAGAATCCATCGCCACGGTAAATGAAGTAACTGGGATTGATCCTTGGTTCCTCACCCAAATCAACCTTATAAACGATCTGGCGGCAAAAATTAGGGAAGCGGGGGAATTAAACCTTGAAATATTGCGTAAGGCGAAACGACTTGGACTCTCCGACGCACAAATCGCTCAGCTCCGCGGATTAACTACCGATGAAGTGCGCGCTCTCCGTTGGCGACTTAATCTTCGTCCGGTCTACAAAACAGTTGACACATGTGCTGGTGAGTTTGAGGCCTTTACTCCCTATCACTATTCCGCATATGACCTATCAACCGAGGTAAAACCACGAACAAAACCCGCGATCATAATTCTCGGAAGTGGACCTAATCGAATTGGCCAAGGTATTGAATTTGATTACTCATGCGTCCACGCCTGTTTTGCTCTAAGTAAAGCGGGATTTGAAACAATCATAATTAACTGCAATCCGGAAACCGTCTCCACTGATTATGACACCTCGGATCGTCTCTACTTTGAACCCCTTACATTGGAAGATGTGCTTGAGGTTTATCACGCAGAACTTGCAGCCGGACCAGTCGTCGGTGTTATCACCCAGCTCGGGGGACAAACTCCGCTGGGCTTAGCAAGTGGCTTAGCAAAAGAGGGCGTTCCAATCTTAGGAACATCGGTTGAAGCAATTCATCGCGCCGAAGATAGAGGGCAATTTGGTGAGGTCTTAAATAGCATGGGGCTCAATGCACCCGCCTTTGGAACCGCTAAATCCTTTGAAGAAGCGAAGAAGGTTGCAAATACAATTGGTTATCCCGTTCTAGTCCGTCCCTCCTTTGTATTGGGTGGACGCGGGATGGAGATTGTTTACGATGAAAATTCACTTGAAGGTTTTATAACAAGGGCTACTGAAATTAACCCAGAGCATCCGGTCTTAATTGATTCCTTTCTAGATAGCGCCATTGAGATAGATGTAGATGCACTCTTTGATGGCGATTCAATGTACTTAGCCGGAATTATGGAACATATCGAAGAGGCGGGTGTTCATTCTGGGGACTCTGCTTCTGTTATTCCGCCACAATCTCTTTCAAAGGAAAAGCTAGAAGAGATCAAGGCAACTACACGCAAACTCGGCGATGCAATTGGCGTAGTGGGGTTAATGAATGTCCAATACGCAATCGCCCACGACCGACTCTATGTCCTAGAAGCAAATCCACGGGCCTCGCGTACGGTTCCGTATGTAAGCAAAGCAACCGGGGTGCAAGTTGCAAAGGCTGCCGCACTTATTGCAGCTGGTTCAAAGATTGAAACCTTAAGAAGTGAGGGAATCTTGCCCGGATTTGATGTTGGGGTTGCGAGCGGAATTGCTGTTAAGGAAGCAGTTCTACCTTGGAATCGATTCCGCCGGATTGATGGAAAGAACGTTGATTCAGTTCTAGGTCCAGAGATGAAATCAACTGGTGAGGTAATGGGAATAGCGCCCGACTTTGGCACCGCATTTGCTAAGAGTCAGATTGCTGCCTTCGCGGCTCTTCCAACTTCGGGATCGGTCTTCATCTCGCTTTCAGATAAGGATAAGGAAGGTGCGATTGAATCGGCGCGCGCACTTTCAAATCTAGGTTTTGATTTACTTGCAACAGAGGGAACAAGGAAGCGATTACTTGAAGAAGGAATCTCATCAACTCTGGTCGCAAAGGTTTCAGAGAAGAAGTCACCAACAGATAGCTCGGCGGTGGAATTGATTGAAGGTGGGCTAATTAAATTGGTTGTAAACACCCCATTTGGAAGAGACTCTAGAAATGATGGCTGGTTGATTAGAAGTTCTGCTGTTGCAAAAGGCGTACCGTGCATCACTACCGTTGCGGGTCTTAAGGCGGCGGTCTCTGGTATCAGGGCGCTAAAAGAGAAGAAGATCGAAGTTCAGTCACTCCAGGATTGGAATCGCAAATGAACATAAACTCTAGAGCGATTCAAGATAGCGTCGAAGTTCTATCCAATAAGAAGGTTGGCGCCTATAACCATATGGTCTTTGCAGTGGGGGATATGGCCTCTCATGCAAAACCCGGAAACTTCGTGGCTATCTCCGTAGGCGGGCCATCCTCTTCTCTAATTTTGCGGAGAGCATTTGCAATCTATAGATCAAGCAATCGCGGAGCCTACGGCGGAACCATAGAGTTGGTGGTTGCCGCACATGGAACTGGAAGTAAGTGGCTAAGTGAGAGATCAGTTCATGAACGAGTCGACATGGTTGGGCCACTTGGAACTGCATTTGGAATTCCGACCGAACCGGTAAATGCGCTTCTCGTTGGCGGAGGATATGGATCTGCGCCGCTCTTTGGATTGGCTGAAGTTTTAAAGGCGCGCGGCTGTCGCGTAGATATGGTTCTAGGTGCCTCAGTTGCCGGAAAAATTTATGCGCCACTCGAAGGAAAGAGATCGGTAAACGTTATGACTTTGACGACCGAGGATGGCAGCGCAGGAGTTAAAGGACGTGTTACTGATGTGATGCCACAAATTATTGAGCGTAATCAAGTCGAGATTATCTATTCCTGCGGACCTATGGCGATGCTGGAGGCGGTAAATCAAGTAGCCGAAGGTGCAAACGTACTTCATCAATGCGCAGTCGAAGAGTCGATGGCCTGTGGAATTGGCGTCTGCATGACCTGCGTCGTTCCGATGCGCGATAGCGCTGGAGTAATAAAAATGCAACGAAGTTGTATCGAAGGCCCGGTCGTGGATGGTTCACAAGTTGTTTGGGGAAGTGAGCGGAAGATCGCGCAAGGTACATGGGGAGCCCCACAGTGAGTGAGTTTCAAGCTTTCGACTTTCGAACTAAGTTTGGTAGTAGATACTTTCCATCACCGATTTTTACAGCGAGCGGTTGCGCCGGTTCAGGCAAGGAGCTTTCGCAATTCTTTGATCTAGATGAACTCGGCGCTGTTGTAACAAAGTCCATCTCAGTAAAGCCTAGAAGTGGCAGGCCTACTCCGCGAATGGCTGAAACCCCCTCCGGAATGCTTAATTCAATTGGGCTTCAAGGACCTGGGATAGATCAGTTCCTAGAGATTGATATTCCGTGGTTACAAAGCAACGGGGCCCGAGTCATAGTTTCGATATCAGGTGAGACCGTTGAAGAATATGCCTCACTTGCTCGGAAGTTACGGGGGATCAACTCACTACACGGAATTGAAGTAAACATTTCATGTCCCAATGTAGAAAATCGCGGATTAGTTTTTGCTTGTGATCCGGTTGCTTCTCGCGCAGTAATCGAAGCGGTTAGGCGAAACATAAGCGGTGACTATCCAATCATCGCCAAACTCTCGCCCGATGTTACAGATATTGTTTCAATCGCAAATGAAGTAGTCGCAGCTGGAGCAGATGGGCTTGCGCTCATCAATACAGTTCTCGGGATGGTCATAGATGTCGATGCAAAGCGACCAAAGTTGGCTGGAATTACTGGGGGCCTATCCGGACCTGCAATTCGCCCGATAGCGGTCCGCGCTATTTACCAAGTTCATAAAGCACTCCCACAAATTCCTATTCTCGGCATGGGTGGAGTAACAAATGGAAGGGATGCGTTGGAGATGATCTTCGCTGGGGCATCCGGGGTCTCTGTAGGTACTGCAACATTCGGCAACCCAAGTGCGGTAATCAAAGTTAAGCGCGAACTTCTTGAAGGTTTAAGGAGTCGAGGATTCAACTCTCTTAGTGAAGCCATTGGTGTCGCTCATGTCTAACTCGCCAATAATTCTTGCTGTAGATACCAAGGAGATTTCAGTTGCTAACTCGCTTATCGAATCAACGAAGGATTACATAGGAGTTTATAAACTCGGACTTGAATTTTTCTTTGCTAATGGCAGAAGTGGTGTCCAGGAAATTCAAACTCGACATCCTGGTGCCCGAATTTTTCTGGATTTAAAGCTACATGACATCCCTAACACGGTTGCAAAGGCAGCAAAATCGCTTGAAACTCTGAGCGTTGAGTTTCTCACTGTTCACGCAGCTGGGGGATCCGCAATGATCGAGGGCGCGGCTAAAGCTCTCCCAAAGACGAAAATTGTTGCCGTTACTGTGCTCACCTCACTAGATAGCGCGGAACTTGCGAAGTTGGGGCTCGGGTCAAATGTGGAGAAGACTGTTGTTAATTGGGCTCAATCCGCAATCCAATCAGGAGCTAAAGCCATCGTTGCCTCTCCCCTGGAAGTCAGTGCGCTTCGCAACGCGCTTCCGAGTGAGATCGAGTTGATTACCCCTGGAATTAGATTTGAGTCTGGCAAAGATGACCAGGCGCGCACTATGTCTCCCGCAGAAGCGATTGCTGCGGGCGCTGACTACCTTGTAGTGGGTAGACCAATAAGTGGCGCCCCTAATCCCGGGCAAGCCGCGCAAGAGATTTTTAAATCTGTAACTAAGTGACTTTAATTGGGTTGTGCCAAACCCACCCGTAATATCGAATGAGGCGAGACGAGACGCACTTCTAAAGGCTGCGAATAACCGTAAACGTCGAGCGGCTTTTAAGCGGGAGTTGGCTGAGGGAAAGCGGAATTGGCGGGAAGCGCTAGATAGTAAGGAAGAAGCGATATTGCGAATGAGAGTGAAGGAGCTTCTTGAAGCACTTCCAGGCTTTGGATCTATTCGTGCCGCAGCGATCTTGGATCGTGTTGGAATTTCCCAAACCAGGCGAGTTCAAGGACTAGGCTCTACACAACGGCAGAAATTGGAAATTGAATTGAAGGGTCGATGAAGAGCGGGAAGTTGATTGTTCTTTCAGGTCCAGGCGGTGTGGGCAAAAGTACGATTGTAAAAGAGTTGAAACAACATCCTGATTTCTATTTCTCAGTTTCTGCAACAACTCGTGGACCACGCCCCGGAGAAATTGATGGTGAGGCATATCATTTCGTCGCTGAAGAAGCATTCGATGAGATGATTTCAAGTGGTGAGTTTTTAGAGTGGGCGGAATTTGCTGGTGCACGTTATGGAACTCCAAGCCATCCCGTTGATGAGGCGTTAGCGATGGGCAAGCACGTTCTCCTTGAGATTGAAATTGCGGGGGCGCGACAGGTAAGAAAGAAGCGGAGCGAAGCCCTTTTAGTATTTCTGGAGCCGCCTTCATTTTCAGAGCTGGAAGAGCGGATTCGAGGTAGGGCGAGCGATAGCGAAGAGCGGGTCCAGGCTCGCTTGGCTCTAGCGCGCGAGGAGATGGCGGCGGCCGGGGAATTTGATCATCGGCTGGTAAATCATCGAGTCGAAGAGGTCGTGGCCGCGCTGGTATCCTTTGCCGTTCGCAAATAGGCAATTCTTAAGGAGTTTAAGTGGCAAACCTTGATGGCATCACAAATCCGCCGATTGATGATCTGCTAGAGAAGAGTGGATCGAAGTACAGCCTCGTGCTCTATGCCGCAAAGCGTGCTCGCCAGATTAATGCTTATTACTCTCAGCTGGGCGAAGGTCTCCTTGAATATGTAGGCCCACTTGTTGAGACCCATGTACATGAGAAACCTTTATCAATCGCACTACGCGAAATCAACGACAACCTGCTCACAATTGAGAATTTAGAGCCACAAGCGGAGAAATAAATGATTTCCTTCCCGCGCGGCCGAGAGGTTGTGCTCGGCGTTGGAGCGGGCATAGCTGCCTATAAAGCTTGTGATGTTTTACGTCGCCTCCAGGATCATGGCTTTCTAGTCACAGTCGTACCTACGCCTTCAAGCCTTAATTTTGTAGGAAAGGCAACGTGGGAAGCGCTCTCGGGTAGAGAGGTAAAGAGTGAAGTTTGGGAAGGCACCCAGGCTGTCTCGCATGTAGCACTTGCCGATAAAGCAGATCTGATTCTCATCGCCCCAGCGACCGCTGATTTGATTGCCAAGCTTGCAACTGGAAGAGCCGATGACTTACTAACGACTACAGCGCTAGCCACTTCCGCAAAAATGATTGTTGTGCCTGCGATGCACCCAGGGATGTATTTAAATCCAGCAACACAATCCAATATTGAAACCTTACGTTCACGCGGGATAACTGTTCTAGAACCAGATTACGGAAGACTTACCGGTGCCGATTCTGGAATCGGAAGGTTCCCAGAAGCCGCTCGAATTATTGAGACCGTTCTTACAACTTCTGGCTCGCACGGAAAACTTCTTGGTAAGAAAGTTGTCGTAACTGCCGGTGGGACGATTGAGCCGATTGATCCCGTTCGCTACATTGGTAATCGATCAAGTGGACGTCAAGGAGTTGCAATTGCTCATGAAGCCCTCCGCGAAGGCGCAACGGTAACCGTCATAGCAGCCCAGACCGAAGAGTTTCATCTTGAGGGCGCAAAGCGAATCAATGTTCAAACAGCGGAACAAATGCAAACAATTCTTAATGAGGAGTTACTCGATGCCGATGCCTTAGTTATGGCGGCCGCAGTTGCCGATGCAAGGCCGGTCGAGTTATCGCACGAGAAGATCGGTAAAGAATCCTTCGAAAGAATTGAACTTACCCGCAATCCAGATGTACTAGGCGAAGCCGGAGCAAGAAAACGTCCGTCACAAATCTTTGTAGGTTTTGCGGCTGAGACCGGCGAGGGCGTTAAATCACGCGGCTTGAAGAAATTACACTCCAAAGGCGTGGATCTGCTCTATGTGACTGATGTCTCCGGGGGAAGGGTCTTTGGCGAATTGGAAACGAGTGGATCGCTCCTATCTAAGCGTGGCGAAAGTTGGGATTTTGAATCTGCCGATAAATTCGCCGTTGGTCGAAAGATTGTGGAAGAAATCGCTCGAGAGATGGAAGGCGCAAATGGCTAGACGTTTATTTACCTCAGAATCAGTTACCGAAGGTCATCCAGACAAAATTGCTGATGCCATCTCAGATTCAGTTCTTGACTCTTTACTCTCACAGGATCCAAAGAGTCGCGTAGCTTGTGAAACTCTCATAACGACCGGACAAGTCCATGTTGCTGGTGAAGTAACCACAAATGGATATGCAGATGTGATGACGCTGGTGCGCGAGACAGTCCTTGAGATTGGATACGACAGCTCTGAAAGAGGTTTCGATGGAAATAGTTGCGGAGTCTCGGTCTCACTCGGCGCCCAGAGCCAAGATATTGCTGTAGGCGTTGACCATGCTGTTGAAGAGCGTGAGTCTAAATCTGTAGATCCGCTTGACCTGCAAGGTGCAGGCGATCAAGGTTTGATGTTTGGTTACGCAAATCGCGATACTAAAGAGTTAATGCCACTACCAATCGCGATGGCGCATCGATTAGCCGAGCGACTCTCAGCGCTACGTAAGAGCGGTGAGCTTGGATACCTAAGACCTGATGGGAAAACCCAGGTAACAATTGAATATGACGGCGATAGAGCGATCCGAGTCGACACAGTTGTGGTCTCATCTCAGCATTCACCAGATATTGATATTGCCAAGAAAATGACCCCCGAGGTTGTAGGGAAAGTAATTAAGCCAGTTCTCTCTACCTTCGCCATCCCTTTTGAAGGTATGAAAACTTTGATCAATCCAACCGGCCGCTTCGTGATTGGTGGGCCGATGGGCGATGCCGGTTTAACCGGACGAAAAATCATTGTCGATACCTACGGTGGTATGGCGCGACACGGTGGCGGTGCTTTCAGCGGAAAAGATCCTTCCAAAGTGGATCGAAGTGCGGCATATGCGATGCGTTGGGTAGCCAAGAATGTTGTTGCGGCTGAGCTAGCCGATCGCTGTGAAGTTCAAGTCGCATATGCAATCGGCATAGCGCATCCAGTCGGGTTGTTTGTGGAGACCTTTGGAACTGAGAAGGTTCCACCCTCTCAAATATCCGATGCGGTCTTAAGCGTATTTGACTTAAGACCCGCGGCGATCATCCGTGATCTAGATTTGCTCCGTCCGATTTATCGTAAAACGAGCGCCTATGGACACTTCGGTAGAGAGTTACCGGAATTTTCTTGGGAGAAAACCGATAGAGCTCAAGCTCTTGCTAAAGCCGTAAAGGGCTAATTCGTTAAGTGGCGGCGAAACCACTCTCTCTAAAGAGGGAAAAGAGTCGCCGCGCAACTAAAACGGGCGCATTCACAAAGACCGTTGAAGTACTGCTTGATCACGAGGTAGCTCATTTAGATCAGAGCTTCACCTACGGAGTACCCGAGAAGTTATTTGGCTCAGTACAAGTAGGTTCAATAGTAAAAGTACCATTCAATAAAAACGAGCTGCAGGGCGTTGTCGTTCAATCAAACGAGGCTGGCGATAAATCCGTAAAACCAATTCTTAAGGTAGTTCATCAATTCGCATATAGTGAGAGCGCGATTGCATTCGCAAGAGAAGTTTCAAAACGTTACGCAACTTCATCGATCAAGTTCCTTAATCTCATGCCGCTACTCAAAGACGGTCAGAAGAGTCCGGAGCTCCAGAGCCAAAATCACGTACTCCGCCACTTCATTCCTGAATCCGCACGGAGCCTTTCGGATTTAGCAGAGCGACTAATGAAGACCGGTGGAACCAGACTGATCTTCGCTCCAACTCAGAAAGAGGCCTCACATCTTCTCGCGGCACTAGAAAGAAGGTTAGGCGAGCAGGTCATTTCTTTTGAAGCTTGGAAGAAATTGACAGGAAGCGAGCGCGATAATCGGGTTATAGTTGGAATGCGAGGGATGATCTTCATTCAAGTAGCAGAACTCTCTGAAATGGTGATTTTTGATGAGAGCTCGGAGCATTTTTGGGATCAGCGATCGCCTTTTTGGAACTTGAGAGATGTGGCCCTACTTCGATCAAGGTTTGAAGAGATTCCGATTTCTTTTATATCTGGATCACCCTCACTTGAGTTAGTGCGCCTTGCCGAGACTCAATACCTCAGATTAGAGAAGCGTGCTAAATCGTTTTTCCGCCGGCGTCGCTTCACAGTAGCGCCGCAAACCTTTCACGGAACCGTAAGAAAGGGGTTAGAGAGTGGATCGGTTTTAGTCTCAGTTGCCAATAAGAGTTATTCGAACTCACTAGTTTGCAAGAAGTGCAATGCAATCCCTAGATGCAAATGTGGCTTTCCACTCAAGCTCATTCAAAAGAATCAAGCGCTCTGTTCAGTTTGTGGCGTCCTATCTAGTCACTTTCGCTGTAGCGAATGCTCTGGCCTTGAGTTTATCCAGATCGGCAAAGGTATAGAGAGGTATAAGGAAGAGTTTGCAAAGGCATTTCCAAATGTTCCAATAGTTATCTGCACCGCCGACCAAGATCTTGCCATTCCTTCATCAAATTCAATTGTTCTATCAACTCCAGGGGTGGAACCAAGATTTCTTAGATATTCAGCTTTAGTCCTCCTTGATGGAGTTTCGAGAGTAAGTAGAGCAACTTTACGGGCAGAAGAGCAACTTCGAAATCATTGGCATCGATTATTGGCTTTGACCACTGATGATGCTCCGGTCTTTCTCACTCTTGCAAATTCACATCCAATAACACAGAGTCTGATTGCAAATGATCCTTATCGGCAAAGTAAGCAGGCGCTAAACGAACGTAAGGAAGCAAAGTTGCCACCGGGTTTTCGAGTAATCAGGATTAAAGGGGAGTTACTCTCGGCCCTTGCGGAGAAACTGAAGAATGAGTTTGAAGATATTGAGCTCTCACGAGTCTCGAAAAATGATGAACTGGTGATAAGGGTTGAGATCTCCAAAGCACAGCAATTTATATCTGCGCTACACGCGCTACAGAAATATCGCGGAGCAAGTGGCAAGGATCTGCTTTCGCTTGAGATAGATCCCTTCGACATTTAGGTAGAATCAGCACGTGTCTATTCAACCAATTCGCTACTTTGGCGATCCGGTCTTAACTACGCCGGCAAGTGAGGTGGTTGATTTTGACAAGGAATTACGACGGTTAGTAGAAGACTTGACCGAAACGATGATTGATGCCCCAGGCGCGGGCCTGGCAGCTCCGCAAATCGGAGTTCCACTAAGGGTTTTTGTTTGGGATGTAGATGAACAACTTGGACACCTTGTGAATCCCTCTTTGGATTTAAGTGAGGAGATGCAAGAAGGGGAGGAAGGTTGCCTCTCTTTCCCAGAGTTACGTTATGACACCCCTCGTGCCATGCGCGCGGTTGCCAAAGGTTTCAACATGTACGGTGAACCAGTTGTTGTTGAAGGAACCGCTTTCCTTGCTCGGGCGCTTCAACATGAAACTGACCACTTAAATGGCGTTCTCTTTATTGATCGGCTCCCAAGTGACCTTAGAAAACAGGCGATGAAAGATATACGAAGTGCTGATTGGTTCCTCGAAGCCCAATCACTCGGCACTTCACCAGAAATTAGAATCTCGCCACACCAGACTTTCGGCAAAGGAATTTAGTTTGAAGGTTGCCTTGGCCTCGACATCGGTCCTGGCCCTTCCTACCTACCGGGCGCTTAAAGACTCATCCCACCAACTCCCCGCAATCATCACTAAAAGCGAGAAAGAGTCTGGTCGGGGTTTAAAGATCGAGGAGAGCGCCTTTATCGCATCCCTTGAAGGCGAGAAAGTGATTCGAGTCGAAGATCAACAGGGGCTAGTCGCTGCGCTGAAGGAAGAAAAGGTTGATCTTGTAGTCACGGTTTCATTTGGAATGCTTATAAAAGAGGAGGCCTTGAAGATTCCTTCTTTGGGCTGGATAAATCTTCATTTCTCACTTTTGCCGAAGTATCGAGGCGCAGCACCAGTGCAACGTGCAATTCTTGCCGGAGAAAAGAAAACTGGAGTGTCCGTCTTTCAACTCGATAAAGGTATGGATACGGGAGCGCTCTACACATCAAAGTCGATTGAAATGGGTGAGAAAAGCTCTGGTGAGTTACTTGATGAACTCGCGGAAATTGGTAGCCAGGAGCTTCTTCGTGCAATCGAGATGATGGAAAAGGGTGTTGCGCCAACTCCACAAATGGGGGAGGCCTCACTTGCACCCAAGATTGACTCTGCAGAAACAGCTCTGGATTTCAAAGCGAGTGTTGATGTAGTCGTTCGTAAGGTAAGAGCCTTTGCTCCAAAACCAGGGGCATGGAGCAAGCTTCGGGGCGGGCGAGTAAAAATCCTTGAAGCAGAGCGCTCAAATCTTCCACCCAAGAAACCCGGAGAGATACTCTCTCTAAATCCGTTGATTATTTCTACATCCGATGACGCAATCACTATAAAGACGGTGCAGGAAGCGGGCAAGAAAGTAATGCACGCCCAAGATTGGGTCAGAGGCGCGAGGCTAGCAATCGGCGAATTCTTTGAATAAGAGAGAAAATGTGAAGAATCCCAGGCAACTGGCATGGGAATTGCTTTTTGAGGTAGAGAACTCAAATACCTATAGCAATCTCGCTGTACCCAGAGCGCTTACAGAATCCGATTTAGAGAAACGCGATCGCGGCCTCGTGACAGAGCTTGTTTATGGAACGCTGAGGATGCGCGGGTTTTGCGACGCTGCTATTAAGCGACATCTAGATCGTGCGCTTGGTGATGTTGATTTGAAGGTTCTGACGGTTCTTCGTATGGGCGCTTACCAACTCCTGATAATGAAAACACCGGCTCACGCTGCTGTGAATGAAACGGTGGATCTGGCAAAGATAGTTTGCGGAAGAAGCGCATCATCTTTTGTTAACGCAATCATGCGCCGTATCTCTGAGGATTTGGAATTCGCGCCAACAGAGATTGAGGAGAAGTACTCCCACCCCAAATGGATAATCTCGGCTCTACGCGATCTGCTTAAGGATGAGGAATTGGTTACAGCGCAATTAATTGCTGATAATGAAGTTGCCAGCCCGACTCTCATTGCTTGGCCAGGACTTTCTTCACCTGAGGAATTACAAGCAGTCGGCGCCGAGCCGATCGAAGGTTCACTCCGCGCGTTTTTGTTTAAGGGTTCACCGGGGGAAATACCCGCAATTCGTGAACGTCGTGCGGGCGTTCAAGATCTTGGGTCACAAATCGTGGTCGAAGAGTTTTTTCAAACATCGTTACCCAATCTACGCTGGCTTGATATGTGCGCTGGCCCCGGTGGAAAGGCTGCTTACCTTGATGCCCTAATTGACAGCGGTGAGTTCATTGCTAATGAGCCCTCTTCAGAACGCGCGAGATTAGTGGGGCAAGTTGTCAGACGAGGAAAGATAACTTCCTTCGACGGTCGGAACATTCCAGATGAACTAGGTACTTTTGATCGGATTTTGGTTGATGCTCCATGTACCGGAATTGGGGCGCTACGCAGACGCCCTGAAGTTAGATGGCGAAGGATCCCAGCGGATTTGCGAGCGCTGATAGCGCTTCAGTCAGAGTTACTAGATTCAGCTGCTGCAAAACTTAACGTTGGCGGAGTTATTGGTTATGCGACCTGCTCACCGCATCTCGCTGAAACGAAATTGCAGGTGACTGATTTTCTAAAGCGCCACCCAAACTTCGCTCGCATCCCATTCAAGAGAGGTTCAGACCCTGATGGAGATATGCAACTTTGGACCTATCGAGATGGAACCGATGCGATGTTCCTCTCATTACTAAAACGGGAAAGTTAAGCGGATAGAGTTCAAGCATGATTCGTATCTGTCCCAGCATCCTAAATGCAAACCTTGATGATCTTCCTGGTGAAATTGCAAAGATAGCTAGCGCTAGTGACCTGCTGCATCTTGATGTCATGGATGGAATTTTTGTACCGAATTTCACATTTGATTTTCCCCGTGCGCGCGAGATCATTGAATCATCTGATATCGATGTTGATGTTCATCTAATGATTGCCAACGCTGATACAGAATCACTTGCCTACACCGATACAAAGGCGGTGAGCATCACGGTGCATCTTGAAGCATGCGTGGATCCAGAACAAACCCTTAAAAACATTCGCAAGAAGGGGAAGAGGGCTGCTCTCGCCATAAAGCCAAGTACGCCCGTCTCGGCTATTCAAGAGCTTGTGGACCACATTGACATGGTTCTCATAATGACGGTTGAGCCAGGATTCGGTGGACAATCCTTTATGAGCGAGATGATGCCAAAAGTGCAATCGGCACGCCATTACCTCGAGCAGAAAGGGTTGAGTGATACCTGGTTACAGGTCGATGGCGGTATCAATGAATCAACAATTTCAATCGCGCGAAAAGCGGGCGCCGATACTTTTGTCGCTGGATCTGCGGTCTTTAAGTCCGAAAACCCTGCAGGAATGATTGAAACTCTTCGACGCCTCGCCTCCGCCGTAAAGTAGAATTACGTTTTCGCCGAGGGGAGCAGCTTTTTGAAGTCCTTTGATTCACTTTGGAATGAGCTTAATGAGAAGGTTAAAAGCGCTAACGCGGCGAACTCTGAGAGTTCCTCGACTCTAAAGGCTTTAGATCAAGGTACCCATTTCATAGCAAAGAAAGTTATTGAGGAGGCTGGTGAGGTAATGCTCGCTGCCGAGTCTCAAGGTAAGGCCGAACTAGCCGAGGAGATTTCGCAATTGCTTTATTGGATTCAAGTTCTAATGATTGATAAAAAACTACCCCTCGATGATGTTTACCGGAGGTTATAACTATGACGCTCTCTGTTGCTCTTCCGAATAAAGGAGCGCTAGCCGAAGATGCTACGGTCATATTCAAAGAGGCTGGCTACAGATTAAGAAATGATGCTCGAGAACTATCCTTTCTAGACTCTCAAAATGATGTTGAGTTCTTCTATCTCCGGCCACGCGATATTGCTACCTATGTCTCCTCTAGTCAGATCGACATCGGGGTAACCGGCAGAGATCTTTTAAAGGATAGCAATCGGGGAGCGACAGAGAAGTTGGCTCTAGATTTTGGACATAGCGAATTCCGTTTGGCCGGAAACGCTACTGATGTAAGCGCTGGGACGACTAGCGAGAAATCCCTTGCTGGCAAGCGGATCGCTACTGCATATCCAGGGCTAGTGAGGGCATTTCTTACCGAGCAAAAGATAGTCGCAGAAGTTGTCGAACTTGATGGAGCCGTTGAAGGTGCAATCAAACTCGGAGTAGCTGATCTCATTGTGGATGTAGTCGCCACAGGTAACACAATCAAACAAGCAGGGTTGAAAATATTTGGACCAACAATCCTTCAAAGTGAAGCAATTCTGATTACGCGTCCAGATTTCAAGAGCGACGCGCTTGAGGTTCTAATTCGCCGGGTTTCTGGGGTTGTGATTGCTCGCAAATATGTACTTGTTGATTACGATATCGAAAAGAAGAACCTTGATGCAGCCTGCAAAATCACACCAGGGTTAGAGTCCCCAACTATCTCGCCACTGCAAAAGGAAGATTGGGTTGCGGTTAGAGCGATGGTCACACGAAGTGATGTTCATTTAGTAATGGATAATCTCTGGCAAATTGGCGCCCGCGGAATACTCGTGACCGAAATTAACTCTTGCCGACTGTAGGACCTAACTAAGAAGCCCAATAACCTCTGTCAAGCTTTCCTCTATTGAAACATCAGCGCTTGCTCTAAGTATTTTTTTGCCTCGAAAAGAGATGCCGAGGCCTGCTCGGTTAACCATATCTAAATCGTTAGCCCCATCTCCGATAGCAACGCATTCAGCGAGTGGGGCATTTGCCTCGCGCGCGAATTCCTCAAGATATTTGGCTTTGGCAACCCGATCCAGTATCTCTCCTTCAACTCCTCCGGTGAGGAATCCATCTTTGACTTCAAGTGAATTAGCGCGCAAGAAATCCAATTCTTGAAAGAACGGTATGTGATTAAGGACTTGATAGAAGCCACCTGTTACAGCGCCGAAGCGAACATTACTCGACCTGCAGAATTCGCGAAGTTCGACCGCACCCGGGCTGAGATTGACTTGCGCTGCGACTCTTTCAAAGATCGAAACTGGCAGACCTTTAAGAGTTCCAACGCGCTGCCTTAGCGCCTCCTTGAAATCTAGATCTCCAGACATCGCAGCTCTAGTAATTTTTGACACCTCTTCACCACGGCCGCTGTGTATTGCCAGCAGGTCTATGACTTCCTCTTGAATAAGGGTCGAATCAACATCAGAGAGAACTAGTCGATATTTCAAAGAATCTCCATGGCTATATCTAACGTCGCGCGCTTGCCCAAAGTTTCCAGTTCTTCAGAAATTGCGTCGGCGTGGGCAGGATCCAATTTGATTTCTAAGGCGACGATTGTCCGGCCACCGAGATCAATTCGCTGTAACTCACCTTTCTCATGAACAAAATCGCGCAGAGCGTTGTTAATCACATCGCCAGCGCTTGGACTCGTAGGACCAGAGGCGAGAATGAGCGCTTTAGCGGTTAACTTCGAGGTCGTTGACACTTAATTATTTTACTCGTACCACTTCAAGAGCAATGCGCTCATGCGCGGTATCTTTCCCTCATGACCACGCTCTTAGACCTTAAAGGGGTTTCAGTAATAAGAGAAGGTCGCAACATCCTAGGTCCCATTAGCTGGCAACTTGATTCAGGGCAGAGATGGGTGGTCATCGGTCCGAATGGAGCCGGAAAAACAACGTTACTTCAACTCCTAGCGGCCTTTATGCATCCATCTCGGGGCGAGGTCTCGGTGTTAGGAAATCGGATCGGCGCTGTCGACCTTTTTGAATTGCGGCCACGAATCGGGCTTGCATCTAGCGCTCTCCAAGATTTCCTACCGGCTAACGAGTTGGTCATGGATTTGGTTTTGACGGCGGCATATTCAATTGCCGGGCGTTGGAATGAGGATTATGACTTGTGGGACGAATCGCGTGCGAAGGCGCTTCTAGATATTTTTGGAGTGCGTGAGTTATCGGCAAGAACTTTTGGGACTTTGAGTGAAGGTGAACGAAAGCGCGTTCAGATCGCGAGGGCTCTAATGACAGATCCCGAAGTCCTCCTTCTAGATGAGCCCGCCGCGGGGCTAGATCTCGGAGGCCGTGAAGATATTCTCAATCGAATCTCAAACTACTTGGATGTGGAGAACTCACCGGCATCAGTAATCGTCACTCATCACATTGAAGAGATTCCAGCCGGTACTACCCATGCGCTTCTTTTGAAAAACGGGCTGGATTTTGCGAGTGGCCCGATTGAAGGTGTGATTACTTCTGAGAATCTAAATTCCCTTTTTGGCGTAGATGTTGAAGTGCGCCGCGAGGGCAATCGCTACACCGCGATCTCAAGGCGCTAATGCTCTTCTCGCTCATCCCCGAACCGTGGCAGCTGCACCTAAAGGTTCACGAAAGTAAGGTAAACGAAATCGGTGTAACCCTTACTAAACGCGCGGACTCAGGGGAGCGGATACTTCCTGATCGCAAATATGTCTTTAGAGCCCTCGAAATCCAACCTAAAGATGTAAAAGTGCTCATCATTGGCCAAGATCCCTATCCAAACGCCCAAGATGCATGTGGGCTCTCTTTCTCCGTGACTCCAAGAAAATCTGGTCTACCAGGGTCGTTAATGAATATTCAAAAAGAGATCATGACCGATATCGGCTCTACCAACACATCTAATGGTGATTTAAGTAGATGGGCCAAGCAAGGAGTCATGTTGCTGAATCGAACCCTCACCGTTACTGCCGGTGATAGCGGCTCACATTCAAACTTAGGTTGGCAAGAGATAACCGAAGAGATAGCGAGGGTTTGCGCCGAACAGGGTGCGATTGCGCTTTTATGGGGAAACTCAGCCCGCGAACTTGCTCATCTCTTTGCCGATAATCGAAAGATCGAAGGGGTCCATCCGAGTCCGCTCTCTGCCCACCGCGGCTTTCTAGGTTCCAAGCCCTTCTCTGCCATCAACCAGATGCTTGTGGACGAAGGTAAAGCCGGAATCAATTGGTAAAAAAATCGGGGCCCAGTTTCCTGAGCCCCAATTGGTAACTACTTACTAGCCAATCCAGGTATTGATTGGGTCGCTCAAGAAGTAAACCATGAAGAGACCTGCGACCAATAGTAGGAGTGGGTGTACATCCTTCGTTCTTCCTTGGAAGACGCGAATCACAACGTAAGAAACAAATCCGGCGCCGATACCTACAGAGATGTTGTAAGTAAATGGCATCAAGATGATTGTTAAGAACGCTGGAATTGCAATTCCGTAATCTTCCCAATCAATTGACTTGATCTGGGTCATCATCAAGAAGCCGACGATGATGAGAGCAGGAACTGCTGCTTCGTAAGGAATGATTGCAACTAGTGGTGATAAGAAGGTTGTGAGCAAGAAGAGCACGCCAGTTGTTACTGATGCAAGTCCTGTTCGTGCGCCTTCACCGACACCAGATGCTGATTCAATATAGGAAGTGTTGCTGGATACTGATGATGCTCCACCAGCGACAGCCGCTAGTGAGTCAACTAGAAGAATGCGCTCCGAGTTTGGCGGAGTGCCATCCTTATCGTTCAAGCCGGACTCTTGACCAATTGCAGTCATGGTGCCCATGGTGTCGAAGAAGTCGGCTAGAAGAAGAGTGAAAACGAGAAGAAGTGCCGTGATTAGCGGAACTCGCTCAAATGAACCGAATAGATTGAACTGACCGATCAAACTAAAGTCGGGAGTTGCAACTATGTCGGAAGGAACTGCTGGGACGTTTAGGTTCCAGCCCTTTGGATTGGTATTTGTTCCATCAAATAACGGTCCAACCTTAAAGGCGCTCTCAATTGCAATCGCAACTCCAGTTGCAACTACGATTCCAAGTAAGAGGGCTGCCTTAACTTTGCGGATCATTAATCCAATAGTTAGGAAGAGACCGAATGAGAAGACGACGATTGGCCATCCGACCAACTCACCGCCATCTCCGAGTGTGACTGGAACTGGACCCTGGGCAGTACGGCGGACGAAGCCAGAATCAACAAGTCCGATGAGTGCGATGAAGAGACCAATACCAACAGAGATCGCGATCTTGAGCTGGGTTGGAACGGCGCGGAAAACCGCCGTTCTAAATCCAGTTAAAACCAAGACCGTGATGATGATGCCTTCGAGCACAACAAGGCCCATGGCATCTTTCCATGTCATTTGAGAAGCAATACCAACTGCAACGAAGGTATTTAGTCCCAAGCCCGTTGCGAGCGCGAGTGGGAAATTTGCCACAACGCCCATCAGGATTGAGAGAACGCCAGCAACAAGTGCAGTTGCAGCGGCAATGAGTGCGAGGTTTGGTGCGTCCCCGCCGCCGATGTATTTACCATCAGCATCCTTGGCCAGACCAATGATCAAGGGGTTGAGCGCGACGATGTAGGCCATTGTGAAAAATGTGACGACTCCGCCACGAATTTCAGTTCCTACAGTTGAGCCACGTTCAGAGATTTTGAAGAATTTATCCAGCATCTTCTTCCTTCCATCTCGCCGCAAAGGGCAAGAGATCGCTAATTTTTTAACGGTGGTGGTTGCGACACCGGCGGAGGCAGTCCACGAACTGAGGGAAGGCCTAAACCTATTCGTTACCGAGGGGTAATTCGGGAAACGACACCAAAAGAGATAGCAATTGACTGGCCGATAAGCAGCGCAAAGAGCGCAGTCCCAATCCCAAGAGTGCCTCCGAGTAGCCAGCCAAGCGTAAGCACGAGAACCTCAATCCCCAGTCTCACCCGGCCCACCCTCACTCCGGTGCGATTATGTAAGGCGGTCATCCAGCCATCTCTTGGCCCTGGTCCGAGTCCACAAGTTATGTAGAAGGCCGAGCCGAAACCCACTAACGCAATACCTACAAAAACATATAGGTAACGAAGCGGAAGTAGCTCTTGTTCTGGAAAAATGTGAAGTCCTAGATCGATAGCGCTCGCCACAATCAGAATGTTTGAAAAAGTACCAAATCCGGGGCGCTCCTTCAGAGGTAACCAGAGCGCAAGAACTATCGCGCTAACAACCAAAGTTGAAAAACCAATCGAAATATCTAATTGTTTAGAAATTCCCTGAGCCAAGACTGACCAGGGGGCATTGCCTAACTCAGATTTGATTAACAACGAATCCCCGAGTCCGAAAACAAGAAGTGCGAGAAAGAGAATTGAAACTCGCTTCGGTGCTAAGTCCCAGCGGTGAGTTCCGGTCCAGGGTGTGTGCGGAACGGTTTTATGCGGGGCGAAGAAGCGGAAAACGTCTTTCATTCAATTTACTCTAGCGTAGACTCGATGCGTGTTTGTTGGTCTTGGAACTTTAATCAATGTGATTTCGATTGTATTAGGGACAATTGCGGGAAAACTACTTGGTAATCGGTTTAACGAGCGAACTCGAAATCTTCTTACTGACATTCTAGGAATTGTCACGCTAATAAGTGCCGCCTCGGCGCTCATCTCACTTGGTGATAGCGACTTCGTCTCGTCAATACCAAGTGGGGGACCGATTCTCGTTCTTCTCGCCTCGCTCATAATCGGAGGGCTAATTGGTTCGTGGCTCAACATTGAAGGAAGGCTCGAATCACTCGGCTTCGCCTTAAAAAACCGCTTCAGTAAGGGTGAGTCAACCTTTGTTGAGGGTTTTGTAACTGCCTCTTTGATCTTTGTGATTGGACCGCTTGCGATCTTGGGAAGTATCAGCGATGGGATGTCGACCGGTATTGATCAGCTTCTATTAAAAAGCATTCTGGACTTCTTCGCATCAATTGCCTTCGCAGCCGCTCTTGGATGGGGAGTAGCTTTCTCAGCGTTACCTGTAGGTATCTATCAAGGAGCTTGGACCATTATCGGATTTCTACTTGGATCAATTCTCTCGGATTACCAAGTTGCTGCGATGACGGCAACTGGGGGAGTGTTGCTATTAGGAATTGGATTTAAGCTGCTTCGAATCAAAGAAATAGCGATAGGCAACCTTCTGCCTGCGCTCGTTCTTGCGCCACTTTTCGTTGAAATAGCCACTAAGTTTTAAAACGAGTTTGCGTCGATTACAAATCGATACTTCACATCACTTGCCACAGAAATCGAGCATTTCTTGTAACTCGGGCATCCCGCCAATCATCGAACCAGCAATATTTCTTCGGCCATTGAGCATTGTTCTGGGAACCATTGGATAGAGCGAAGGTCCCCACTCCTCTCGAACTTGATGAATATCAGAGTGGCAGATTCCGGCGTAGCGGATTTCAAATCCGATGTCGTTGGCTCCAACTGGGCGACGCTCAAAGTCAAATGGAGCGAGTGGTGATTTCGAATCTAAAAGGGAAGTGGATCACTAGATTGATGGGCTTCTCCCGAAACACGCGCGGTTACTTTTCGCATATGGTGCCTTCTACATAACACTTCGTATGCAACAACATCTTTTCCTACAGTATCCCCGACAACAACTTGCTCACCTTCTGTGACCATTACTCCATCTACGGTACGAGCGTTATGAGTCGCACGCTCGCCGCACCAACATAGGGCTTCAACTTGGAGGGTTTGAACTCGGTCCGCTAACTCCACTAACCGAGCAGAGCCGGGGAAGAGTTTCGTTCTAAAGTCAGTAAGAATTCCAAAAGCAAAAACATCAATACCTAGACCGTCTGCTATCCGGGCCAGCTGCTCGACCTGTGCTGGTGCGTAGAACTGGGCCTCATCGCAGATTACATAGTCGATACGAACACCGCGCGAAAGTTGTTCGACCACAAAGCGATGCAAATCTAAATCTTCCGAGACCTCGAGGGCTTCTGAAGTTAAACCGAGGCGAGAGGAAATCTTTCCGGCTCCGGCTCGATCCTTATTAGTAAAAAGCAAACCAGCTCGGCCACGGCTTTGGTGATTGTGTGCAGTTTGAAGGGCAAGGGTTGATTTGCCACTATCCATCGTGCCGCAGTAATAAACCAATTCAGCCATAGCTACCTTAAGTTTGAAGGAGCGAGATGATCTCGACTTCAGGATGGGTCTTGTTGATCAAATTGCGACCTTGTAAGAATGAAATCTCAAGTAAGAAAACATGAGCAATTGTCTTTGCCTTCGTGTACTCAACTAGCTCATGGCAAGCAAGTGCCGTTCCGCCGGTTGCAAGTACATCATCAACTATCACGACGTTATGTTTGGGATCTAGTAAATCTTTATGCATCTCGAGGGCATCGAATCCATACTCAAGTTGATAGTCCTTACGATGCACATCGCGGGGCAGCTTTCCGGGCTTGCGTACCGTTACAAAACCAATACCCAGAGCTTTTGCTAACGCGCCACCGAGAATAAAACCACGGCTCTCAATTCCAACGATTGCATCAATCCCAACGCTAAGACCCTTGATGTGCCTTGCTAACTCGTCAATAACAACGCTAAAACCTTCGCCATCGGCTAGAAGAGGCGTTATATCTTTAAATAGAATTCCGGGCTTTGGGTAATCGGGAACATCTGCGATTAACGAGAGTGCGCGCCCTAAGGGTGAAGTCACGGTGGGAGCATAACCAGCGTTCGCCAAAATTGTGTCCGAAAGGGGACTTGAACCCCTAATCTCTTTCGAGAACTAGCACCTCAAGCTAGCGCGTCTGCCAATTCCGCCACCCGGACAAGAGCGGGCATACTTTATCCCATGGAACTTACCCCTGCTCTTCGCGAAGAACTTGAAGCCGATGTAGTAACGCTCTGCCAAGAATTGATCCGAATTCCAAGCGTCAATTTCGGTGACGGTAAAGGCGATGAAGAAGCAGCAGCAAAGTATGTAGTCGCAAAACTCCAAGAGGTTGGGATCTCATCGAAGATTTATGAGAGCGCGCCAAAGCGTTGCTCCGTCGTTGCAAATCTTGAAGGTACTGACCCCTCTCTTCCAGGGCTCGTTATCCACGGCCATCTAGATGTCGTTCCAGCAAATGCTGCTGATTGGAGCGTCGATCCATTCTCTGGATTATTGAAAGATGGCTGCATCTGGGGAAGAGGCGCAGTCGATATGAAGAATATGGATGCGATGATTCTTGCGGTCTTTCGCTTATGGGCCCGACATGGCTTCCGGCAAAAGCGAAATATGGTGATTGTCTTCTTTGGCGATGAAGAAGCTGGCGGAATATTTGGTTCAAGATGGATGGCTCAAAGTCACCCGGAAGTTTTTGCCGGTTGCTCTGAAGCGATCTCCGAAGTCGGCGGTTTCTCACTTACGTTAACCACCGGAAAGCGCATCTACGCCATTGAGACTGCTGAGAAAGGTATCGAGTGGATGAAGTTAACCGCCACTGGCCTTGCTGGGCATGGCTCTATGATCAATAAAGAAAATGCGGTCACGAGACTTGCTGATGCTATTTCTCGCATTGGTAATTACAAGTGGCCACAACGGATGACTAAAACTAATGAAGCGTTACTTCGCGCTGTTGGTGAGTTAACTGGTCACAAATATGATCCCGAAAACTTAACTCCAATTCTCAACGAACTTGGTTCCATCTCAAGAATGCTGGGCGCAACGTTAACTAACACAGCAAATCCCTCGATGCTTGAGGCTGGCTACAAAGCCAATGTCATCCCACAGAGTGCAAGCGCGGTTGTAGATGGCAGAACCATCCCAGGCTTTGAAAAGGAACTTCTAGAAACAGTGAAGGAGCTTGCGGGCGAACATGTAAAAGTCGAATCACTTGTTTCGGATATCCCATTAGAGGTTGAATTTAAAGGCCCACTTGTTGAGAAGATGATCGATGCAATTAAGGCAGAGGATCCAGAAGGAATCCCAGTTCCTTATCTAATGAGCGGTGGTACTGATAACAAGGCGCTAGCAAAACTTGGAATTGCTGGTTATGGGTTTAGCCCGTTGAAACTTCCGCCAGAGTTGGATTTTCTCTCGCTCTTTCATGGCGTGGATGAGAGAGTCCCGGTTGATTCACTTCAATTCGGTGCGAGATCTCTTCATCACTTCTTAGTCCATGCTTAATTTCTAGAGATATCGTCCAAAGCCTCTCGAACTGGGGCTGGCAGGGTGACTTCTTCTGAGGTGAGAATTCCGCGTAATTGAGCGGCGGTACGTGCTCCAACTACCGATGTAGTAACACCTAAGGCATCACGCACCCAGGCCAAAGAGACTTCTAGAGGTGAAAGTCCTAGCCCATCAGCTGCAACAAAGACCGCTTCTACAATCCGAGCCGAACGATCATCAAGATACGGCTCAATAAAGTTCGCAAAGTGCGGGCTGGCGCCACGAGAATCTGAAGGAAGACCGCCACGATATTTACCGGTCAGAACGCCACGGCCAAGTGGTGACCAGGCAAGCAGACCAATTCCAAGTGCGAGTGAAGCCGGCAATACCTCGCGTTCAACTTTTCGATTTAAGAGTGAGTACTCATTCTGTGTGGTTGCGATTGCAGCTCGACCAAAGAGCGGATTTTGTAGAGTTGCTGCTCGCGCTGTCTGCCATCCGGAAAAATTTGAGATGCCAACGTATCGAGCTCGGCCGGATGAAACAGCTTGATCAATCGCGGTAAGCGTTTCCTCTAGCGGCACATTTGGATCCCAGGTATGAACCTGCCAAAGATCTACATAATCAATCCCAAGGCGGGTTAAGGAGCGATCTAAATCGCCTAAGAGTGAACTCCTCGAATTATCAACTACTCGCTCACCGGTCTTAAAAGAGATTCCGGCCTTTGTGGCTATCACCATATCTTCGCGCGGTGCCATAACGCCGATTAATCCACCCAATACCCGCTCGCTGTCGCCATCGCCATAAACGGCCGCCGTATCAATGAAATTTCCACCAGCATCAAGAAAAAGTCGGAGTTGTTCGGCCGCCTCATGCTCATCGGTATCTCGTCCCCAAGTCATTGTTCCAAGGCCCAACCTTGAAATGCGTAACCCTGAATTACCGACTTGGCGATTTTCCATACCAAAACCCTAGCAATAGTCGCTTGAGAAAAATCGTTACTCTTAGCAAATGGCAACGATTTATCTCCTTCGTCATGCCGAATCGAGCGCTAATAACGCCGGGATTCTGGCGGGAAGATTGCCATCTATCTCTCTTTCAAGAGCGGGCAAGGTTCAAAGTCGCGCCATTGTAAAAACTCTAAAGGATCTTGAAATCACTCATATCTATTCCAGCCCAATTCAGCGCTGTCTAGAGACGATCGAGCCTTTTGCCAAATCTTCGAATAGTAAAGTAACGAGCGCACCAAATTTCATTGAGATGGATTATGGCGACTGGAGCGGTCGTAAGTTATCGGCACTTCGACGCGAAAAACTTTGGAAGAGTATTCAAAAACGACCCTCAACTGTTCGCTTCCCAAATGGAGAAAGCTTTCAAGAGATGCAGGCTCGTATTCAAAAGGGCTTAAATGATTTAGCTAGGAAGCATAAGAAGGGGCGAGTTTTAATAGTTTCACATGGCGACCCCATAAAGGTCGTTATTGCTTCCGCGCTCGGAATGAACCTTGATGACTTTCAAAAGATAGTTGTCGATCCCGCCTCACTGACGATAATTGATTGGCCAAGCGGAACGTTGCTTGGATCCAATATCCCTCTTCTTCCAATTAAGAAAAAGACTGCGAAGCGAAAAGCTGGTGTGACGGAGCGGCGCGTTCTAGGCGGTGGCACCAATGTCTAGGGAGCTTTTTGAGTTTGAAGATCCAGATCGATTTCTTATCGGAACTATTGGCGTCCCAGGTGAACGGGAGTTCTACTTACAGGTTAAAGGGGAATCAAAGGGGCGAAAGATTCTGGCAAGTTTCGCGCTGGAAAAATCACAGGCAGCGGCGCTGGCCGAACGGATACGTGAAATGGTCCGCCAATTCGGTCTTGCGTTCTCATCAAATGAGCCTGATTTAGCGCCGCTAGAAACGCCGGTAGAAGCCGAATTCACATTAGGGGTAATGGCACTTTCATGGAGCGCAGATGAACGCAAATTCCTCTTTGAAGCTCAAGAAATGGCACAGGGTGAAGGCGGGGAGATCATCGAAGCTCTAATTCTTGAAGATGAAGCGGGCGCTCCCGCCCTATTGCGAGTAAGGATTTCACTAGAAGAAATTGGCACTTTTGCAAAGCGAACCGAATTAGTTGTCGCTGCCGGTCGACAACCATGCGTCTTTTGTGGCGGTCCAATTAATCCAAATGGTCATCTCTGTCCAAGGGCAAATGGATATCGTCGACAGGGATAAGGTGGGCTCCCTCACGGAATCTGAACTCCTCAACGGAGAACTGGAAGTTGTTGGACGACTTGTCGATGCTTCAAATGCAACTCTCTTTGGCAAAATCAAAGTTTCACAGGACGAACGCCCGGTCGTTTACAAACCAATCGCAGGGGAGCGGCCACTTTGGGATTTCCCTGATGGCAACCTTGCATCAAGAGAAGTTGCCGCCTACATTCTTAGTCGCGAGCTTCACTTCAATCTCGTCCCAACAACCGTAATGCGAGACGGACCTTTTGGTCCGGGCGCCGTACAAGAATGGATAGAGATTGATGAAAGTGTAGATGTAATTGCGCAAGCTCAGAAGAACGAAGATACCCTTAGAAAAATGGCGCTCTTTGATGTCTTGATAAACAATACTGACCGCAAGTTTGGACACCTGCTATTTAACTCCTCTGGCAAACTCTTTGGATGTGACCACGGTGTCACCTTTCACGCCCAACCAAAATTAAGAACTGTGCTCTGGCAATTTGCCGGGGCGCCGCTCACGCAAAAAGAGATCGAACTTCTAACGGCGACGATCACCAACTTCACTGCAATTGAAAACCAGCTTAGAGATTTGATAACTGCAGCCGAACTGACCGCCTTAAAGCAGAGGATTGAGTCTCTCTTATCTGAGGGCTTCTTTCCTTACCCAAATGAAGAGTGGCCGGCTGTTCCGTGGCCGCCCTTTTAACTTGATTAACTCCGATAGGTAGGCTTTCCAATATGAAGAGTTGGTCCGCGGTTTATCTGCCGCCAGCACTCCCTGGGATTATTCATAAACCTCTTACCTTGAAAGATAGTTACACCGGCAAGATGGTCCCACTAGAGCAGAACAGCATCACTTCTTATATCTGTGGAATAACACCATACGATGCGACTCATCTCGGCCACGCCGCCACCTACCTAACTTTTGATTTGATCCATCGCTACATAAAAGCGTCGGGCAAGAGCCTTCAATTCACCGAGAACATCACCGATATTGATGACCCTTTGTTAGAGCGCGCTAAACGAGATAACCAAGATTGGAAAGATCTCGCCACTTACCAAATTTCACTCTTCCGTGATGATATGACTGCTCTGCGAGTAATACCTCCAAACTCTTATCTCGGAGTTGTGGAATCGATGGAACTGATCACAAAGAAGATATTTGAGCTTGTCGAAACTGGGCTGTGCTATGAGATTGAAGGAGATTACTACTTATCAATTAGCAAATTAGAAGGTGCGCTTGAAAATCTTCCTTGCTCACTTGATCAAGCTCTTTCGATTTTTTCAGAGCGCGGGGGAGACCCGGATCTAATAGGGAAAGAACATCCGCTAGATACTTTGATTTGGCTAAAGGCCCGACCCGGTGAGCCCGCTTGGCCAAGTCCATTAGGCAGCGGTCGCCCAGGTTGGCATATTGAATGTGTTGCGCTAGCTCTGGAAACACTTTCAGGAGCCGTAGAACCAACTTCAATAACTCTTCAAGGTGGCGGAAGTGATCTTCGCTTTCCACATCATTACATGACTGGCGTGCAAGCGCGGGCTATTACTAATAAGCCTTTCGCTTCGGTTTATTCCCACGCTGGAATGATTGAGTGGCAGGGCGAAAAGATGAGTAAGAGCAAAGGCAACCTAGTCTTCGTATCAAAATTGCTGGAAGCGGGATGGCGGGGCGAAGAGATTCGTTTTGCTCTCATTAATCGTAATTACACCGAGGATTTCCAATGGAAAGAGAGTTTTCTTCAAAAAGCCAGAACTGATCTAGCCCGAATCGCAGCAGCTCTCGCTCGAGAGGAAGTTGCACAAACTGCTTCTTACGTCCAGCAAATGGTTGACGCAATTGCCAATAATCTTGAGATTACTAAAGCCTTTGCAGCTATAGATAACTGGTGTGAAGCAACCGAGAAAGGCGAGATCGGCGGAAATAGTGGTGAGATGGCTCGCGCCCTTGATCTATATCTTGGGATAACGCTTTAAACGCCAGGATGGCGGCGTAAAAATCTTTCAACTTCCCGGGCAATAGATTCGCCAGTTGCTTCAGGGAGCTCGGCAGAGTCTTTAGAATTTTCTAGCTGTTTAACGTAATCGCCAACTTCGGAATCCTCTGCAGCCATCTGATTTACCTGGGTTTCCCAAGAACTAGAGCGTTCCGGTAGGTCGCCTTGTGGGATAGATATGTCAAGGAAATCTTCTAAGGCATTGATTAGAGCCAGTGATGCTTTTGGACAAGGTGGAGTTGAGACGTAGTGAGGAATAGAGGCCCAGAGTGAAACAGCATCGATTCCGCGTTGGTGAGCAGCATCTTGAAGGACTCCGATGATTCCAGTTGGACCTTCGTACTTTGAGATCTCAATTCCGAGTCGACCAGCAACATCAGGATGAGCACCACTGCCGGTGACTGTGATGGGGCGAGTGTGCGGTGTATCCGAGAGAAGTGCACCCAGAGTAATCGACATCGAGACTTCATAATCATCTGCGATATCTAGAAGTTCGGTAGCAAAGGTCCGCCACTTCATTGACGGTTCTATTCCTTTTACGATGAGGAAGTCGTTATCAAGATGAGGCGTGGAGACTTCAAAGAGAACGGTATTGGGCCAGATAATTTCGCGAACAACTCTTTCATCTACTTTGATTGAGGGTCGATTTACCTGAAAGTCGTAATAATCCTCAGGATCCGTCATTCCTAACTTGTGATGCGTCCAAGAGGCAAGTAGATGATTTATCGCTCCCGTTGCTGATTCGCCAGCATCATTCCAACCTGCAAATGCAGCGAGCATTATTGGATTTCGAAGCGAGAAGGCGCTCTCAAAGAGATGCATAAGACCACCCTACGATAAAGTCCACCTAGTGAGCGCGTTGAAATTAGAGCCCAGTACGCTGCGTAGAGCGCTCGCCGAACGGATTGTTATCGTCGATGGGGCGATGGGAACGATGATCCAAGCGGCAAACCCGACTCTTGAGGAATTTGAGGGGCATGAGGGTTGTAACGAGATTCTTAATGTGACTCGGCCGGATTTGATTAAGGAGATTCACCGCAAGTATTTCAAGGCCGGAGTAGATGCAGTCGAGACAAATACCTTTGGAGCAAACCTCGCCAATCTTGGTGAGTACGGAATTCCAGAGCGGATCTACGAGTTGGCTTTTGCCGGCGCGAAGGTGGCGCGGGAGACAGCTGATGAATTTGGTTCTGATAGATGGGTGCTTGGTTCGATGGGACCGGGAACAAAGTTGCCAACCCTCGGCCACGTTTCATATCAAGAATTGCGAGATACATATTGCGAGGCTGCAAGAGGTCTAATTGATGGTGGATCTGATGCCTTGTTAATCGAAACTACGCAAGATCTTCTTCAAGCGAAGGCAGCTGTCAATGGGGCGCGAAGAGCGATTGAAGGTTCTGTTCGAGATATTGTTTTGATTGCGCAGGTAACAGTTGAGACGACTGGAACGATGTTACTTGGCTCAGAAATTGGCGCTGCGTTGAATGCACTTTCAAATCTTGGGGTTGATTTGATTGGAATGAACTGTGCGACTGGGCCAGCTGAGATGAGTGAGCATTTACGTCAACTTAGCCAGACCAGCAAAGTTGGAATTTCCTGTATGCCTAATGCTGGTTTACCGATTCTTAAGGATGGCGGGGCTTATTACCCACTTGAACCTAAAGAATTTGCTGAGGCGCTTTCGAACTATGTTGATCAATACGGACTGAACTTAATTGGCGGATGTTGCGGAACGACTCCCGAGCACCTTGCTGCTCTAGTTGAGAAAGTTCGTGGTCGCGCGCTTCCACGAATTACACCAAAGTTCGAGCCAGGAGCCTCTTCGCTCTACCAATTTGTTCCATTCCGCCAAGATCAAACTTATCTAGCAATCGGCGAGCGGGCGAATGCGAATGGAAGTAAGGCCTTTAGAGAAGCATTGCTTGCGCAGGATTGGGAAGCATGTGTAGAGATTGCTAAGGACCAGATCCGAGATGGCGCTCATATGCTCGATCTTTCCGTTGATTACGTAGGCCGTGACGGTGTTGCCGATATGAGTGAGTTGGCTAGTCGCCTTGCTACTTCTTCAACTCTTCCGATTGTTATTGACTCAACCGAGCCACCTGTCTTAAAGGCCGGGTTAGAACGTTTGGGTGGGCGGAGCGTAATCAATTCAGTTAATTATGAAGATGGAGATGGGCCAGAATCACGTTTTGCCAAAATCATGCCACTCGTTAAAGAGCATGGCGCAGCCGTAATCGCGCTAACTATTGATGAAGAAGGACAAGCACGCACTCGCGAATGGAAAGTTCGCGTTGCCCAGCGATTGATTTCAGATTTGGTTGGGAACTGGGGAGTTAGAGTTGGTGACATCATTATCGACACCCTCACATTTCCTATCGCAACTGGACAGGAAGAGACTCGACGTGATGCGATTGAAACAATTGAAGCGATTCGTGCGCTAAAGCTTGAGTTCCCTGAGGTACAAACTACCCTTGGCGTTAGCAACGTTTCTTTTGGTTTAAACCCAGCTGCGCGAATCGTTTTGAACTCGGTCTTCCTTGCGGAGTGCGTAAAAGCGGGATTGGACTCTGCGATTGTTCACCCCTCCAAGATCTCTCCGATGAATCGGATTCCCGAAGAGCAATTGAAAGTTGCGCTCGATTTAGTTTATGACCGGCGCACTTTCGAGGGCGATGTCTGTACCTATGACCCATTAACAAGATTTTTAGAACTCTTTGAAGGCGTCGCAGTCACATCATCAAAGAAGAGCAGAGCCGAAGAGCTTGCAGCCCTACCGATCCGTGAACGATTGGCGCGCCGGATCATTGACGGCGAGAAACACGGGCTAGAGGGTGATTTGAAAGAAGCGATGACCACCGGAATTGCCCCGCTTAGCATTATCAATGATCACCTTCTAGAGGGTATGAAGATTGTGGGTGAACTCTTTGGGAAGGGGGAGATGCAACTTCCTTTTGTTCTCCAATCAGCTGAGGTAATGAAGCTTGCGGTATCCCTCCTTGAACCGCATATGGAGAAGAGTGATGCTCAAGATCGAGGCACAATCTTGCTTGCAACCGTCAAAGGCGATGTTCATGACATTGGAAAGAACTTGGTTGACATCATTCTCTCTAACAATGGTTATCGAACAGTGAATATCGGAATTAAGCAGACCATCAATCAGATTATCGATGCGGCCGAGAGCAGCTCTGTCGATGTAATCGGAATGAGTGGTTTATTGGTTAAGTCGACTGTGATCATGAAAGAGAATTTGGAGGAGCTAAACACTCGTGGACTTGCTGAAAAGTGGCCGGTGCTTCTAGGCGGAGCCGCTCTTACTCGGACTTATGTGGAGAGCGATTTAGCGTCACAATTCCCTGGCACTGTCCGTTACGCGCGTGATGCTTTTGAAGGGCTCTCGCTCATGGATACCTTGATGGCGCAGAAACGTGGTGACACATCTGCAGCTCTGCCACCACTTAAGGAACGTAGAACACGTCCTGTTTCCGATGATGCAAACCGTGAGATCGATACGAAACGAAGTGATGTGACACCTGACAATCGTGTGCCGAAGGCGCCATTCTGGGGTTCGAAAGTTGTTAAGGGTGTGCAGCTTGCTGAGTATGCGAAGATGCTTGATGAACGTGCGCTCTTCATGGGGCAATGGGGATTACGTGGCGCAAAAGGTGAATTTGAAAAGATGGCAGAGGAAGAGGGCAGGCCAAGACTTAGGGCTCTGCTAAATGAAGCCCAATCAAAAGGTTGGCTAAATGCGGCCGTCGTTTACGGATATTTTCCTTGCTATAGCGAAGGTAATGACCTCGTAATTCTTGATAATGAGAAATTGCCGGAGCGAGTGGAGAAAGTGCGGTTCTCCTTCCCAAGGCAG
Organism: Actinomycetota bacterium; assembly: GCA_016870835.1. Lineage (GTDB taxonomy): Bacteria > Actinomycetota > Actinomycetes > Nanopelagicales > Nanopelagicaceae > MAG-120802. The sequence continues at coordinate 20,208 of VGAG01000001.1, read as the reverse complement.
CGGCGCGATCGCAGACTCTGTTTAGCTGATTTTTTCCGCTCCAAGGAAAGTGGCGATATTGACGTCGTTTCATTCCACGTTGTAACAATGGGGCAATCTGTAAGTGAGGCAACAGCCGAACTCTTTGCGCGGAATGAATATCGCGAGTATTTAGAGCTTCACGGGTTATCTGTTCAATTGACCGAAGCCCTGGCTGAATATTGGCATGCCCGGATAAGGGAAGAACTTGGTGTCGGTGATAGCGATGATCCGGCGTTGCAAGGAATTTTGGATCAGGGTTATCAAGGTTCAAGATATTCCTTTGGGTATCCAGCCTGCCCTGATCTCTCGGCTCAAGTGCAACTATGTGAATTGCTAGAACCGGGGCGAATCGGCGTTGAGTTATCTGAGGAACACCAGCTTCATCCTGAGCAATCCACCTCCGCAATAATCGTGCATCACCCCGAAGCAAAGTACTTCAATGCAAATTAGTTCAATGCCAATTAGATCGTCTTTTCCATTTGAAGCTGTGCTCTGGGATATGGATGGAACTCTTATTGATAGCGAATCGATTTGGATTGAGGAAGAGACTCTTCTTATGCGCTCTCTTGGGGTCGAATGGAGTAACGAGGACGCGCTACATTGCCTCGGCGGGCCGTTAGAACGAGTGGATGCATACATGCGCTCTCGTTCAGGTAATCAACATCAACCACTTGAGCTCGCCTATGAATTGATTGACCGGATGATCACTCGCCTCTCCGGCGGGGTAGATTTCACAAACGGATCAAAAAGCCTCCTTGACGAGATGCACCTTGAGCAAATTCCGATGGCTCTAGTCTCCGCGAGTACCCGAAAAATTATGGACGCTGCTCTTGATGGAATTGGTCGTCATTATTTTCGACACACTTGTTCGGCAGATGATGTTACAAATACAAAACCAAGTCCGGAAGGGTATGTGAAGGCAGCAGAATTTCTTGGAGTATCGATTGAGAATAGTTTGATTATCGAAGATTCAAAAACTGGGATGCAAGCGGCAATTGAATCGGGGGCATTTGTTCTGGGACTTCCTCATCTAACAGACCTGCCGATGGGGGGGAAAGTTGTGCATAGAGAAGGTCTTGCTGAACTTGATTTAGAGTCATTGGGCCTGCTATTTCAAGGAGTTTTCTCGCGATGAAGGCAATCGGATCTGGGCCTTTTAAGTCAGGGGATCGAGTTCAACTTACTGATGAGAAAGGAAAGCTCTATTCATTCTTTCTCCAGAGTGGAAACCAATGGCACTCTCATAAAGGTTGGATAAATCACGACGAAATTATTGGAAAGAATGAAGGAATCATCATCAAGACCAATAGCGGGACTTCTTACCAAGCGTTTCGTCCACTACTTAATGATTACGTCCTCTCCATGGAGCGAGGCGCGACCATTGTTTATCCTAAGGATTCGGCTGTAATAGTTGGTTTTGCTGACATTTTTCCGGGCGCACATGTACTTGAAACCGGTGCCGGCAGCGGAGCGCTCTCGATTACCCTGCTTCGGGCGATTGGAAGCTCGGGAGAGTTAACTTCTTATGAGGAACGCGACGATTTTCTTTCGATTGCCCGGAATAATGTTCGTAATTACTTCGGTGACATACCATCCAATTGGACATTACATTCTGGAAGGGTTGAAGAAGGAAAGTTCAATGGTGAATTTGATCGAGTAGTTTTAGACATGCTCGCTCCTTGGGATGTTCTTGAAAGTGCCAAGCGGGCCCTTAAAGCAGGCGGAGTTCTATGTTGTTATGTTGCTACAACAACCCAGCTCTCCCGAACCGCAGAAGCAATCAAGGAATCGGGCGCCTTCTCAGAGCCAGAGAGCTTTGAGACGATGCTGCGTAATTGGCATCATGAAGGACTTGCGGTGCGACCGCAACATTCAATGAATGCGCATACTGGTTTCTTAATTTTGACAAGAAGGTTAGATAGCGAAACGGCGCCCCTTAAAAGGAGGCGCCGTCCAGCAAAAGGTGCTTACAGCGAAACTAATTGACCTCTCTTAGTTAACCTTTATTAGATCGACAACGAAGATCAAAGTTTCATTTGGGCCAATCGCTCCGCCTGCTCCCGCTTCTCCATAAGCAAGCGCTGGTGGAATAACGAGAAGTCGACGGCCACCTTCCTTCATACCCGGGATACCTTGCTGCCAGCCGAGGATTACACCATTAAGCGGGAATGTTGCTGGTCCGCCAGACGCCCAAGAACTTTCAACAACTTGGCCGCTTGACCAAGACATCAATGTGTATTGAACGGTAAGTGTGGAATCAGCGAGCGCTTCTGCGCCAGATCCCTGTATGACATCTTCGGTGTAGAGCTCGGTCGGTGGATTTCCTTCCGGCGCTGAGATGGTTGCTTCTTCGCCCGCGTTTCCAGTCACTTTTGGCATACCGCCAACCGTAGTGGACGAACTGCCTTGTGGTGAGTCAGAAGGAGCTCCGCCATCTGTGGTGCAGCCACTCAAGAGCGAGGCTGAGAGTGCAATAAGAGTTAATGAGATTGTTAATCGCTTCATGCTGCGCACCCTATAACGAAGGCCGACATAATTCGCCCTATGTCTAGCGCCAAAACCGAGAGATTGGTCAATCTCACCATGGCGCTGCTCGGTACCAAGCGATACATGGCTAAGAGTGAAATCTTTAAGCGGGTTTCGGGATACACGGGTACTCAAGAGACTAAAGAGCGCATGTTCGAGCGGGACAAAGATGATTTGCGCAACCTTGGAATAGAAATTGAAGTCGCTACACATGATCCACTCTTTGAAGATGAAGTCGGCTACCGGATTCGACCAGAAGCTTTCCAAATACATGAAAAATTCAGCGCAGAAGAACTCGGTCTTATATCCCTCGCTCTACAACAAATCGAAGGTGATGATTTTTCTGGGACCGCAAGGTCGTTGGCGCTTCGACTCAACTCACTTGCAGTAACTCCTGAAATCCCAGTTGAGATACCTGTTGCGCAGAGCGCAATCTCTGAGGCAGGGCTCTCTGAAGTCTTAAGTGCTTTAAGTGAAAGAGCAACAATTTCATTTGATTACCAGAAAGCTTCATCAAATAAATCGGAGGAGCGAAAGGTAAATCCACTAGGGGTTAGCGCTTGGCGCGGTGCTTGGTATTTAGTTGGCGAGGATTTGGAGCGCGATGACATTCGTGCCTTCAAACTCTCCCGTATCTCAAGCGGAATCTCGAGGATTTCAAAGGCTGGGGCCTATCAGGTCCCTTCAGACTTTAATATTAAGGAGTATTTGGTAATGCTAAAGAGTTGGGATTACGTAGCGAAAATTGCAATAAGAAAGTCCGCAGGGATTCACTTACGTAACCGGGCGATCTCGACTTCCGAGATTGATGATGAGTGGGATGAAGTTGAACTTACATTTTCTGACGAAGCTCACGCATTGCGAGAGGCGCTCTGGCTTGCCGATGATACAAAGGTGCTCTCACCTTCATCACTGAAAGGCCTTCTCATTGAAAAATTGAAGCGTTTGGTTCTGGTACATGGCTGAGACAGCAGCTGCTCGGGCGCTTAGATTGATTGACCTGGTGCCATATCTCGTTTCTAACCCTGGGGTATCAGTAAAAGAGACTGCAACAAAGTTTGGAGTCAGGGTTGCGGACCTTCTCAAGGATTTAGACCTGCTCTTTGTTTGTGGTCTGCCTGGGTACACGCCACTTGAATTAATTGACCTCTCGGTTGAAGATGGCGTGATTTCAATTCGAGACCCCCAGAACTTAGAAGCGCCTCGTAGATTCTCAGAAGGTGAAGCCTTAGTCATGAGAGTGGCCTTATCGGCTCTTGAAGATCTCTTGCCAGCCACCAAGAAAGAGAGCGTTCGCAAGTTACGTGAAAAACTTTCTAAACTCTACAGCGCAGATATTCCAGAAGATGCGCTCTTCTATCAGGGAGATCCGTCTAAAGAGAAGATGCGAAAGATCGAGGCGTCAATAAAGACCGGGAAAAAGCTCAAGATCACGTATCTAAATCCGCTCAGAGGTGAGCGTACTAATCGCGCCATATCTGTCATACGAGTTAAGGCCGAACCTAGGCGGACGCTTATAGATGCTTGGTGCGACGCTAGCAATGGAGTGCGAACATTTAATCTCGGCCAGATAGAGGAGTTGGAAGTCACCAAGGATCCGATTGAAGTGCAAGAGAACTTGAAGAGCGATGAGCTTCTTGTAGCGAAATTGAAGGCAGATTCGAATTCCTACTTTGTGGCTGAGAATCAAGCCCAACTGCGCAAAGTCTCCGAAGGTTATGAAATTGAGATATTCCAACCTGAATGGCTGGTGCGAAAAGTCCTTGCTGAGGGCGGGTCCGCGCAACTGGTGGAACCGATTGAATTGTCGCTCCGGGTAAAGGATTTGGCTCGTAAGGCGCTGGCGCTATATAGCTAGCCCTTCAAAGAGCTAGCGTTGAGGGCAATTCTCTGCGTGGTAGCGTAGGGCAACGTCTTTTAGGGGGATAAATGTTTCTTCGCGAACCATCACACTGGCTTCTGCTTATTCTTGTCGTCGTCCTGCTCTTCGGCGCCAAGCGCCTCCCAGATTCTGCTCGTGCCCTCGGCCGTTCACTTCGAATCTTCAAGAGTGAGGTTAAAGAGTTGAATAAAGATGAGAAGAAATCAGATGAGGAAGGTAAGGCGGCGAACTAGTTCGTCTGCTTAACTCAAACCGCACTCGGAAAAAGGCGGTGAACTAAATTGGCTTCAACAACTCGGGGAACGATGCCCCTGCTAGATCATCTCCGTGAGTTTCGCAGTCGCATCATCAAAGCTGCCGGTTTCATTTTTCTTTTTGCAATTCTTGGCTGGGTCTTTTATGGCGAGATAATCACAACGCTTTCAGCTCCAGTATGTGACTTGCGCGGGGCTCAGGCCATAGGTTCTGAGCAATGTGGTGCGCTCTACATCTCTGGAGTCCTTGGGCCACTAAACCTCCAACTTAAAGTTGCCTTTTTAACTGGGATTATTCTGTCGGCGCCATTTTGGCTCTACCAACTCTGGGCATTCATCGCACCGGCACTTACTTGGAAAGAGCGACGAAACTCAGTCCTCTTCATAGTTGCCGCAACACCTTTCTTCGCCGCTGGCGCAACGCTGGCTTATTTGATTCTTCCCTTGGCAATCAAGGTTCTTTTTGGTTTCACTCCCACCGCTTTGGATAACCTGGTTAGATTTGATGATTATTTGGATTTCGTTTTAAGGTTGATTCTTATCTTCGGAATCGCTTTTGAACTACCTGTCTTTCTTGTTTCTCTTAACCTAATTGGCGTGCTCTCTGGTCGCGGAATTCTCAAGCCGTGGCGGTTTGCCATCTTCGGGATCACCTTCTTCGTAGCAGCTTTCTCACCAACCGCAGATCCGCTATCGATGGCCGCCTTAGCTGTGCCACTAATTGCGCTCTATTTCGGAGCCGGCGGGATTGGACTCTTGGTTGATAAACGTCGGGATAAGAAGCGGAACAAGTTCGCAGATACCGAAGCCTCCTCAATGGATGAAGTAAGGCCGATTGACTCTCCTGAAGATATTTAAGCAGTACTTATGAAATGCCTACTTCTTGCCAATCCAACTTCGGGTGGTGGCAAGGGATTAAGGGTTATGAATCAAGTAACCAAGCACCTCTCATCCTTGGGTGTGCAATTCCAGGATATTTCCGGGACGAGCTATGAGAGCGCTGCCGTAAATCTGCGCGAAGCGGTAGCGATGTTAGAGGCGGGAGTAGTAATCGTTGTAGGCGGGGATGGCATGGTGCATTTGGCAATCCAAGAACTTGCTCAAAAGGATGTAGCACTGCTCTTGATACCTGCCGGTACCGGAAATGATTTCGCGCGCTCACTTGGATTGCCACTCAATGACCCGTTAGCAGTCTTAAATCAAGGTCTGAATGACAGAGCATCCAGGATTGACCTCGGCAAAGTAAACAATAGGTATTTCGCTGAGATTCTAAGCACTGGCTTTGATTCACTCGTAAGTGAACGAGCAAATCGAATTCGCATGAAGAGTAAGCGCAAATATGACTTGGCGATGTTACTCGAGCTGCCGCTCTTCAAACCCTTGGCTTATGAAATTGAATTAGATGATCGAAGGATTGAGACAGAAGCGATGCTGATCGCAATTGCGAATGGCGCAAGCTACGGGGGAGGGATGAAGGTCTGTCCTGATGCTTCACTTACCGATGGTCTATTTGATTTGATGATTTTAGAACCAGTCTCTAAATTCGAATTACTTCGAGTTTTTCCTAGAGTGTTTAAGGGAACCCACATCACTCACCCACGAGTGCGGATCGAACGCGCTCGTTCGGTAACTGTTAAAGCTCCAGCAATTGCTTATGCTGATGGCGAACGAATCGGATCCCTCCCGATTCACGCCTCCATTGAACGGGATGCGCTTTTGACTTGGACAATGAGGTGAACCGCTCGCCGGCAGAAAAAATGATTGCAGCGAAGAATCGCAATCGACATCCATTAACTACCCGCTTTGCAGAGGGATATGAATTTGGTTTTGATGACTTTCAAATTCAAGGCTGCCAACATCTTGAAGATGGAAAGAGCGTTCTGGTTGCTGCGCCAACTGGGGCGGGAAAGACGATTGTCGGCGAATTTGCGGCGTTTCTAGCGGAAGAGAAAGGGGAGCGTTGCTTTTACACGACCCCTATTAAGGCGCTTTCCAACCAGAAATTTCAAGAGTTGACCAGGGTTCATGGTGAAGCCAACGTTGGTTTATTGACAGGAGATTCTTCAATAAATGGCGATGCGCCAATCGTGGTTATGACAACTGAGGTTCTTAGAAACATGATTTACGCAAGACCAGAAGGAATCTCTGATCTTGGTTATGTAGTTATGGATGAAGTGCACTTCTTGGCCGATCGGTTTCGCGGAGCAGTTTGGGAAGAGATACTCATTCACTTGCCCGAGCGGATACAAGTCGTTTCTCTCTCTGCCACGGTTTCGAATGCGGAAGAATTCGGAGCTTGGTTGAAGAGCGTTCGTGGTGAAACCGAAGTCGTACTCTCTGAAATTCGCCCAGTTCCGCTATATCAACATATTCTGATTGGAAATCGACTCCTTGATTTGTTTGTAGATGATGGCAGGGTGAATCCAGAGCTCATTCGATTAGAGCGACATTCAAGTAGGCGCATTCCTGGGAAAGCTATGCCCGGCTACAGCAAGAGTTTCTCATCGATCCGTTCCATGACTAGACCCGAGATTGTTGAGAAGCTACGTGAATATGATTACCTGCCCGCTATTTACTTTATTTTTTCAAGGGCAGGATGCGATGCCGCTGTTACACAGTGCATTAAAGAAGGAATCTCTCTCACCAACAAAGAGGAGCGTGAAGTAATTCAGAGCGTAATCGCTCGCCGAACATCCGAACTTCCAAGTGAAGATTATGGAGTACTGGGCTTTTACGAGTGGTCACAAGCCCTTGAGCGCGGAATCGCCTCACATCACGCAGGTTTATTGCCGATGTTTAAAGAAACTGTGGAGGAACTCTTTCAAAGAGGGCTAATCAAAGTCGTCTTTGCGACTGAAACTCTTGCGCTTGGGATAAATATGCCGGCCCGAACTGTTCTGCTTGAAAAGTTGGTCAAGTGGAATGGCGAGAGCCACGTTGCAGTTACTCCTGGCGAATACACCCAATTAACTGGAAGAGCAGGGCGCAGAGGGATTGATATCGAAGGTAATGCTGTAGTTCTATGGAGCGAACAGATCGATAGCGCTATGGCCGCAGGCCTTGCAAGTACCCGTACCTATCCACTCAAGTCATCCTTTTCACCGACCTACAACATGTCAGCAAATCTCATCTCGCGCTTTGGCGCCGAACGAGCACGTAAATCCCTTGCGGCATCCTTTGCGCAATTTCAAGCAGATGCTTCGGTCTCAGGGCTACTTCGTCAGATTGAGCGGAACAGTGAGGCTGTTCGTAGCCTTACTAGCGAGGCCCAATGTCATCTTGGTGATTTTGCCGAGTACATGTCCCACCGTTTTGCAATCAAGGAATTAGAAAGCGCACACCATAAGAAATCTCAGAGCTACACCAAGCGGCGAAATCGCAGGGATGTTGAAGAAGAAATTTCGGCACATCGACGAGAGATGAAATCACATCCTGCTCATCAATGTCCGCAGCGCGAGGATCATGCACGTTTACTTGAGAAAGCCGAGCGCTTGAAACGCGAGACATCGGGTCTACAGAGTCGGATGGATTCACGAACTAATGTCATACCTCGCACCTTTGATCGAGTTAGTTCTATTTTGATGGAGCTTGACTATGTGCAAAATCAGAAGTTAAGTAACAAGGGCGAAGTGCTTACTCGAATTTATTCGGAGAGTGATTTGCTACTAACAGAGATGATCTTTGATGGACTCTTTGAAGGCATTACCGCCTCTGATTTAGTAGCGCTTTTATCTGGTTTGATATTTGAAGGGCGAGGAGAGCGAAGCAAGATTCCTAGGATTCCCAAGAGCCTTGAACCACTTGTTGAGCGCACAATTTCGATCTGGGGAAGATTGACGATACTTGAAGAAGAGCATGGCGTCGATCCGCAACGCGAGCCAAACTTTGACCTTGCCTGGACCGCATATCGTTGGGCGAATGGAAACACACTGCACTCGATACTCCGTGAAACTGAGATTCCGGTTGGTGACTTCGTACGGAATATGCGCCAGATAATTGATCTGCTTGGTCAACTACTTGATGCCCAACCCGTCGTTTCATTACTTGCTCGTGAAGCAATCAAGAAGATTGATAGAAGCGTTGTTGCATATTCGGCGGTAGTGGCATGACCATAATGCTGATCGACAGCGCCTCGCTCTGGTACCGCGCTTACTACGGAATGCCCGACACGTTACTAAGTCCAAAGGGTGAACCAATTAATGCCGTTAAGGGCTTTATCGATATGACCGCCCGGCTGATTAATCATTACAACCCAGATCGCTTTGCGCTCTGTTTGGATGGGGATTGGCGACCCTCGTGGCGAGTTGAGCTCTTTGCTGAATATAAATCAAATCGATTGGATGAAGCGGGCGAGGAGGAAGAAGAGCCAGATCTACTTACCCCTCAAGTCCCGGTAATACTTGATTTATTTGAAGCACTTGGTTTTGAAATTATTGGCGCCGATGATTATGAAGCCGATGATGTAATTGCAACATTAGCAAGGCGAGAACGTGGGCCGGTAAGAATTGTTACGGGCGATCGCGACTTGTTCCAACTTGTAGATGATTCATCGGATATCAAAGTTGTCTATCTTGCTAAAGGTATTAGCGCCCATGATTTAGTAGATAAAAAATGGATAGCAAGTAAATATCAGATACCGGGGGAGAGGTATGGGTTGTTTGCGATGATTCGTGGCGATGCTTCTGATGGGCTACCGGGGATAAAGGGAATCGGTGAGAAAGGTGCTGCTGAAATCGCAAAGGTTTTCTCAAGTATGGATGAGGTAATTGATGCGGCACAGAATTCTCATGAAGCTCTTAAAGAAAGCCACCGAAAGAAGATTCTTGCTGATTTGAAATATGCGAAAGTGGCCGCAAAGCTAACTAGTTGCGCTGATGATCTAAGGCTTCCTAAAGTTACATTTGAAATCCCAAGTGCGATTAAGGATCTAGATGAGGTGACCGATGTCGCTACGGAATATGGGCTCACAACAAGTTTGGAGCGTCTGAAGGCGGCGCTTAGATGGCAATAGCGTTTGCAATTCTCTCTGGACTCCTTCTCTGGTCCGGATTTCCGCCAATTGATTTAGCAATTGGACCGTTCATTGGAGCTGCAATTCTCTTCCGGTTATTGAGCAGATACGAATTGCGCAGGCGTTGGTCGCTTAGCTGCATCGCGGGCTTCTCCTTCTTCGCACCATTGCTTCACTGGTCCGGCTCATATGTTGGCTGGTTGCCCTGGGTTCTTTTGGCGCTCTTACAAACGGGGATGTTCACTCTAGTTTCCGTGCCGAGGTTCGAGAGAACAGTGCGCGGAGCTTTGCTTTTTGCCTCAGCCTTCACCGTTATTGAACTACTGAGAATGAAGTTTCCCTTTGGCGGTTTTGGCTGGGGGAGAGTTGGTCATACTCAAATCGATCTACTCTCAAGTGTTTATCCTTTAGTCGGGGTTGCTGGGATTACTTTTCTTGTGACGTTCGCCTCTGCACTAGTAATTCTTGCCAAGCGGCAAATATTGGTTGTGATTTTCATATTACCTATTGCTTTATTGATACCAACAGCTAGCGCGACAGGAAGCCTTTCTGTTACTGCTATCCAAGGTGGAGTCGACAAACTTGGGTTTGATTACAACGAGCGCGCACTTGGCGTTCTTAACCGCCATGTTGATAGAACCCTTAGCTCTTCTAGTAAACCAGAACTTTTTATTTGGCCAGAAAATGCCTCGGATATTGACCCGATTGTTGATACCCGCGCAAAGTCGAGAATCTCAGAAGTACTTGAAACCAAGAAGATCCCTCTACTAGTAGGTGCAGTATTAAGAGGTGTAGAAGGTCCAAGAAATGTTTCAATTCTTTACCAACCGAGTGGCGAAATTGCTTCCATGTATATAAAACAAGATCTTGCACCATTCGGCGAGTACATGCCGCTTCGCACATTAGCCGAACTGATAGCGCCCGAGGCAAAGCGCGTAAGAGATTTCCAGTCCGGATCGAGTTGGATTACTCACGAGGTGGCGGGGCATAAGTTCATCTCGTTAATCTGCTTTGAGGTTTTAGATGATGATTTCATCCGAAATGGTGCGAAAGATGCCGCATTCTTAGTAGCCCAGACGAACAACGCGACCTTTGGAAAATCTGCGCAAGCAAGGCAACAACTCCAGATAATTCGAGCACGAGCAGCTGAATTGCGCCGTGATATTGCCGTTGTAAGCACAACCGGATTTTCCGCACATATTGATTCAAGTGGTTCAGTTGAAAAAGAGTTAGTTCAATTTAAACCGGGTGAGTTGAATATGCAGATCTCAACGCATGAATCCCGGACGGTGGCATCCAGGCTCGGCAGTTGGTTCTGGCTGGGGCTATTTGGGCTGGTTCTGATTACTTCCAGACGCTCAGTACTTAGCCGATAATTGACATTATGTTAACTAATTAATCGCTAAAGCTTCTATCGGTTCACAGGCGCAGACCAGGTTCCTATCCCCATAAGCGCCATCAATCCGCCCCACCGTTGGCCAATATTTACCTCTGCGAGCCATGCCAACCTCGGTTCCTGCTGGGAAGACCGCTTTTTCGCGCGGGTAAGGACGGTCCCAATCGCCCACTAGATCTTTGAGGGTGTGTGGCGCATTTCGAAGTGGTGAAGAGTCAAGGGCGATCTTGCCGCTGGCAATCTCATCAATTTCAGCTTTGATAATCCGCATCGCCTCAATAAAACGGTCTACTTCAGCAATATCTTCACTTTCCGTCGGCTCAATCATGAATGTTCCAGCAACCGGGAAGCTCATTGTTGGCGCATGGAAGCCAAAGTCCATTAAGCGTTTAGCGATGTCATCAACGGTAACCCCGGTGTTCTTAGTGATTTCACGGAGATCAATGATGCACTCATGAGCGATAAATCCGCTCTCCCCTTTGTAAAGCGTTGGGAAATACGGTTCAAGCTTCTTAGAAATATAGTTTGCCGAGAGAATTGCAATCTCGGTCGCAAGTTTTAAACCATCTGCGCCCATCATCCTTATATACGCCCATGAAATTGGCAGAATCAAAGCGGAACCGAAAGGTGCAGCACTTACTGGGCCAGGGCCGGTTAGTGGTCCGGCAGATGAGTCAAGTGGATGATTTGGTAAGTGAGCAGCGAGATGGCGCCGCGCAATGACTGGGCCAACGCCTGGTCCCCCGCCGCCATGAGGAATGCAGAATGTCTTATGAAGATTTAGATGCGAAACATCGGCGCCAAATTTTCCTGGCTTTGCTAAACCGACAAGAGCGTTGAGATTCGCGCCATCAACATAAACCTGTCCGCCGGCATCATGAACCAGCGCGCAGATATTGCTAATTTCAGATTCAAAAACCCCATGTGTTGACGGGTAGGTAACCATGAGCGCAGCTAACCGATCCCCGTACTCGGCAATCTTTGCCTTTAAATCAGCGAGTGAGACATTTCCGTGGTCATCGCAGGATATAACAACAACTTTCATGCCGGCCATAACCGCACTAGCCGCATTGGTTCCATGAGCGCTAGATGGAATCAGGCAGATATCCCGGCTAGTCTCCCCCTTACTATCGAGGAAATTACGAATCGCAAGTAATCCAGCAAATTCACCTTGGGAGCCGGCATTGGGTTGCAGCGATACAGCGTCATATCCCGTAATTTCTATTAACCAATCAGATAGATCCTTAATAAGAGCTCTAGTTCCAACCGATTGGCTAGCAGGAGAAAATGGATGGAGATTGGCAAATTCCGGCCAGGTAATTGCCTCCATCTCAGTCGTTGAATTCAATTTCATCGTGCAGGAGCCCAGCGGAATCATTGTTCTATCAAGTGCTAAGTCTCGATCCGAAAGAGTTCGGATGTAACGAAGCATCGAAGTCTCAGAGTGATAAGAGTTAAAGATGGGATGGGAAAGATAGGAAGTCTTGCGAAGATCGTGAATACTTCCAGCGCCCTCCCCTTTTTGAACCGTTAGCCCCCAAGCTTTAATCAATTTTTCAACGATCTCACTTGTGCTTGTTTCATCAAAGGAAATGCAGATTCCACCTTCAATCAATCGAACATTGATTCCGGCTCGAGCAGCACTTTCAACCAACGCACCAGGATTTTCAGCTTTAAATGAGATTGTGTCGAAGAAGGTTTCGCTGAAGAGTTTGAAACCAGAACGCTTTAAGTGACCGGCAAAAGTTCTAGCAAGGTTATGAGTTCGCACCGCAATCTCGCGCAAACCTTCTGGACCATGCCAAGCCGCATATAGGGCAGCAATATTTGCAAGCAGAACTTGCGCGGTGCAGATATTGCTGGTCGCCTTATCGCGTCGTATATGTTGTTCCCGAGTCTGTAGCGCGAGACGCAAAGCTGGATCGCCAGCAGAGTCAATGCTCTGGCCAACTAAACGTCCAGGTAGCGAACGCTCCAACCCATCACGTACTGCAAGAAAGCCTGCATGAGGTCCACCAAATCCCATGGGAACGCCGAAACGTTGGGCAGAACCGATTGCAATATCTGCTCCCCACTCCCCCGGTGAACGAATCAGAGTTAGAGCAAGTAAATCTGTTGCCATAATGACCATGGCATTCGCGCTCTTCGCGCGCTCCATTAAATCTGCTAACTCCGGTAAAGATCCAAATGTGCAGGGATATTGAATAAGAAGTGCGAAAGCCCCATCGAGATTGGCATTTGCAAAGTCCACTTCTTCTACTTCAATTCCTAGGGGTTTTGCTCTAGTAGCTATTACTGCTGTGGTCTGCGGATGAACACCGCTATCAATGAGAAATTTAGCGTTATCTGGGCTCTTAGAGGCACGCCTTGCTAAGGTCATTGCTTCCGCTGCTGCTGTGCCCTCATCGAGCATTGAAGCATTTGATATCGGTAGACCTGTTAAATCGCTGACCATAGTCTGAAATGCAAATAGCGCTTCCAGCCGCCCTTGTGAAATTTCAGGTTGATATGGCGTATATGCCGTATACCAAGCGGGATTCTCTAAAACATTTCGCAGAATTACTGGAGGTGTATGAGTGCCGTAATAACCCATGCCAATAAGCGAGGTGAACTCACGATTCTTGGCAGCCAATTCCTTTAATTCTTTTATCGTCTCCGGTTCCGATGCTGGTTTTGGAAGCGTTGCTCCAAAAACTTCGGAGAGTTTTATGGAATTGGGAAGGACATCGGATATGAACTTTTCAAGGCTTGAATATCCAAGTTCATGCAGCATGGTTCCAATCTGCTCAGCAGATGGTCCGATATGTCGATCTGAGAAATTCTTTCGCGCCACGGCGAGAAGAATAGAGGGTTAGTTAAAAGTATGAGAGGTCAAGATGCGCCGCGTAGCTTGCGACGAGCGGCTAATTCATCATCACCGGTACCAGGTACGACGCTTCCATCTTCAAGATCTTCGCCTTGAAGCAAGGTCAATGATCCCTCAACCTCGTTCCAAACCTTGCCTACCGCGATACCGAAGACACCTTGACCGCCTTGAAGAAGATCGAAGACTTCCTCTGAGCTGGTGCACTCGTAAATAGATGAGCCATCGCTCATTAGCGTCACACGCGCAAGGTCATCAGCGCCTCGTTCGCGTAGATGTTGAACCGCACTTCGGATATTTTGAAGTGAAACTCCGGCATCAAGTAGCCGCTTTACAATCTTCAAAACCAGGATGTCTCTAAAACCATAAAGTCTCTGTGAACCTGAGCCGCTCGCTCCCCTGATAGTTGGCTCTACCAATCCAGTTCGCGCCCAATAATCGAGCTGACGATAGGAGATGCCCGCAGCAGTACATGCAGTAGCGCCACGATAACCGACCTCGTTAGATGTCACAGGGGAAAGCCTCTCACTTGAGTGGCTTAACGGTAAGACCGGAGATACTCGACATCAATTACCGACACACTCTAAATCTCAAGTAGCACTTTAGAGTTCTACGCTTGGAAATCCTCGGGATTGATGCCTTCTAGAAACTCTTTGAACTTCTCAACCTCATCCTCTGCTTGGTCAGGGATCTCAATCCCGGCCTCCTTAAGCAATTCTTCACTGCCCAATATGGGCGAGCCGGTTCGAAGCGCTAGGGCAATCGCATCGCTTGGTCTTGCTGAAACCGATACGCCACCCTTCAAGTTGATGTTCGCGTAAAAGACCCCATCCTTAAGTTCGGTGAGATGAATTGAATCCACGCTGACATCGAGGGAAGCAAGGATGTCTTTCAGTAGATCATGGGTAAGAGGCCTCGGAGGCTGAACCCCTTGTTGCGCAAAAGCGATTGAGGTTGCTTCAACTGCGCCTACCCAGATTGGAAGGTAGCGAACCCCTCCGATCTCCTTGAGTAGCACTATCGGTTGATTGGAGGGCATCTCAACCCGGACGCCTACGACGTCAAGGGCTTGGAAACTCATTTTGCTCGATGCAGGCCAGCGCGGACTAAAGATGCATGAAGGCGGATAGATAGAGATGCAATCTCGCGAGCAACTTCTTCGGCGCGCGCCTTGGAATCTGTGTTCTTCTGACGAAGCAGTGGCGTAATGACCTGTTCAACCAGACCAACTTCGCGATCTGCAGCTGCTTTAAATGCACGCAGATGTCGTCCTTCGATTCCGAAAGCAGATAACTCGCCCACAACTTTTGCAACCATTAGCGCATCACCATCAAAGTGCTTTCCCCTCATCGAAACCAAACCATAGCTTTCTAGCTCCGATAATTGTTCCTCAGATATCTCGGCGCTCTTCAAGAGTTCGTCACGAGAAAGTCGCAAGTCGCTCTGCTCTGCAAATGCCGAAGGCGCAATGGCGGCATCTACCGGAAGCATTCTCGGTGAAGCGCTTCCGCCAGAGATAGGAGCTGGCTCTAACCCGCGATCAAGCGCATCAAGATTCTCCTTAATAACTTTGAGTGGCAGATAGTGATCACGCTGGGCTAAAAGTACATAGCGAAGTCGTTCAAGATCCGGGGTTGTGAATTTTCTATAACCGGATGGCGTGCGTTGCGGTTCGATTAGACCTTCAGATTCAAGGAAGCGAATCTTTGAAATAGTTATATCTGGGAAATCACTTCGCAACTTTGCAAGGACTTCTCCGATACTCAAGTACGCACGGGCGGGGACGCTCATTTACCAGCCTTTCCAGAGAAGAAATGCATTCTAAATTTTCCAATTTGTACTTCATCGCCATCTTTTAGTTCGGCGCTCGTGGTAATCGTGCCGTTTAGGTAAGTGCCGTTAAGGCTCCCAGAATCTTCAAGCTGGAATTTCTTATTGCGCTTAATGATTTGAGCATGCTTCCTTGAGACTGTTACATCATCAAGAAAAATCTCACTATCGGTAGATCTTCCAATCCGAACAACTTCGCTATCTAGAAGGTAGCGCGCTCCTTTACTTGGACCAACGAGTGAGACCAACATTGCCGCTTCATCACTTAGCCCCGCTAGAACTTCTTTGAGTTCACTGCCGGCCTGCTCCAGTAGCTTGGCAAGTGGGCTTTCAACCGAGCGAAGGTTGGTGAGGTGGATAGTGGTGGTGAGATCGTTTCTCTCTTCAGCTGCCGAGACCACGAACCCTCCCCATAAATCTTCAGTTTAACTTCAGGCTCACCCTATGGTGGAGGCTGGGGCGAGTCAAGCGGTGAGAGCTCGGTATTGTTCGGCCGTTAAGAGCGAATCGGAAGCTAAATCGCTCTTGATTTCTATCTCTGCCAACCAACCTGCTCCGTATGGATCGCTATTAATTATCTCTGGCTTACTATCCAGGTCGTTGTTGACCGAAACTATTACGCCCGAGATTGGGGCGTAGATCTCTGAAACGCTTTTAGTAGATTCAACTTCACCGCAGACTTTTCCGGCTTCTACAAGTTCGCCTATCTTGGGAAGTTGGACGTAGACGATGTCACCAAGGGCGCCTTGAGCAAAATCAGTAATTCCAATCCGATATTTCTTACCTTCTACCTTAGAGACCCACTCATGTTCTTTGGTGTATGAAAGATTGTCGGGAACGTTACCCAAGATTTCCTCCCCTAATTTGGTTGACTCCAGTTCTAGCGTATCCCACACCAGTCCATAAATAGAGACCAATACCCCATCCCGCAAAGGCCCATCCTGCAATAAAAGCAACTTGACTCAAATTTTCGCCACCAGATTGAGCAAGCAGAAGAAGTGGCAGAGCGTATAGAAGATTAAAGGTAGCTGCCTTGCCAAGATACGTGACTTTGAAAGGTTCAATTCCACTTCGCTTCATAGCAATCAGAAGAGCTCCAAGAATGAGATCGCGGAGAATGATTAAAGCCAAAACCCATAATGGAATTGATTCGGTTACATACATTGCAATCAAAACACTTGCGATATAGAGGCGATCAACAGCTGGATCGAGCAACTCACCTAACTTGCTCTCTTGATTCAAGGCTCTCGCTAACTTTCCATCTAGGTAATCCGTTAGCCCGCCAAGCATGAGAGTGATCACTGCAAGTGAATACCGCTCTTGAGCGACAAAGAGTAGGAAGACTGGAATGCCGACGCCGCGAAGGAGAGTCAAGAGGTTCGGGATAGTTAAGAAGGCCTTGCGATCCAGGACTCCCCCTAAAGTAGTTGTGAAAGTGGCTTCGAGTCGGGACGAGAGGATTTGAACCTCCGACCACATGACCCCCAGCCATGTGCGCTACCAAGCTGCGCTACGTCCCGTAATTGAATATTACTTCAGGGTTATCGCTCCCTAAGTCGAACTGAGATTCGTATTGGGGAACCTGAGAACCCAAACTCTTCTCTTAGACGTCTCTCGATAAAACGTCTATAGCTTGACTCGAGGAAGTCAGATGCAAAAATGATAAATGTTGGCGGTTCAATTCCAGCCTGTGTTGCAAAGAGAATCTTGGGTTGTTTGCCACCCCGGACCGGGGGCGGGTTCGCACTCACAAGTTGTCCGAGGAATGCGTTCAATTTTCCAGTAGGAACTCGGTACTCCCAGCCAGCAAGTGCTCGTTCAACGGCAGGAATCAAACGGTCTTTATGCCAACCAGTCTTTGCTGAGAGGTTTATCCGCTCCGCCCATTCGACCTGATCGAGATTTCTATCAATCTCCTTCTCCAGCTGAGGGCGACGATCATCATCAAGTAAATCCCACTTATTCATCACAATTACTAGAGCCTTGCCGGCCTCCTCGGCCATCGAGATGATCCGTAAATCCTGCTCAGTCATCGTCACCGAAGCATCCAGAACAATTACTACGACTTCGGCGTTCTCAATCGCTCGCTCTGTTCGCAGGGCTGCGTAGTAGTCGGTGCCACTTGTTTGATGAGCTCTTCTTCTAATTCCTGCGGTATCAATAAATCTCCAGGTCTTTCCATCAACATCGATCAACTCATCAATTGGATCTCTTGTTGTGCCTTCAGCATCATCGACAAGCGCTCGATAATTGCCCGCAAAAGTATTTAGCAGACTGCTCTTGCCCACATTCGGCCGTCCCACTATCGCTATCTTTCTAAATCCATCTGAGATTCGCCCCTTTCCAACTTCGGGAAGACGGGCGACAATTTGGTCAAGTAAGTCACCGCTACCTCGGCCGTGCGCCGCCGAGACAAAGTACGGTTCGCCAAGGCCTATATTCCAAAGTTGGTGTGCATCTAATTCATCTTTTTCCGAATCGACTTTATTGGCTATCAACATGACATCGACTCCGCTTTTGCGCAAAACGTTAACGAGCTCCTCTTCCTCACTCTGCGCGCCTACATGCGAGTCAACGACAAAAATAATTAAATCCGCTTCGCCAATCGCACTTGCTGCCGCATCTGAGATCTTTAGCGCTATTCCCTCAGCAGTTGGCTCCCAGCCGCCGGTATCCATAATAGTGAACTTTCTTCCATTCCACTCTGCGTCATACTTGACTCGATCGCGAGTGACCCCAGGGGTATCTTCGACAATTGCCTCTCGACCGCCGATGATGCGGTTAACGAGAGTTGACTTACCGACATTTGGCCGGCCAATGACAGCAACAATCGGCAGTCCTAGCAGGGAACGCTGCTTGAGGATATTCCAGATGTAATCGATAGTCTCCTCAAGGGTTAAATGAGTGGAATCAACCAAGATTGAATCTTCTGCTTTTCGAAGTGGCGAGGTCGCGCGAGAACTATCGATTTGATCCCTAGTTGCTAACGAATCTGCTACTTGATCTACTCCTCCCCCATCAATTTTCATTGTAGATAGCTCACTATTTCGCCGCTCAGCTCGCTTCTCAATGTCCGCTTGGAGAAATATCTTTACCTGGGCATTTGGAGCAACAACAGTTCCGATATCGCGACCTTCGACCACAATTCCACTAGGAGCTGCATCAATAATTGCGCGCTGAAGTTGCAACAATTCTTTTCGTAGCTGCGGCCAGGCACTTACCTCACTGACCTTTGCTGTGACTCGTTCCTCGCGAATCTCTTTTGTAAGCTCTTTCTCACCAAGAAAGATACGTGGATTTGCCGGATCAGTAAGAAACTTAATTTTTGTTTTTGCCAATTTTTCAAGGAGTGCATTCTCGTCAGCGATACTTTCTTCAAGTACTAACCAGGTTGCTACTCGATATAGAGCTCCGGTATCTAAATAACTCCAGTTTGCTCGCTTAGCTAAACCGCGAGACGTGGAAGACTTACCTGCACCACTTGGGCCATCCATCGCCACGACTACGGTTTTCGTCTGCCAACTCATTGACGATGAACCTTCCAACCGCTCTTGAGTAAGTGAGTTTCAAGCTTGGACGCATCGTCTTTTGAAAGTGCTAGTCGAATTAGACCAGTTTCTTGATTCGGCGAATGCTCTAGCGAAAGATCTTCAACGTTTGCATCAACTTCTGCGCATTTCCTAAATAACGCACCTAATTGCCCTGGCTTATCTTCAATAACGACGCTTAAGTGTGTGTAATCTCTAGGCTTACCGCCATGCTTTCCACTGAGACTCGATTGCACGATATTTCCGGTTCGGAAAAGTTCCAAAATGGCTCTTTCATCGTTTTCTTCGAGCACCTTGCTGAAGTTATTTAAAAGCGCTTTCATTTCCTCTAACGCTTTAAGAACTTCATCTCTATTAGAAATCAATATCTCACTCCAAAGCTCGCCCTTTGAACCGGCGAGACGAAGCATGTCTCGAAGACCCTGCCCGGAGAGGTCGACCTGGTTCCCCAGTTTTGCTACCGAACCGGCCAAAGAGGTACTCAATATCTGTGGCAGATGAGAGATTCGGGCAAAGAGCCGGTCGTGCTCTTTGGGATCCA
Organism: Actinomycetota bacterium; assembly: GCA_016870835.1. Lineage (GTDB taxonomy): Bacteria > Actinomycetota > Actinomycetes > Nanopelagicales > Nanopelagicaceae > MAG-120802. The sequence continues at coordinate 336 of VGAG01000001.1, read as the reverse complement.
TCCGATAAGGAGTCGATCCGAGGGCAGTAATGAGCGATTCAACCGACTTAACATCTGACTCAGAGACCGATGGCGATGGTGTCAATATCCATGCTCGACCCATGAAAAGATCGCTACGCGCAGCACCGGCGCCACTCAGTTCTCTACCGGCGATGGGATGTGTTCCCACAAATTTCACTCGTAACTCCGGAAAAGTTTCTATCTCACGTTGAGTATTAGTTTTAGCACTACTTACATCTATAAATATTGCTTGAGAGTTGTACTTCTTTTCGGTTAAAAGAGTTGGGATGACTTGCTCTGGTGGAGTCGCAACTATTACAAATTCGATTGCGCTCG